>JBPBQE010000078.1:0-9123 GCA_050954595.1 Janthinobacterium lividum | reverse complement strand
GAACTGGAACGAGCGGAGGTCGCTCATCATGCGGGTGGTCTCGACGACGGATTGGACGTTGCTGTCTTCCACCGCGCCTTGGACGACCTTGGCTTGGGTCACTGGTGCGGTGGGCACGTCGGAGAGGAGGTTGCGGTTGCCTTCGGGGGAAACGCGGTTGACGTCCGATGGCATGACGACGCCGACGCGGCCGATCTCGCCGGACTCGGTGCTGATCGTGCCGTCGGGGGTGACGGTGATCTCGGTGTCGGTCGGGGCGATACGGAGCGGGCTGCCGGAGGAGCTGAGCAGGGCGTTGCCGTCCATGTCGCCGATGGTGCCGTTGGCTTGCTGAGTGAAGTGTCCGGCGCGGGTGAGACGTGGGCCGCGCGGTGTATTGACGGTGAAGTAGCCTTCGCCGCCGATGGCTAGGTCAAGCGGGTTGCCGGTGTTCTGCAGGGTGCCTGGCTGTTGCTCGCGGTAGGTAGCGCGATCCTGCGTGTAGGCGACCTTTCGATCACCTACCGGGGCCTCAGTGCCGGTTTGATTCGAGAGCCAGTCGGTGAAGAGGACGCGGCTGGCCTTGAAGCCGGGGGTGCTCGCGTTGGCGAGGTTGGACGCAGTGACGTCCAGCGCGCGCTGTTGGGCGGCGAGGCGGGAGAGGGCGACGTAGGTCGGCAGTTCCATTGTGGCGTCCAGCGGTGTGCTGGTGCGGTAAAGGCAAGCGGCGTGCCAGAGGTCGAAGGCTTATGGATGCTCAGGATTTGAATGATCGGGGTAGGTCAAAAATGCCGGGTTCGGCGATAGATGCCGGGTCAGATCGGGAGGCGCATGCGGGCGCGTAGGCCGCCGAGGGGGCTGTGCTCGAGATGGATCTCGCCGCCATGGGCGCGGGCGATGTCGCGGGCAATGGTGAGGCCCAGGCCGGTGCCGTCATCGGCGCCGCTTTCGAAGGGTTTGAAGACGCTTTCACGGCGATCGGGCGGGATGCCGGGGCCGTTGTCATCGACAAGGACGGAGATGACGCGGCCCTGAAACTGGACGGAAAGGTGGACCCGGCTGGCGTGACGGCGGGCGTTGTCGACGAGGTTGGTGACGGCGCGGCGGGCGGCGTCGGGGCGCAGGTGGACGATGATGCCCTGGGGTAAATCCAGTTCGATGGACGCGCCGGTGCGGCGGGCGGCGGTGGCGACTTCGTCGAGGAGGGCGGAAAGGTCGACGGCCTGGGCCTGTTCGGCGCCCTCGCCGCGGGCGAAGGCGAGGTAGCCGGCGATCATGCGCTCCATTTCGGCGGTGTCGGCGGTCATGTCGGCGATGTCGGGGGCGAGTTCGTCGGTTTTAGGAAGGATGGCAAGGGCGAGACGAAGCCGGGTCAACGGGGTGCGCAGGTCGTGGGAAACGCCGGCCAGCATCTCGGTGCGTTGAGAGAGGAAACGATGGATGCGGGCCTGCATGCGGTTGAACGCGGTGGCGGCCTGGCGGACCTCGGTGGCGCCCTCGGGCTTGATGGGGTCGCGGTCCCGGCCGAGGCCAAAGGCTTCGGCGGCTTCGGCAAGGCGGCGGATGGCGCGGACCTGGTTGCGCAGGAATAGGGCGGCGATGCCGAAGAGCAGGAGTGCGGTGCCAACGACCCAAAGGACGAAGAGGTAGATGGTGCTGGGGTAGAGGCGCTTACGCGGGGCTTCGACCTCGAGGAGGCCGTGGGCGAGTTGAACGCGGATGAGGACGGCGCGGGCGTCGCTGGTCCAGTCCATGGTGAACGGAAGGCGGACCTTGGACTCAAGGGCTGCAGCGAGATCGTCGTCCATCGGACCTGGAAGGTTGATGCGCGGGCGCGTGTCGAGCTTGGCGTCCGGGATCATGCGCATGGGGACTTCGAAGAGGCGTAGTGCGGCGTCGAGAGTGTATTGCTCGTCGCTGGGATAGCGGCGGATCAGCTGGATGGTTTGAGCGATCTCGCCGGCGATGGCGAAGGAGAGGCGGCGGGAGATGAAGTCGAGATGGCCGCCGTAGAAGATGGTGAAGGTGACGACCTGAAGAATGACCAGAGGGACGAGGACGATGAGGAGAGAGCGGCCGAGGAGGCCGCGGGGAAGGAAGCGTTTGATCATGCGCGCGCTCAGGTTCCGGGCTTGAGCACGTAGCCGCGGCCGCGAACGGTGTGGAGGAAGCGGGGCTCGCGGGGGTCGGCTTCGATCTTGCGGCGGAGGCGGGTGACTTGGACGTCGATGGCGCGTTCGCCGGTGTCGTCCATCTGGAGCGCTTCGGCGATGGCTTCGCGGGAGAAGACCTCGCCGGGTCGGGCGGCCAGGGCTCTGAGGAGAGCGGCTTCGGCGCCGGTGAGGTGGACGATCCCGTCGGGGCCGGAGAGCTCGGCACGAGCAATATCGAATTGGAGCGGACCGAGGCGGAGGGTGGTCTGGGTAGGTTCGGCGGGGGGCGGGGTGCGGCGGCGGAGCATGGCGCGGAGGCGAAGGACGAGCTCGTAGGGTTCGAAGGGTTTGGGCAGGTAATCGTCCGCACCGGCTTCGAAGCCGGCAATACGGTCCTCGGGGGCGCCGCGAGCGGTCAAAAGGAGGATCGGGATCTCGGCTTGGCCGGCGGCGCCGGGCTGAGTGCGGATGGAACTGGTAAAAGCCAATCCGGTCTCGTCGGGCATCATGACGTCGAGGATCATGAGGTCGGGTTGGAAAATCCGCAGTTTCTCGCGCGCTTCGGCGGCATGGCTGGCGGTGGTGACGCGGAAACCCTGCTCGACGAGGTAGCGCGAGAGGAGGGCGCGGAGCCGGGCATCGTCGTCGACAACGAGAACGTGGGCTTCTTCACTCATTCAGGAATCACCTGCGCAACGGGTCCGTGTGGTCGAGGGTGGTGCGGGCGTCGTCGGTCATGATGCCGCGCATGACCCGGCGAAAGCCATCGACGGCGGGGGCGCCGGCATCGCGATAGGCGGTGGCGAGGATCTCGCGCTGACGTTCGAACAGGCGGCGCTCGAGGGCCTTGCCGGTTTCCGTCAGGGTGAGATGGCGTTGACGGCCGTCTGCGGTGCCGCGGGATTGGGCGACATAGTCGTTTTCGACCAACGCGGCGAGGACGCGAGCGAGGCTTTGCTTGGTGATGCGAAGGATCGTCAGGAGTTCGCCAACGGTGATGCTGGGGCTGCGGCCGATGAAGTGGATAGCGCGGTGATGGGCGCGACCGAGGCCGAGTTCGTCCAGCACGGCATCGGCGGCGGCGGTGAAGTCACGGTAGGCGAAGAAGAGAAGGTCCTGAGCCTGCCGCATCTGCTCCTCACGGAGGAAAAGATGGCTGGCGCCAGCGGGTGGCTTTGCGTCGAGCGGGCTCATGCTCGATCGCCTCGCGTTTCCGCCGAAACTGCGCAGGGCTCCCATGCCGGAAAGATGGGACAGTCTTGTTGCCATATAACAAAGATCATTTTAGTTATCGCGCTGTCATAGCAACTTTATTGCGTGGGATGGTGTCATGACGTTAGTTCCGTTCGATGATCGTGATGGGGTGATCTGGGTCGATGGCAAGCTGGTGCCTTGGCGGGAGGCAACGCTGCATGTTCTATCGCATGGGCTGCACTATGCCAGCGGCGTGTTCGAGGGGGAGCGGGCTTATGGCGGGCACATCTTCCGGTTGCGGGATCATACCGAGCGACTGATCCGGTCAGCGGCTTTGCTCGGGTTCGTGCTGCCGTACACGGCCGAGGAGATCGACGCGGCGTGTCGAGCGGTGGTTGCGGCAAATGGGCTCGAGGACGCGTATGTGCGGCCGATCGCGTGGCGGGGGGCGGAGGAGCTTTCGGTATCGGCACCGGGCTCGCGGATCCATTTGGCGGTCGCGAGTTGGGCTTGGCCGAACCTGTTCGGAGACGATCGGATGCGCGGCGTTCGGCTGAACATGGCAACTTGGCGGCGGCCGCATCCGCAGACGGCACCGACCGAGAGCAAGGCAGCGGGTATGTACATGATCGGGACGTTGTCGAAACATGCTGCGGCGTCGGCCGGGTTCGACGATGCGCTGATGCTGGATTGGCGCGGGAAGGTGGCGGAGGCGACCGGCGCAAACCTGTTCCTGGTGATCGATGGGGCGCTGCATACACCGACGCCGGATTGCTTCCTGGACGGGATCACGCGGCGGACGGTGATGGCGCTGGCCGAGAGCCGGCAGATCACGGTGGTGGAGCGAACGATCGAGGAGAGCGAGTTGGTGTTGGCCAGCGAGGCGTTCCTGACCGGGACGGCGGCAGAGGTGACGCCGGTTCGGCAGATCGGGACGCATTGCTACGCGCCGGGAGCGATCACGGAGGTTCTGGTGCGGGACTATGAGGCGTTGGTGCGGCGAGGGGGCTGAAGAGAAAGAGGAAGGGGAGGAGGATGATCCAGATCAGTCGAGCTTCGTAGCGATCGTGGACGGCGGAGAGAGCGCCGGTGGCGACGGCATTGGCGGCGAGGGTGATGAGGATCAGGGCCGCCACGTCGGCGCGAGGGCTTGGACGGGACCGGCGCAAGGTCGTAATAAGGAGGAGGGCGCAGCCGGCCAGGCCGAGAATGATGACCGTTCGTTGGAGCGGCAGCAGTTCGGCGGCGAGTGGGGCTAGAGTCCCGGTTGCCTGGCGACTGGTGTCGAAGCGGGCGAGTTCGGCGTCGGGAAACCAGTGGGCGATACGGGGGCGGACGGTGTCGGCGAGGAAGTCGGGGACGAGCGTGTCGCCGAGGTCGATGCGAACGAGTTCGTGAGCCGCGTTACGATAGGCGTGACGAAGGACAGCGCCGGGTTGGGTACGGATGGTGCTGGCGACGATGCGGCTGGCCTGGGCGGCGAACTCGGCGAGGGGAAGGGGGTCGGACCAGAACGGGCTGGCGGGGTCCCAGAGGAATTGATCGCTATCGGCGGTGAGCTGCTCGCGCCAGGCGCACAGGACGAGGGTCGGGTCGGGGCAGGTCTTGGCGAGGTAGTCGCGGGCGGGGCCGTCGCCGATGAGGCGGGCGAGAGCGAAGACGGAGCCGTAGGGCGAGACGGCGAGGCGACCGTTACCGATGAAGTTGGTGGCGAGCAGGAAGAGCAGGGCAGCGGCGAGGCTGCCGAGAGGGCGCCAGGCGACGCGTCGGCGAAGCAGCGTGATTGCAGCGATGAGGGCAGCTGCGAGGATGAGATGAGAGAGATGGAAGGCAATTGCAGCAGCGGTGAGGACGGCGACTGGGATCACGTGGCGACGGGGCAGGCGGCCGGAGGCGGTCAGGATGCCGAGTGCGACCAGGGCGGTGAAGGCATCGGGTAGGAGCGTGGAGGCGAACCAGGGGGCGGAGGTCGCCGCGGCGAGGATTAGGCAGAGTGCGAGATGGCGCATCGCGCGCGGCGGCGCGAAGGCGGATTGAGTGGCCCAGAGCATGTAGGAGAGAAGCAAAGTCTGTGCGGCGGCGACAGGAATCAGGGAGCGGTGGAGGCTGAGGGCGGCGATGACGGGGCCGTAGAGGAAGGGTTTGTCCCAGCCCATACTGGGAAGCAGGCCCATGTCGAGCAAAGCGCCGGTGTCGCTGAAGACGATCGGATAGCCGTTCAAGACGATGGGCCATGCGAGAAAAAACGCGCCGACGAGGATGGCCGGCGCGGATCGGGTCAGCCAGTGGTCCATCGTGCGGCCGCGGCATCGTCGGTGTCGCGCGCTTCTACCCAGCGTGAAGTGCCGTCAGCCGATTGTTCGGACTTCCAGAACGGGGCCTTGGTCTTGAGCCAGTCAATCAGAAAGGCCGTGGCGTCCAGAGCGGGGCCACGGTGAGCGGCGGCGGTCAGGACGAGAACGATCGGTTCGCCGGGGGCCAAACGACCGATGCGATGGATCAGGGTGCAGCCGAGGAGGGACCAGCGGTCTTCGGCCGTGGCGGCGATGGAGGCGAGAGAGCGCTCAGTCATCCCGGGGTAGTGCTCGAGGGTCAGTGCATCGAGAGCGTCGTCGCCGGCACTGCCGCGGACCAGGCCGACGAAGCAACCGAGACCGCCGATGTCGGTGCGATCGGCAGAGAGTTGAGCGATTTCCCGGCCGACGTCGAACGGCTCCGGCTGGACGCGGATGGTGGCCATCAGCCGCCGGTCACAGGCGGGAAGAAAGCGATCTCGTCATTCTCGCGGATGATGGTCTGCAGGTTCGCGAACTCCTGATTGACGGCAGCGCGGACGAGGCTGGGTTGGGCGAAGGCGGCGGTGCCGGCCGGGTCACGATCACGCAGGTGGGTGATGAGTTGGGCGACGGTGGTGACGGAGGGGGGCGGCGTGAGGTCTTCCTCGTTGCAGCCCATCCGCTCGCGCAAGGCGGCGAAGTAGAGAATTTTGAGCATGATCAGCGCGGGGTCGTGATGGTTTGGACGGTGCCGTCGGGCCGGATCACCGTGCTGGTGCCGTTTCCGTTGGGAACCACGATCGCGCCGGGGCCGGTGGGTGTGGTCAGAGTCCGATAGGCGTTGGTCCCGCCAGTATCGACGGCCGGACCATCAGGTGTGTTGATGACACCGCCGGGTGGGGGCGGCGCGTTGGACGTCGGTGGTGGTGGCGAGAGCGATGGGCTCCGAATCTGGGGAAATCCTGGCTCCGCCTGGCCAGGCGGAGTCGAGCTACCGCGGACTGGGACAGGCTGACGGTGAGCGGGCAAGCCCGGGCGGGCGCCGCCACCGACGGTCGTGGGCTCGAAGCCACGGGCATCTTCGCGGCCGGGGTTGTTGGCGACATCTTCGAGGGTGGGGTCGCGGGTGTCGAATTTCGGCCAGACGTTGCCGGGTTCGACCTCGAGCGGTTGCGTCGCCGGATCGAGACCGCGCACCCGGCGGACATTCTCGCTGTCTGACATGGGGAAGTTGGGATTTCGGCGAGGGTTGGTGAAGGTATGGTCCATAAATTCGCCGAAACCGGTGCAGCCGGTTAGGCCGACCAAGAGAAGGAGCGGGGTCAGTCGCCGCATGCGAGGGAAAGCTCCTGAGTCACGACTAAGCCGGGTTCAATACGATCCACGCGACGAGTTCATGGGCCAATCCCGCCGGTTTGTCGATCAGCGGCGGGGAAGGGCACTACTCGGTGTGGTCGCATGGCGGAGCCCGGCCTTTAGGTAGTCCCAGCCGGTTACCAGGGTCAGGACGGCGGCGATCCACAGCATGGCTTCGCCGATCGCGACGACGGGTAGGAAGGAGAGATGGAGAATGACCGCCGAGTCGCTGCCGGCGATGAGGGTGCCGAGTGCGCCCATTTGGAAGCCGGTCTTCCATTTGGCGAGGTTGGTGACAGGAAGGCCGACGCGGAGACCGGCGAGATATTCGCGCAGGCCGCTGACGAGGATCTCGCGCAGGAGAATGATGATGGCAGGATAGAGACCCCAGCCGGTGAGACGGTCGTGGCCAGCGAGGAGTATCAGCGCGGCACCGACGAGAAGTTTGTCGGCAATGGGGTCGAGCATGCGGCCGACGTCACTTGCCTGGTCACGGTCGCGGGCCAGGCGACCATCGAGATAGTCGGTGATGCCAGCGGCAGCAAAGACGACGCAGGCAGCGAGATCACCGGCGGGGGTGTGGAATGCCGTCAGGACGGCGAGGATCGGAATTGCTGCAATGCGGGACAGCGTCAGAATGTTCGGGAGATCGGTCAGCACGTTACACGAGCTCCGGACGGTGAATGCTAGCTAGATCTGGCGTGCCGGGTCAGTGCAACAACCATGCAACGCAAGCGCCGATGAAGGCGAACGCGCCGAGGAAGAGAATGGCGCGAAGTGCGCCGGTTTGCAGGTTCTGCCCGAGCACGGCGCGGAAGGCTTTGTCACTTGGGTTCGACATCGTGGGCTCCTTATACGGTGTGACTTAGCCGAGAAGCGGCAGGGCGCGAAGCCTCTTGCTTGACCGAACGATAGTCGGCGTGGAGTTTGCCGGGATGCGGGTAGCTGCTCTCACGATGTCGTATAACGAACCGGTGTGGGCGCGGGTCTGGGCGCGGCATTATGCTGGGCAAGTCGGGGCGGAAAACTGCTTTTTGATGGACCACGGGTCGGATGATGGCAGCGCCGACGGATTGAAGATCAACGTCGAGCGGCTTGCCCGGTCGGCGCTGGACGAAGACGTTCGGGCAGCGCAGGTGAGTGCGCGGGTAGCAGCGCTACTCGAGACGTATGATGCGGTCGTGCATACCGACGTGGACGAACTGGTGATCGCGGATCCGCGGCGGTTCAGCAGCTTACGGTCTTTTGCGGCGAGCCGGCCGGGCGAGGTGGTGACGGCGGTAGGGCTAGACGTGCAGCATCTGGCGGCCGAGGAGGCAGCGCTGGATCCCGGGCGGCCGATCGGGAGACAGCGGGGTTGGGTCAGGTTCAGCGCGGCGATGTGTAAACCGGTGTTCGTGTGCCGGGCTGTGCGTTGGGTGCCTGGGTTCCACTTGTGCGACGCGGCGGTGCAGACTGGCGGGTTGTTCCTGTTCCACCTGCGTTATGCCGACTTGAAGTTGGGATTACGTCGACTGGAGCGCACGCGGGGGCAGGCTTTTGCCTCCGCTGACATCGCCCTGCATCAGCGTGTATCGGGACGGAATTTCGAGGATATGATGGCTTCCATCGCACAGTTGCCGCGGGTGGAGGTGCCGTTCGATTCGGAAGGTGGACCGATGGCTGATTGGGTCAACTCGATGGTTCGCGCGCAGGGCGACGGTTCGGCGTGGCTATCGATGTCGGGAGATCAGCTCTGGTCGTTGCCGCGTAGATTTACGCAGGGATTTTGATCAGAATTGCTTCAAGTCGACCGTGTAGGTGCAGGACGGCGTCGAGTAGGTTCCACTTACGCGGTCGCTGGACAATGTGGCCTTTAGAGTGGTTGCGTAGAGCTTGTGGTCAAAGCTTGGGCGGCTATGGGTGAGTTCCAGTTTCTCACCAAGCGCTTTTCCCGTCAGTGTCCAGGTCGTGTCCGCGGGCGCGAAGACGACCTGCTTATTTTGAACGATAAGCGTTCCCTGTGTCGGCGGGCACGCGGCGTCGGTAGATACAAGCTTGCCGGCAAACTGACGTTTCGGCCGATGTTGAATGGTGCAGCCACCGGTCAGCAGAAGGATTGCTGCACCGGCGGCTATGATTGAACGAGCCATGATTGCCTAGGTCGATGACCTAGTAAGGTGCGT
>JBPBQE010000071.1:0-9219 GCA_050954595.1 Janthinobacterium lividum | reverse complement strand
GTGGGCTCGGTCGCCACAGCATCGGTCTGGGCGCGCTTGTGGGCCTCGAGCCGGGTCGCCAGCGCGTCGTCGTTGAGTGACAGGATCGACGCCGCCAGCAGCCCGGCGTTGATCGCCCCGGGGCGGCCGATCGCCAAGGTGCCGACCGGGACACCGCCGGGCATCTGCACAATGGAGAGCAGGCTATCCATGCCGCTCAACGCCTCGGAGCGAACGGGGACGCCGAGCACGGGCAGCGTGGTCCAAGCGGCGCACATGCCGGGGAGGTGGGCCGCCCCGCCGGCGCCGGCGATGACGACTTGGATGCCGCGGGCGCGGGCGCCGCGTGCGAAGTCGGCCAGGCGGTCCGGCGTGCGATGCGCCGAGACGATCAGGGTCTCGTGCGGGATTTCGAGGCGGTCGAGCATGTCGGCGGCATGTTGCATCGTGGGCCAGTCGGACTGACTGCCCATGATGATCGAGACGGCGGGTGGTCGCATCAGGCGATGCTGTCCGGGATCAGCCGGCTCTCGATCCAGGCGAGCTCGTCCTTGAGGAGCAGCTTGCGCTTCTTGAGGCGTTGCAGATGCAGTTGGTCGCCGCCGACCTCGGCCAGGCGGGCGATCACCGTATCGAGGTCGCGGTGTTCGCTGCGAAGCTCGTGCAACTGCCGCAGCATCGAGTCGCGATCAGTCAGCATGGGGTAGTCCGCATGGGGCGATCAGCATTTTCGCAGTCAGCATGGAGCGGTCAACATTCGGTGTGCATATCATGGGCTCGCGACGGCGGGCAATTTTAAGCTGGCCTTAAAGTTACGGCTGTATGACGCTCTGGGTCGGCGGTGACGCCGCCGTCTCTGCAGCATCGCCTCAAGCGATGCCGTTCCGCCGTGAAGGAGAGATCGATGAGCCTGGAATCCCGCATGGTTTCCCTCAAGGACCGTCATGCGTCGCTCGAAGATAAGATCCACGCCGAAGACATCCGACCCCGACCGAATGCCGAGTCGCTGGCCCGGCTTAAGGTCGAGAAGCTCCGGTTGAAGGAGGAGATCACCCGCCTTCAAAGCGAGGTTTAACACCTCGAGGCGTCCCGCGCCGGTTCGTCCGGCGTGGGCTTTCGGACCGCTGCGTCGCGCTGCCTTGCCCATCGGAGTCGTGCGCGCCATACCGGCGCATTATGGCCCTTTCCTCCAAATTCCCTCGTCAGATCTCAGGCACGGCGACGCCTCGGCCCGTCATGCTGGTGATCCTGGACGGGTGGGGATGGCGCGAGGACGCGGCGGATAACGCCATTCGCCAATCCAAGACGCCGTCCTTCGATCGGCTGCTGCAGGCGCCTTATGCGTTTTTGCGCACTCACGGGCTCGATGTCGGGTTGCCGGAAGGGCAGATGGGCAACTCCGAAGTCGGGCACATGAACATCGGTGCCGGCCGGGTCGTGATGCAGGATCTGCCGCGCATCGGCGAGGCCATCAAGGACGGAACTCTGGCAACCAACCCGGCGATCACCGGGATGATCGAGGCGCTGCGGGCAAGTGGCGGGACCTGTCACCTGATCGGGCTAATCTCGCCGGGCGGGGTGCATGCCCACCAGGACCACGCGGCGGCGCTGGCGTGGATCATGACGCGGGCGGGAGTTCCCGTGGCGATCCATGCGTTCACCGACGGGCGCGACACGTCACCGCAGTCGGGGTTGGCGGCGATCGAAGGATTGCAGGCGGCGCTGCCGGAGCGGGCGCGGATCGCGACGGTGAGCGGGCGGTATTACGCGATGGACCGGGACAATCGGTGGGACCGGGTCGAGAAGGCCTATCTCGCCATGGCCGAGGGGCGTGGGGCGGGTGCGGCGGATGCGGCATCGGTGATGGATCGCGCTTATGGGGACGGCGTGACGGACGAGTTCGTCATCCCGTCGATCATCGCCAACTACACCGGCATGCGCGATGGCGACGGGCTCATGTCGTTCAACTTCCGGGCGGACCGGATCCGCGAGATCGTCGGCGCGCTGATCGACCCGGGGTTCGTCGGCTTCGCACGGCCGCGACGGGTCGCGTTCGCGAGCGTGGTCGGGATGACGCGGTATGGCGACCATCTGGCGCCGATGATGCAGACGGTGTTCGCGCCGCAGCCGATGGGCCGCATCCTGGGCGAGGTGGTGGCCGATGCCGGGCTGCGGCAGTTGCGGATGGCGGAAACGGAGAAGTATCCGCACGTCACCTATTTCCTGAACGGCGGCCGCGAGGAGCCGTTCGTGGCCGAAGGGCGCGCGATGGTGCCGTCGCCCAAGGTCGCGACCTACGATCTGCAGCCGGAGATGTCGGAGCCGGAGCTGGCGGACAAGGCGGTGGCGGCGATCGGGTCCGGGCAATACGACCTCATCATCCTAAACTTCGCCAACCCTGACATGGTGGGCCATACCGGCAGCCTGGATGCCGCGGTGCGGGCGGTCGAGGCGGTCGATCATGGGCTGGGCCGGATCATGGACGCGATCGAGGCGGCGGGCGGCGCCCTGTTGGTGACGGCGGATCATGGCAATTGCGAGTTGATGCGCGACCCGGTCACCGGCGGGCCGCACACGGCGCACACCACCAACCCGGTGCCGGTGGTGCTGATGAACGGCGGCGGGACGATCTCGGACGGGCGGTTGGCCGACATCGCGCCGACGCTGCTGGCGCTGCTGGGCGTGCCGCAGCCGGCGGAGATGACGGGGCGCTCGCTGCTCGACCGGAGCAATTAGCGGTGGCGGCGCGGCCGTTGGTCATCGCCGCCGCGTTCTTGCTGGGCGGCGCCGCGGCGGCGCCTGCAGTCTTGGTGGGCGCAACGGTGCCATCGTCGTTGGCTGGAGCCGGAGCGGCGCCGCCGGCGGAGACGCAGTCGCAATCGGCGGTGCAGGTGCGGCGGGCCGACGAGGCCGTCAGCGAGGCGGCGCAGAAGGTCGTCGCGCTCGAGGCGACGCGGCGGGCGGCGCAGGCACGGTTGCAGGAGCGGGCGGCGGCACTGACGCCGTTGCTGCCGCTGGCGGAGCGGCTCGGCATGTTCCCGGCCGAGACGTTGCTGGCGATGCCGGTGCCGCCGGAGCAGGCAATGCGCGGGCTGTCCGTGCTGCAAACGCTGGCGCGCACGGTGGAGAGACAAGCGGCGGCGGCGCGGGCGGAGATCGCGGCGGTGGAGCAGGCGCAGCGTGAGTTGGAGGCTGCGCTGCCGCAATTGCGGTCGGCGCAGTCCGAGCAGCGCCTGAAGTCGGCGCTGCTGGATCGCGAGGTAGAGCAAGCGCGGGCGGAGCGGGCGCGGAACGACGATGCGGCAGCCGACGAGGCGCGGCGTGCCGCGGCGGAGGCGATGCGGGCGGAGAGCGTGGGCGACGCGCTCGACGCGATGGCTGCGGCGCGGGCGCGGGCGGAGCAACTGCTGAAGCGGGACGCCGAACGGGCCGCGGCCCAGCGGCGGACGGTGGCGCTGCAATTGGCTCAGAAACGGCAGGCGGAGGTATCGGCTCCACGGGGTCCCGGCATCCAGCCCGGCGGTGGTGCGCTGGTGCCGGTGGCTGGGCCGTTGGTGCGGCGCTGGGGCGAGACGACGGATGCCGGGCCGGCGCGGGGAATGGCGTTTCGAGCGCCGCCGAACGGCCGGGTGGTATCGCCATGCACGGGCCGGGTCGCGTTTGCGGGGCCGTTTCGTAGCTTCGGCGTGCTGGTGATCCTGGATTGCGGCGCGAAGTATCACTTCGTGCTGGCCGGGTTGGACCGCCTCGACGTCGAGGCCGGGGCGGCGGTGCGG
Organism: Janthinobacterium lividum; assembly: GCA_050954595.1. GTDB lineage: Bacteria > Pseudomonadota > Alphaproteobacteria > Acetobacterales > Acetobacteraceae > JAVVHH01. The sequence goes on along the minus strand of JBPBQE010000071.1, from coordinate 5,464 downwards.
CCGGGCGATCCGCTCGGCACGATGCCGGATTGGGATCCAACAGTGCCGGGTCGTCGTCCGGTGCTTTACCTAGAATTGCGTCGGGATGGCGATCCAGTGGATCCTGCCCCCTATCTAAGATCGGGTTCCTGACCAATTCTATCTTCGTGTTCACTGGTTTCGTCGTCGTTAACCGTGTGACAAAGGCTTGCGGGCTAGAGTAATCAGTACGGGCGAGCATTCTCGGCTGAATGCAAGAGGATTGGTTTCGGCATGAAGATCAGAAGCGGGTTGTTGTTGGGCGTCGCGTTCACCGCCGGTCTGATGGCCGGGCCTGGCGCCTCGCTGGTTGAACGGGGGACGGGAATCGCCTGGCCGGTGGCGCATGCGCGCGCCCAGGATACTTCGTCGACCTCGCGGGCCGATACCTACCGGTTGCTCACTCTATTCGGCGACGTGTTCGAGCGGATTCGCGCAGAGTATGTCGAGCCGGTGAATGATCGCGAGCTGATCGAGAATGCCATCAACGGCATGCTAACCGGGTTGGACCCGCATAGCTCCTACATGAACGCCAAAGCGTTCCGCGACATGCAGGTGCAGACCCGCGGCGAGTTCGGCGGGCTCGGCCTCGAAGTGACGGCCGAGAACGGGCTCATCAAGGTGGTCAGCCCGATCGACGACACGCCGGCCGCCAAGGCCGGGATGAAGGCCGGCGACCTGATCACCATGCTCGATGGGCAGACGGTGCAGGGGCTGACGCTGACGGAGGCGGTCGACAAGATGCGCGGCCCGCCGGGCAGTCCAATCAAGCTGACGATCAAGCGCGAGGGCATCGACACGCCGGTCGAAGTGTCGATGAACCGCGAGGTCATCCACATCCAGGTGGTCAAGTCGCATCTTGAGGCCGGTGATATCGGCTATGTGCGGCTGACGTCGTTCAACGAACAGACCGATCCGGGCTTGCGCAAGGCGGTGACGGATCTGAAGGCCAAGGCCGGGGGCACGCTGAAGGGCCTCATCCTCGACCTGCGCAACAACCCGGGCGGCCTGCTCGATCAGGCCGTCGCGGTGTCGGACGACTTCCTCGACCAGGGCGAGATCGTCTCGACGCGGGCGCGGCACACGCAGGACAGCCAGCGCTGGAACGCCAAGGCGGGCGACATCGCGCAGGGCATCCCGGTGGTAGTGATGATCAATGGCGGGTCGGCCTCGGCCAGCGAGATCGTCGCCGGCGCATTGCAGGATCAGAAGCGTGCGGTGGTGCTGGGCACGCGCAGCTTCGGCAAGGGGTCGGTGCAGACGGTCATGCCGCTGCCGGGCAACGGGGCGATGCGGTTGACGACGGCGCGGTACTACACGCCATCGGGCCGCAGCATCCAGGGGCTGGGTATTACTCCGGACGTGGAAGTGGCAGCGTCGCGGACGGAAGTCGCCCGGTTCGGGCCGGAGCGCGAAGCTGATCTGCGCGGGGCGCTGCGCAACCAGGGTGGGACGCCGCAGCCGGCGACGCCAACACCGCGGACCGATCTGCCGCCGATCGCGCGCGAGATCCCGAAGCTGCCGCCGGAAGGGTCGCCTGCGTTCGATCTGACCAAGCCGGATACTGACTACCAGTTGAAGGAAGCGCTGGCGCTGGCGCAGGCGATGGCGCAGCAGCGCCGGGCTTCGCGCTAACCTGAAATTGGCGACCGGCAACCCGCGCCGCCGATCTGGCTGGCGTGGGCTTGGCGCGTTCTGGGTGGCGGTCGGCGGCATAGCCGCCGTGACCGTGGGTGTGCTGGCCTATCTGGGGCCACCGACACCTCTGGCTAAGCCGCCGCATGCCGCGGCCGAACCGCCCCCGATAGCACCGGTGCAGCCCCCGGCGTTGCCGCCCGGGCAGATCATGCCGCCGCAAGCGGCCTTACTGGAACCGTCGAAGCTGTTTCCGCCGGCGATGTTGCCGCGGGTGGCGGCGGATGGCCGGGTCGCGCGCGTCGTGTATGCGCGGGCAACCGACGCCGAGGATCGGCGGCCGAAGATCGCCTTGGTGATTACCGGGCTCGGCATGTCGGAGACTGACAGCCGGGATGCGATGCAGGCGCTTCCGGGGCCGGTATCGTTGAGTTTCTCGCCTTATGCGACCCGCTCGGATGCGTTGATGGAGCTGTCGCGCACGCTCGGGCACGAGATGCTGGTGTCCTTGCCGTTGGAGCCGTTGGGCTATCCGTTGAACGATGCCGGCAGCAAATCGCTGCTGACCGGGGCCCCGCCGGCGCAGAACGCGGTCAACCTCGAGTGGAGCTTGAGCCGGATCCAGGGCTATGTCGGCGCGATCGGGGCACTGGACGCGATGCGGGGCGAGCGGTTCGCCGAGCAATCGAGCAGCTTGCGGGCCGTGCTGGACGAGCTGCAACGGCGCGGGCTGCTTTATATTGATCCGCGGCCGGGCAAGAGCGTGGACAAGCTGAGCGATGTGCCGGGGCGGGGCGTCGACGCGGTGATAGACGATCCGCCGTCACGGGCGGAGATCGAGGGCAAGCTGGCGGCGCTGGAGCGGATGGCGCGCGAGAAAGGGTCGGCGCTGGGGTTCGCCGGGCCGTTGCGGCCGGTGACGATCGAGCGGATCGCGGCATGGGCGCGTGGGCTGGGCGACAAGGGCATCGCGCTGGTGCCGGTCAGTGCGCTGATCGATCCATTGGTGGCTGAAGCAGAGGCGCATAAATGAGTACATTGCCGTATCGGCCGAACGTCGGAGCCGCGTTGTTCAACCGGGACGGCCTGGTGTTCGTGGCGCGACGGGCGGACTTCCCGAATGCGGAGGGCGCACCGGGAGGATGGCAGCTGCCACAGGGCGGGATCGATGCGGACGAGGACCCGGCGGTTGCCGTGTTCCGCGAGCTGGAGGAGGAGATCGGCACGGCGCGGGCCAGGATCGTCGGGGAGCACTCGGAGTGGCTGACCTACGATCTACCGCCGGAGCTGGTGGGCAAGGCGTTGGGCGGAAAGTATCGCGGGCAGCGGCAGCGTTGGTTCGCGCTGCGGTTCGAGGGCGAGGATGCCGACATCCGGCTGGACCTCGACCCGCACCCGGAGTTCGACGCCTGGCGCTGGGCGCCATTGGCCGAATTGCCGGCTCTGGCAGTGCCGTTCAAGCTGCCGATCTACCAGGTGTTGACTCGCGACTTCGCTGAGTACGCGGTGCCCTACTAGGTCTCGACGAGGCGGGCGCCGTCGAGCGTACGGGCGACCAGGGCGTCGCGTTTGGCGTCGGCCTCGCGCTCCTGCTTTGTGCGGCCGGACCGGCTGCGGTTCTCGGCGACTTGAACCGCTGCTTCCGCCCGCATCTTGGCTTTCTTGACCCGGCGGAGATTGACGATGTCGCCCATGCGGTCATGGTGCCACGACACGGTGGCGGGGACGAGAGCAATGCGATTGGAATGGGCGTTGATGGTGGGGTTGAGCCTGGCCACGCCGGCGACCGCGCAGGGCGTGCTGGACCAATGGTCCACGATCACGGCACCGACGGACAAGCCGACAGCATCGCGCGTGAGCCTCGATCCGACGACGACGGCGTTGCTGGTGCTGGATCTGGCCAACCAGACCTGCGACCCCCAGCGGCTGCCGCGGTGCCCGGCGATGGCGCAACACGTCCAGCCGTTGCTCGCCCATGCGCGGGAGAAGAAATGGGTGGTGATCTACACGCTGGGAGCGGCGAGCAAGACGGCCGATATCCTGCCGGCGGTCGCCAAGCTGGCAGCAGAGCCGGAGGTCACGGGGCCGCCGGATAAGTTCGTGGGGACCGGGCTCGAGGGGCTGCTCAGGGATCGCGGCATCAAGACGGTGGTGACGATCGGGTCGGCAGCCGAAGGCGCGGTGATGGAGACGGCGGCGTCGGCGGTGTTCCGCGGGTTCGACGTCGTGGTGCCGGTCGACGGGATGGTATCGAGCACGCTGTATAACGAGCAATATGTCGCGTGGAATCTCACGCACGCCCCGCGCTTGCCGGAGCGTCTGAAACTGAGCGCCGTGGGCTTGATCGATTAGCTGATCGGAATCGCCTGCGACGGCATCTCGATGTCGATCTCGAGCGTGTTCACGTCCTCGTTCTTGTCGAGCTTGATGGAGACCTTGTCGCGGTCGATCTGCATGTGTTTGGCGATCACCGCGATGATCTCCTCCTGCAGCACCGCAATGAGTTGCGAGTGCGTGTTGCCGACCCGCTCATGGGCCAGCACCATCTTGAGGCGCTCGCGGGCGACCGGGGCGGTACTCTTGGGGCGAAACCAGTTAAAGACGCTCACGCGACCCTCCGTCCGAACAGCTTGCCGAGGAGGCTCTTCTTCTCGGCGGGCACCGACATCTCGATCTCTTCGCCCTTGAGGCGGCGCACGGCGTCCATGTAGGCACGGGCCGGCGGGGAGGCCGGGTCGGCGAGGGTGACGGGGGAACCGACGTTGCTGGCCTTCAGCACGTCCTGGCTTTCCGGAATGATGCCGAGCAGCGGGATCGAGAGGATCTCGAGCACGTCCTCCGTGCGCAGCATGTCGCCGCGCTGGGCGCGTAGCGGGTCGTAGCGGGTCAGCAACAGGTGCTTCTCGACTCGCTGGCCGGCTTCGGCGCGGGCGGTCTTGCTGTCGAGCATGCCGATGATGCGGTCGCTGTCACGGACGGAGCTGACCTCGGGGTTGGTGACGACCACGGCGACGTCGGCGTGGTACATGGCGAGCAGAGCGCCGCGCTCGATGCCGGCCGGGCTGTCGCAGATGACCCAGTCGAACTTCTCGCGCAACTCGGACATCACGCGGGCGACGCCCTCGGAGGTCAGGGCGTCCTTGTCGCGGGTCTGGCTGGCCGGCAGAAGGTGCAGTGTCTCCAGCCGCTTGTCGCGGATCAGCGCCTGGCTGAGCTTGGCGTCGCCCTGAGTCACGTTGATCAGGTCGAACACAACCCGGCGCTCGGCGCCCATGATGAGGTCGAGGTTACGCAAACCGACGTCGAAATCGACGACGCAGACGTTCTGGCCCAGGCTCGCGAGCCCGGCGCCGAGAGCTGCGGTCGATGTGGTCTTGCCGACGCCACCCTTGCCGGACGTTACGACCAATACTTTGGCCATGGGCTTACTCCTCAAAAAGCAGCCTTGGGCTGCCAGTCAGATATGTATGTTAATCCAGCGCCGCGACGCGGAGTTGGTCGCCGTCGAGCCACGCTTGAACGGCGCGGCCATGGAGTTTCGGGTCGATCTCTTCGGCCGTGCGGTACACGCCGTCGATGGCCAACAGCTCGGCATCGAGCTTACGGCAGAAAATGCGGGGGCGGGACGTGCCGTGCGCTCCGAGCAGCCCGGCGATCGCGCGGCCACGCAGCGTTCCGTACACGTGGATCGAGCCGCCGGCGAGGATCTCGGAGCCGGAGGCGACTGAGCCGATGATCGTGACGTCGCCACCGGGAAAATTGATGCTCTGGCCGGAGCGGACCGGCGAGTCGAGGACCAGCGAGATCGGCT
>JBPBQE010000049.1:0-9233 GCA_050954595.1 Janthinobacterium lividum | reverse complement strand
AAGCGGCATGGCGGAACTCCTCGATCCGCCTTTCCTGAATCACATGCACGCCGCGTCGGGCAAGGCCCACGAGTCAGGATCAGGAAGCATTGGTATAATAGCGCGACCGCGAGCATCGTTTCTCGCAGTCGACGGCGCAAACACATGGGCTTACCTAAATCATGATGTTGAAACGGAGACGCCAGCTGGCGTCCCCGTGCAAAATAGATTGATCAGAGAGCGGCAGTGACCGACTTGGTTTCCATGTAGTTGTTCAGCACTTCTTCGCCGAGTTCGCGGCCCCAGCCGGACTGCTTGTAGCCGCCGAACGGCTGCGACACGTCGAATACGTTGTGGCAGTTGATCCACACCGTGCCCGCTTTGATGCGCCGCGCCATCTTGTGCGCGATGCCGAGATCGCGGGTCCAGACCGAGCCGGCCAGGCCATACATCGTGTCGTTGGCCTCCTTGGCGATCCGGTCCAGATCGTCGTCATTGTAGCGCTCGGCCACCAACACCGGGCCGAAGATCTCCTCGCGGACCACCTTCATCTCGGGCTTGACGTTGATCAGCACCGTCGGCTGCACGAAGTAGCCGGCATTACCGACCGTGCCGCCGCCGGTCGCCACCGTGGCACCCTCGGCCCGGCCGCTGTCGAGGAACCCGCGGACACGGCTGAACTGCTCGTCGGAGACCAGCGGCCCAATCTCGGTCGAGGGATCGAGGCCGGGGCCGACCTTGAGCTTGCTGGCCACGTCGGACACGCCCTCGATGACCTTGTCGAAGATCTTCTCATGCACGAACAGGCGTGACCCGGCGCAGCAGGTTTGCCCCTGATTGAAGAAGATCGCGCTCGCCGCCCCGGGGATGACCCGCTCCATGTCGGCGTCGGGGAACACGATGACCGGCGACTTGCCGCCGAGCTCGAGCGAGACCTTCTTGAGATTGCCGGTCGCCGCGCGGGCAATAATCTTGCCGACCTCGGTGCTGCCGGTGAAGGCGACCTTGTCGACGTCCGGATGGTTGGCGATCGCCGCACCGGCGGTCTCGCCGAAGCCTGGGAGGATGTTGACCACGCCCGGCGGGAAGCCGGCCTCCATGATCAGTTCGCCCAGGCGCAGCGCCGTCAGCGGCGTCTGTTCGGCGGGCTTGAGCACGACCGTGCATCCCGTTGCCAAGGCCGGGCCGAGTTTCCAGGCCGCCATCAGCAGCGGGAAGTTCCACGGGATAATCTGGCCGACGACGCCGACCGGCTCGCGCAGGATGTAGCTGTGGTAGTCGCCCGGGGCGGAGATGTTCAGCGTCTTGCCGGACAGCTTGGTCGGCCAGCCCGCCATGTAGCGGAACGTCTCGATGGAGAACGGCACGTCGGCCGCCTTGGCCACGGTGATGGGCTTGCCGTTGTCGAGGCTTTCCAGCTCGGCCAGTTCGTCGGCATGAGCCTCCATGAGGTCCGACAGCTTCCACAGCAGCCGGGCGCGCTCATTGGGCTTCATCGTGGCCCACGGACCATTGTCGAAGGCGCGGCGGGCAGCGGCGGCGGCAAGGTTCACGTCCGCCGCATCGGCTTCGGCGACCTCGGCGATCTGCTGTCCGGTGGATGGATCATAGACGGCGAAAGTCTTGCCGCTCTTGGCATCGACCCACTGACCATCGATCAGCAATTGCCGTGGCTTGGCGATGAAGTCCTTTACCGCGCTGCTAAGCGTGTTGAGCGAAACGGAGACGTCCATTTTTGTCTTCTCCCTCGTGTATCCGAGCGGTTCTGCCCGCTTCAGATCTCGTTGCTCGCCGGCTCGTTCCGGTGAGAGATAGAAAGGTGCTGTCTCGCCATCAGCGCGGCAAGACCCGCAAGGCCCGCGGCCAGCAGGAATCCGCTCGCCGGCTCCGGCACGGCGGCCGGCGGCCCGAAGCCGTTGCGGGCCAGCACGGCTTGCGCGGTCGGCGACAGCAGATAGTCAGCGAGCGACTGCGCCCCCGGGCTAGCGCCGTTGATGACGGTCTCGCCGTATTGGGCCGAGACCGCCAGGTTGCTCGGTAGGTCGACCGAAACGAGGTTCGTGTCGAGCGCCAAGGCCGCGATGGCCGACGTGTAGTAGGTCAGGAACACGTTGGCCTGGCCGGTGATGTCGACGAAATACACCAGGCTGTTCTGTCCGGCAGGAACCGTGGGAGCCGCCGGGCCACCGACGAGCCGCTGCGCCTTGGCGTCGAGCGTCGACTTGGCGCCCGGCGACACGCCGTTGGCCAGGGCGAACACCTGCTCGGTGTAGTCGCCCAACGGATCGGATACCGGCGTCGATGTGCCGATCATGACGGACGGGGAGAGCAGCGTCGACAGCAGGTTGGCCGAGGTCAGCCCGAGGCTCGACTTGGCGACGGCAACGACCCTGTTGCTGGCGAAGTTGATCACCGGCCCGGACAGGCCCTCCAGGTTCAGCGTGAGCGGGTTGCCCGTGTCGGCGGAGGCGAACACATCCGGATGCACCGTCCCGGCCTCGATCTCCTGGCGGATCGTGCCGGAGGGTTGGAACGTGGTGGTCACCGGCGTGCCGGTCGCGGCGGTGTAGTCGGCCGCCACCGTGCTGAGCGCGCCGCTAAGGCTGCCTGCGGCATACAATGAGAGCGGGACAGCATGAGCAGCCGTGGATCCCACCAATAGAGTAGCCGCAATCGGCAAAGCAGTTCGAGCGAATATTTTCATTCGTGCTCTTTCGGAAGAGTATCTAGTCGCGGCGATCAGGCGGTCTTGATCCAGACCGCTTTGACGTTGAGGTATTCCTCGACGTGCTGCTTGCCGCTCTCGCGCCCGTAGCCGCTCATCTTGTAGCCGCCGAACGGCACGGCCGGGTCCATGGCCTGGTAGCAGTTGATCCACACCGAGCCGGCACGGATGCCGCGCGCCAGCTGGTGCGCCTTGGTGACGTCCTTGGTCCACAAGCCGCTGCCGAGGCCGAAGCTGGTCTTGTTGGCGCGCTCGATCACTTCGTCGATCGTCTTGAACGGGATGGCCGAGATCACCGGGCCGAAGATCTCCTCCTGCGCGATCCGCATGTCGTCCTTCACGTCGGCGAACACCGTGGGCGGGACGAAGTAGCCCTTCGACATGTCGCCTTCGGTCAGTTGCGCGCCACCAGACAACGCTCGGGCACCCTCCTGACGCCCGATCGCGAGATAGCCCGTCACGCGGTCGAGCTGCTCGGCCGAGACTAGCGGGCCGACCTGGGTGGCCGGATCGCTGCTGTTGCCGACCTTCAACGTCTTGCTGAATTCGGCGACGCGGGCGGTGAACTCCTCGTAGATCTTCTCTTCCACGAACAGCCGCGTGCCGGCACTGCAGATCTGGCCGGAGTTGGCGAACACGGCCATGCCGGCGCCAGGCACGGCGGCGTCGAGGTCTGCATCGGCGAACACCACGTCCGGCGACTTACCGCCGAGTTCGAGCGAGACGCGCTTTAGGTTGCCGGCTGAGGCCTGGATGATCTTCTGCCCCGTCACGTGCGACCCGGTGAACGCCACCTTGTCCACGTCCGGATGCTCGGACAACGCCGCGCCGGCGGTCTCGCCGTAGCCGGTCACCACGTTGACCACGCCCGGCGGCACACCCGCATCCTGGCAGAGCTCGGCCAGACGTAACGAGGTAAGCGGCGCCTCCTCGGCCGGCTTGAGCACGACCGTGCAGCCGGTCGCGAGCGCCGGGCCGATCTTCCAGATCGTCGCCGTCAGCGGCCCGTTCCATGGGATGATGGCGCCGACGACGCCGATCGGCTCCTTGAGCGTGAAGCTGACGTACTCGCCCGGCAGCGAGTTCTCGATCGTCTCGCCATGGATCGAGGTCGCCTGGCCCGCATAGTAGCGCAGCATGCCGACTGCCCGCAGGCGACTGCCCTTCGTGCGGCTGATCGGGGCGCCCATGTCGAGCGTGTCTAGCATGGCGAGTTCCTCGAAGTGCTGGTCGACGAGGTCGGCCAGCTTCAGCAGCAGGTTCTGCCGCTCAAATGGCTTGAATTTGCGCCACGGCCCGTTGAACGCGCGGCGTGCGGCTTCGACGGCCCGGTCGATGTCCTCGCGGTCGCCTTCCGCAACGGCGGCGAGCAACTCGCCGGTGGAGGGGTTGTGCGTCTCGAAAGTTTTCCCTGAGGCGGCTTCGACCCATTTGCCGTCGATGAACAGGCGCTTGGCCTTGCCGGTCAGGAACGGATGGCGGGCTTGGACGGGCGTGATGACGTTCATGGACGATCCTTGTTGTTCAGTATCGGGTCGGCCAGCGCTGCCAGGAACGAGCCGAGGCCGGAGGTGCGCAACGGCGCCCACGGCCTCGACTGCTGGCGGCACAGGCGCTTGATGGTCAACGCGGCGTCATGGCTGATGCAGTCGACGGGGAACACGACGATGTCGGCTTGCCCAATCAACCCGGGCAGGAGGGAAGAGTGATCGTGCCGGCCGCCGTCATGGGTCAGCAGCGACCCACCGGCCGCGCCGAGCAGATCCCGCATGCGTTCGGTCGCGCTTGGGCGCCCGCCGACATACAGGACACGGTGCGGCGTAAGCTCGATCGTCTCGTCGTCCCGACATTGCTGCTGTTCGAGCGCCGTAAGCTCCCGCTCGGCAGCGTCGGCGCGTGCTTCGGCAGCGCGCGCCTGGATCAGACTGATCTGGGCGAGCTCTGTGGCCTCGGCTGACCGCTGCTTAAGGCGCTCGTGCCGGACCGTCTCGCGGTCGAGGCGGGTCTGCAGATCACTTACCAAGTGGCGCAAACCGGTCAGCGCATCCTCGCTTGCCGCTGGCGCGTCGGCCACAATCTGCCGGGTGGCAAGGTTGCCGAGGCGGCGGATGGTCTCGTCGCGGGTCGCGATCTCTTGCTGCAGCCGCACTTGCTGACGCTCGACCTTGGAGCGCAGCGTCGCATTCTCGTCTTCGAGCACCGTCAGCCGCCGGATATCGGCCCGGTTCGCCGCGCCGATCAAGTGCGAGAGCATGTGCACGTCGCCGAACGCGCGCCGAATGCCGTTCGCTTCCACGTCGGGATGCGTCAACACCGCCCAATAGGCGCCCGGGATGTCACCTGACTTACGATGCTCGGACCAGGCCTCCAGCACGGCTGCCTCACCGGCAATCTTGGCGAACCGCTTGATGACCAGCTCGTGCCGTTGGTCCAGAGCCTTGTTCATCAGCTTCGCCGGCTGGGTATGCTGATTGCACAGCCCGACGGCTTGCGAATGCAGGTCGTGGTCGCTGAGGCCGGCTATCCCCTCGCGAACTAATTTGGCCATGACCCGGCGCAGCTCACCGGTGGTCAGGCAGGTGCCGATGATCGAGCAATGAATGGACTCGTTCAGCTCCCACAGCTTGGCTCGCTGGCGCTTGATCGAGATCAGCGGGAGCGGGGCATCGTAGGTCGGCAGATACGATGGTCGGACCTGGTCGCGGCTCTTCAGCAATACGGCAGGATGCAAGCTTGCGCTCACGGCAGCGCTGCAACAAGCTTCATGGATCCGCTCCCGCGTTATATCTTGTCGAACATAGCGAGGCGATCGGAAGGATGTCCAGGGCTAAGCCACATCGCACTTAATTTCTGATCGATGCGGTCCGTTGTTGCTGGTGCTACTCTCCTGACATGACAAGAATCACCCTTCGCATCGATTTCGATGAGAGCCGGGCACTTGGACCGGGAAAGGTGCGTTTGCTGGAGTTGGTAGGGCAAACGGGATCGATCTCGGCCGCCGGGCGGGCGATGGGCATGAGCTATCGCCGGGCTTGGTTGTTGATCGATGCACTTAACCAGACGTTCCAACGGCCGGTCGTCCAAACCAGGGAGGGCGGGGTCGGGGGTGGCGGCGCTGACCTGACGGAGTTCGGGATAGCGCTCGTGGCCAGCTACCGCGCGATGGAGCAAGAGACGCGCGAGACTTTGGCGCGGCGCATCAACGAACTCGAGCAATCTTTGGCTCCCAAACAACCCGCTGAGAGGAGCGTGTGACAGCGCTTCCGCATGGCTTTATAGGCCCGTCTCACAAAGGAGACTTACCACTATGATGAAGCTCAGCGCGCGCAACCAGATCAAGGGCAAGGTGACGCAGGTCATCAAGGGCCAGACCACCGGCCACGTTCACATCGACATCGGTAACGGCGTCACCGTCCACGCCTCCATCACCAACGAAGCCATCGACGATCTCGCGCTCGAGGTGGGTGATGAAGCGACGGCCGTCATCAAGGCGTCCGACGTCATGGTCGCCAAGTAACCCGTGCGGCAGGTCTCGATGCGCCAGCGTCTGCTGCCGGTCGTCGTCGCGACCTGCCTCAGCTTCGGTGCAGGGCTATCTGTCCGAGCTCAAAGCCTGTCGGCGCCACCCGCGACCACGCTGACACTGCAAGGCCGTCTCGCTCATCCTCACAGCTTCAGCTTGGCCGAACTCAGGGCCATGCCGGCCGTGACGGTCGAGGTTTCGCATGCTGGCCACAATGGCGCTCAGACCAGCCGCTATACCGGCGTGCTCCTGTGGACACTGGTGAAGGATGCGGAGCTCATCGACGAGAATGGGCCGCGCCTGCTCGTAGTACTCTGCAGAAGCAGCCGGGAATTGCGAGCATGTGGCAGATGAGCCTGTCGCACGCTGAGGCTCCGTAACTTATTCAGGATTTTGGCCATCTCAACTCAGGAGCGGTGCCACTGCGTTGAACACGGTGGATAAGCAGTCTCAGCTGCTCGATCGGGTGGGAGTCGTCGCGTCGATTGCGCGCTATCCCGTGAAATCGGTGCAGGCGGAGCTACTCGAAACGGCTGCGTTGCATTGGACCTGGCTGCACGGTGATCGGCAATATGCCTTCGTCAAGGAGGCTGACACATCGGCGTTCCCTTGGTTGACGGCGCGCGACATGCCGGAACTGGTCCGGTTCACCGCCCGCTACGAACGGCCGGACGACCCCGTCCACAGCGCGGTGATTGTCACGGACCCACGAGGCACCGTGTTCGACGTTCGAAGCCCGATGCTTGCCGAGCTGCTTTCCGAAACAACGGGAGCCAAAGTCCGGCTGTTGCGGTTGGGGCGCGGTTGCTTCGATGCGATGGCGATCTCCATGCTGACCACGACGATGGCGGCCACGATCGAGCAGGCGCATGGCGCGCCCGTGGCATCCGAGCGGTTTCGCGCCAACCTGGTGATCCGGCGGGATGAGCCGGCGTCGACCGAGCCGGCTTGGGTGGGTCGATCGATCGCCGTCGGAACCGAGGGCGCCTGCCTCGACGTGGGATGGGAGATCCCACGCTGTGCGATGGTGGCGATCGATCCCGATACCGGCGCGCGCGATCCGACGATCGTTCGGACCGTGGCGCAGCGGTTCGGTAACCGCGCGGGAGTGTATTGCTCTGTCCGACAGCCGGGCGTCATCCATGTCGGAGATGCCGTGGCGCATGCGGTGACAGCGCCTACGGGCTGAAAGATACGGCAACAGTGCCACGTCTAGTCCTTGAGGGGGAGCAGTGCAGGGTGTCGAAGATTTTAGCGATGTTGTACGCGGCGCTTGCTGGTGGATTGAGCAATGTCCAGGTCGGCGCCGATTTGAAGCTGTTTCGTGGCTTGCACAATCCAGCGCTGACGGCCGTGGTAATTCTTTCGGCCGGTTTGGCCGTGGCCTTGCTGGCGTTGCTGACGTGGTGGGCCATAGACGGCGTGCAGCTACAGGCCGACGAGGTCGCGGCGATCCCCTGGTGGGCCTGGCTGGGAGGCGCTTTGCAGGGAGTGACCGTCCTGGCGGTGTTCCTGACGGCCGGTCAGACTGGGGCGGCGGTATTCTCCGCTCTCACGGTCACGGGCGGGGCGGTGTTCTCGCTCTTGTTGGACCAGTTCGGGCTGGTCGGGTTCGAGCAGCATTCGATCACCTGGAGTAGAGGGGCCGGCGCCTTGCTCCTCATCGGTGGGACAGTGCTAATAGCGCTATGAATGCGCTGAGCCGCTTTCTTGCCTACTATGGAGCGGTCTTCGCCGCGTTCGGCGTCGCATCGCCGTTCCTGCCCGGGTTGTTGCAGCAGAGCGGATTGAGCCCGAAGGAGCTTGGTGTCGTTCTGGCCGCAGGAACGGCAGTGCGGTTGCTGTCGGGACCTCTGGGCGGTCGGCTTGCCGACCGGACCGGGCACGCCCCGCTGGTTCTGACCGGGTTTACCGCCGCCGCGGCCGTCGTGGCGTTTGCCTACGAGCCCGCACGCGGCATGGTGGCGCTGCTGCTGGTCAGCGTTGCCCATGCATCGGTGTTGGCTCCACTCACTCCGGTTGCGGATGCCCTGGCGCTCGGATCGGCCGAGCAGACCGGGTTTCGCTACGGCTGGGTCCGCGGGGCCGGGTCGGCGGCCTTCATTGCAGGCACCCTTCTGTCGGGTGGACTGGTGGATAGCATGGGGTTGGGTGTCATCATCTGGCTGAATGCCGCGCTGCTCGCCGGGGCAGCCGGGCTTGGCTGGTTGCTGCCGAACCATATGGCGGGCTCGAGAAAGACTTTTCCTGACGCCGGTCCCAATCCTGGGGCATGGACTCTACTCGGCATTCCCACCTTTGTCCGCCTGATGGTCGTCGCCTCGCTTATCGGCGGTAGCCACGCGCTACACGATGGGTTCGAGGTCATCCGCTGGCGGTCGGCCGGCTTGTCGGCCACGCAGTCGAGCGTTCTGTGGGCGCTTTCGGTGGCCGCCGAAATGCTGGTTTTTGTGGTGATCGGGCCGCGGTTGCTGGCAGTGCTAGGCCCGTCGAGAGCGATGCTGCTTGCAGCTGCGGCCGGGATCGTGCGGTGGTCGGCGGCGGCGATGACGGCGTCGTTCTCGGTCATGGCGCTCGTGGAGCCGCTTCACGGACTGACGTTCGCGCTGCTTCACCTCGCCTGCATGGATGTCATCGGCCGTGTCGTGCCGATCGCGTTGGCTGCGACGGCACAGGCTGTGTATGCAACGCTTGCTGTTGGAGGCACGGCCGCCCTACTAACGCTCGCATCGGGTCCGCTCTACGGACAGTTTGGGGCAGGGGCATTCTGGGCGATGGCCGCGCTCTGTGCTCTAGCGCTACCTATTGCAGCGAGACTGCGAGCGCCCCGTCGGTAGCCCGGAGCGCATGCCTTTATGGTGCGAAGAGCATATCCGCGACGTATTAAAAGTCACCAATTTAGCGACAATCGACGCCGCTGATGTCTGTCACTGGGTCATTGCCTGCAAAGCACCTGCTTGCGCACCAAAACGGGCCTATCGCGGTAATAGGCGATCCGACCCCGAC
>JBPBQE010000546.1:0-9256 GCA_050954595.1 Janthinobacterium lividum | reverse complement strand
GCGATCCTGCTGCCGGACGATCTGGTGTTGAGCGAAACGCCGTGCCTGCAGCAATTGGCCGAGGTGTATGCCGAGACCGGCGGCAACGTGGTCGCCGTCACCGAGGTGCCGCGCGAGCACACCAACCGCTACGGGATCTTGAAGACGGGCGCCGATGACGGCACTCGGGTCGAGGTCACCGGGCTGGTCGAGAAGCCCAAGCCGGCCGATGCACCGAGCAATCTGTCCATCATCGGGCGATACATCCTGATGCCGGAAGTGATCGACTTCCTGTCGCGCATGGATCGTGGCGCCGGCAACGAGGTCCAGCTGACCGATGCGATGGCGCACATGATCGGGCATGGCCCGTTCACCGGCTTGCGCTACGAGGGCCGCCGCTTCGATTGCGGCGACAAGGCCGGGTTCCTGGAGGCGCAGATCGCGTTCGCCTTGAAGCGGCCGGATTTGCGCGACCAAGTGCAGGCTTTCTTAAAGAACTACCGTTAAAGGCGCCCCCATGGCTTTCAAGCATGATTTCGACGCCACTAGCCTGCGCGAATACGATATCCGCGGCGTGGTCGGCAGCACGTTGCATGACGCCGACGCGTTCGCCATCGGCCGTAGCTTCGGCACGGTGGTCGCTCGCGCCGGGGGAAAGACGGTCGCGGTCGGTTACGATGGCCGGTTGTCGTCGCCGCATCTTTCGGCCGCGCTGATCAAAGGCTTGATGGCCAGCGGCATGGAGGTCCTTAAAGTGGGCCGCGGGCCGACGCCGATGCTGTATTTCGCCGCCACCACGCTCGAGACCGATGGCGCAGTGATGGTGACGGGCAGCCATAACCCGTCGAACTACAACGGCTTCAAGATGATGCTCGGCAAGAAGGCCTTCTTCGGCGCCGAGATCCAGAAGCTGGGCCAGATCGCCGGAGCCGGCGACGTCGTCGAGGAGACGCAGGGCTCCGAGCGCGACATCGACGTGGCGGACAAATATGTCGATCGCTTGATCCAGGATTACGACGGTGGGGAGCGCAAGCTGCGCGTGGTGTGGGACTCCGCCAACGGCGCGGCAGGCGAAGTGCTCGAACGGCTGCTCAAGAAGCTGCCCGGCGAGCACACCGTGCTCAACCCGGTCATCGACGGCAATTTCCCCGCCCATCATCCGGACCCCACCATTGCCAAGAACCAGGAGCAGCTGATCGCCGCCGTGCGCAAGCATGAGGCCGACATCGGCATCGGCTTCGACGGCGATGCTGACCGGGTCGGCGCGGTGGACGACGAGGGCACCATGCTGCTCGGCGACCAGCTGATGGTAGTGCTGGCGCGCGACGTGCTGCGTGAGCATCCCGGCGCCACCATCATCGCCGACGTCAAGGCGAGCCAGGTGCTCTACGACGAGATCGAAAAGGCCGGCGGCAAGCCGCTGATGTTCAAGACCGGGCACAGCCTGATCAAGGCCAAGATGGCCGAGATCGGGGCGCCGTTCGCCGGCGAGATGAGCGGCCACATCTTCTACGCCGACAAGTGGTACGGCTTCGACGACGCGCTGTATGTCGCCATCCGCCTCATGGGCATCGTCTCCCGCATGGACGGCAAGCTCTCCGACGTGACCCGGTCGTTGCCGCACGTCGTCAACACCCCCGAGCTGCGCTTCAACTGCGACGATGTCCGCAAGTTCGAGGTCATCGAGGAGGTTGCTGGCCGGTTGCGCGAGCAGGGTGCCAACGTCAACGACATCGACGGCGTGCGGGTGCAGACCGCAGATGGCTGGTGGTTGCTGCGCGCGAGCAATACGCAGGCCGTGCTGGTGGCGCGGGCCGAAGCGAACGACAATGCCGGGCTGGAGCGGCTGAAGCAGGCCTTGGTCGAGCAGCTGACCGCCTCGGGCCTGGAAGCGCCGGACTTCTCCGGCGAGAACGCGGGGCACTGACGCTGCTGCAGGCTCCGCCCGCCCAGCCGGGCATGCGCGAGGACGAGGTCGAGACACCGGCGCTGTTGCTGGATCTCGACGCGTTCGAGCACAATTTGGCTCGGATGCAATCCCTGCTGGCGCCCACGGGCACCCGGTTGCGGGCGCATGCCAAGACGCACAAATCTCCCGTCATCGCGCATCTGCAGATGCGTGCCGGTGCCATCGGACAATGCGTCCAGAAGGTCGGTGAGGCCGAGGTGCTGGCCTGGGGCGGCGTGCCGGATATCCTGGTCAGCAACCAGGTTGTCGGCAACGGCAAGCTGGCCCGCCTGGCGGCGCTGGCGCGCATTGCCCAGGTTGCGGTGTGTGCCGACGAGGCCGGCAACGTGGCGCGCATCGAGGCGGCCGCCGAGGCAGCCGGCGTGCGGTTGCCGGTGCTGGTGGAGATCGACGTCGGCTCCAACCGCTGCGGTGTGCAGCCGGGCCCGGAGGCGGTGGCGTTGGCCGGGGTGATCGCCGGGTCGAAGCACCTGCGATTCGCCGGGCTGCAGGCCTATCACGGGTCGGCGCAGCATCTTCGCACGACGGAGGAGCGCACGGCGGCCATCGCATCGGCCACTGATGGCGTGCGCCGCACGGTTGAGCAATTGCGCCAGCAAGGGCTGGGCTGCGACATCATCGGCGGGGCAGGGACCGGCACGTTCGAGCACGAATCCGCCACCGGCCTGTATACCGAAATCCAAGCCGGCAGCTATTGCTTCATGGACGCGGACTATGCCCGCAACCATGGTGGTCAGTCCGCCGGCTTCCAGCACGCGTTGTTCGTGCTCGCGACCGTGATGAGCCAGGCGCGGTCGGGGCTTGCCGCCGTGGATGCGGGGCACAAGGCGGTCGCGATCGATAGCGGCATGCCGCTAGTCTGGCAGCGCGACGGGGTCGCCTATACCGGTGCGTCGGACGAGCATGGCAAGCTTGAATGGACCGAGGGCGCCGGCGTGCGCCATGGCGAGAAGATCCGCCTGGTGCCCGGGCATTGCGATCCGACTGTGGACCGCTTCGATTGGTATGTCGGCGTGCGCGGCGGCCGGGTCGAATGCCTGTGGCCGGTCGCAGCCCGGGGAGCCTTCACCTAGCGATGCGCCCACGTACCGAATACGAGCCCGGTCAGCGCGTCAGCCATCCGACCGAGCCTGGCTGGGGCATCGGCCAGGTGCAGTCGGTCGTGGATCAGCGCGTGACGGTCAATTTCGAGAATGTCGGCAAGGTTCTGGTCAATGTGGCCGCCGTGTCGCTCACGATCGTTGAGGACGACGCATGAGGTGGTTGAACCTTTGTCACGCGTTCACGACCTTAGCGGCATGATCGATCCGTTCGGCCGCGGCATTACCTACCTGCGCGTTTCCGTCACCGACCGCTGTGACTTGCGGTGCGTCTACTGCATGGCGGAGGAGATGACCTTCCTGCCGCGCAAGGACGTGCTGTCGCTCGAGGAACTGGACCGGTTGTGCTCGGCGTTCATCCGTCAGGGCGTCCGTAAGCTGCGCATCACCGGCGGTGAGCCGCTGGTGCGGCGCGATGTGATGAAGCTGTTCCGCAGCCTCGGCAATCGGCTCGGTGACGATCTCGACGAGCTGACGTTGACGACCAACGGCACCCAGCTGTCCAAATACGCCACCGACTTGGCCGCTGCTGGGGTCAAGCGCATCAACGTCAGCCTCGATACCCTGGACCCCGCCCGGTTCACTCGCATCACGCGCTGGGGCAAGCTCGATCAGGTTCTCGGCGGCATCGACGCCGCGCAATCGGCCGGGATGCACGTCAAGATCAACGCGGTGGCGTTGCGAGGCGAGAACGAGGACGAGATCGGCGACATGCTGGCCTGGTGCGGGGCGCATGGCCATGATCTTTGCTTGATCGAGACGATGCCGATGGGCGACATCGGCGGCGATCGCACAGATCAGTATCTACCGCTGTCCATCGTCCGCTCCAGGCTTCGGCAGCGCTTTACGCTCAACGAGACGTCGTTCAAGACCGGTGGCCCCGCCCGCTACTTCGACGTGGCCGAGACCGGTGGTCGCGTCGGGTTCATCACGCCGATGACCCATAATTTCTGCGAGAGCTGCAACCGCGTGCGACTGACCTGCACCGGCACGCTTTATATGTGCCTCGGCCAGGACGATGCGGCCGACTTGCGCGCCATCATGCGCGACGGCGCGACGGATACCGAACTGGACGCCGCGATCATCGAAGCGATCAAGCGCAAGCCGAAGGGGCATGATTTCATCATCGACCGCCGCGACAATACGCCGTCGGTCGGTCGGCACATGAGCCTGACCGGAGGGTAGGCGGCTACTCTTCCGGTTCGGTGGTCAGCAGGAGGGGGAACCCCTTCTTGCGCGCCTCGTCGGTCGCGTTGGTCGCCTTGCTTTCGGCGATCTCCTTGGTGAACACCCCGACCACGCAGACGCCTTTTTGGTGCGCCGTCATCATCACCTTGTGGGCTTGGCTGTCGGTGAGCCGGAACTCGCCCTTCAACACCTTCACGACGAAGTCGCGTGGCGTGTAGTCATCATTGACCAGCACGACCTTGTGCAAACGCGGTCGCTGCGTTTCCAGAACGGTATTGAGCCGTGGCCTCAGATCTTGATCGGTCATCCTGATCCCCTCGGCGCTCACGTAGACCATCCCGGTGTCGGTTTTCAACTCGCCCATCCCGTCATTGTTCCAAGTTTGAGTGTCACGGGGCAGCGACCGTCCGCGCCCATCATCGCGCTGGCCGCGGCGGCGAACAGCGCCGCTTTGGGGCGCCGCCGATCGCGCTGGCTGACGGCGTTGGTCTCCCCGGCCGC
Source organism: Janthinobacterium lividum (assembly GCA_050954595.1). GTDB lineage: Bacteria > Pseudomonadota > Alphaproteobacteria > Acetobacterales > Acetobacteraceae > JAVVHH01. Next base: position 4,519 of record JBPBQE010000546.1, on the reverse strand, counting down.
TTGCAGGTCGCGCAGCACCGCGAGCGGGTCGGCGTAGGAGAGGGCGATGTCCTCGACATCGGCGACCGGCACGGCGAACCCGGCCCGGCCCATCAAACTGGCCAGATCGCGCAACTCCGGAAACGGCGACACCCGCGGCGATACGCCGCCCAGCGCTGCCTCCGCCTCGGTCAATGCCGTGCGCAACTCGCCGAGCGTGCCGAGGGCAGGCAAGCTCGCGAGGAACAACCCATCCGGCCGCAACACCTGGCGAATTTGGATCAGCGCTCCCGGCAGGTCGTTGACCCAGTGCAGCGACAGGCTCGCGACCACCAGGTCGAAACTCGCTGGCTTGAACGGCAACCATTCCTCGTCTGCGGCGACGCAGGGACCGCCGTTGAGCGCTGCCATCCGCGCCGACAGATCCGCGCTGACCACCGCGATACCACGTCCGCGCAGGATCGGCGCGACGACGCCGCGGCCCCCGAGGTCCAGCGCCTGGCCGAACACCCGCTTGGTGTCGTCGAGCCGGTCCAGCAGCCGTTCGGCACACTCCTCCAGCACCGGCAGCACCCGGCCCACCATTCCGGCCGCCCGGTCGCGGTGAAGCCGCACGGCGCGGCGGTCGAAGATCTGTGGAGCCGACATCAGACGCATGTGCCGTCGCGCCCATGCTTTGACCAGGGCTGCCGCAACGGATTAGCCTGAGACTAACATCTGCGGAGAGCGACATGCGCGCCGTCCTCGAAGTCGCGGCACGGCGGGCCGGCAGGTTTGCGCTGGACCTGTTACTGCCGCCGCATTGCCTGACCTGCGATCAGCCGGTCGGTGCGCCGGGCCAGTTCTGCCCGTCCTGCTTCGAGCAGACGCATTTCATCACCGCGCCGTGCTGCACCCGCTGCGGCGTGCCGTTCGAGACCGTGGAACGCGGCGGTCACTCCGGCACCTGCCCGAACTGCCTGGCGGACCCGCCTCCCTGGGGGGAGGCGCGAGCGGCATTGCGCTACGACGCGCAGGCTAAGCGCCTGATCCTGCCGTTCAAGTATGGCGACCGGGTCGAGAACGCCCGCGCTCTGGCCGCGATGATGGCGCGGGCGGGGGCGTCGCTGCTGCGTGAGGCGGATTGGCTGATCCCGGTGCCGCTACATCGCAGCCGGATGCTGTCGCGCCGTTACAATCAGGCGGCGCTGCTGGCCCGCGCGCTGTCCCGCCTGAGCGGCCGGCCGGCGTTGCTGGATGGGTTGCGCCGGGTTCGGTCGACGAGCCCGCTGGCCGAGATGTCGCCGGCGCGGCGCAGCGCCGAGATGGAGGCCGCCATCACCGTCCGCGCAACCCGGCGCCCAGCGATCGACGGCGCTCGCCTGCTGCTGATCGACGACGTGTTGACGTCGGGCGCCACGGCGTGGGCCTGCGTGGCGGCGCTGCTCGCTGCGGGCGCCAGCCAGGTCGACGTGCTGGCGGCGGCGCGGGTGCGATCGCAGCATTGGGATGGTTGAACCCTTGCAGAGATTACAAGGCCTGCCAAAATCAGACAATCATGACCATCGAGATCTACACTCAGCCCTGGTGCCCTTATTGCGAGCGTGCGCTCGCGTTGCTTGAGCGCAAGAAGGTCGAGTTCAAGGAGATCAATGCGCCAAACGGTTCGCCGGATCGGGCGGAGTCAGTGCGCCGGTCCGGTCGGACTTCCGTGCCGCAGATCTTCATCGACGGGCAGTTGATCGGCGGCTGCGACGACCTCGTGGCGCTCGATCGGGCAGGTAAGCTCGATCCGTTGCTCAAGGTAGCCTGACGCTGATCCACTATACGCTGGTCTGCGCGGCGAAGCACGAGTTCGAGGGCTGGTTCAAGGACAGCGCAGCGTTCGATGCCCAGGCCGGGGCGGGGTTGGTGACGTGCCCTGAATGCGGCGATAGCGCCGTGTCGCGTGCGTTGATGGCACCGGCCATTCCACGCAAGGGGCGCTCGACCGCGGTCGTGGCACCCGAGGTGCCAACGCCGCCGGTCGAGAAGACTGCGGCTGGATTGCCCGACCAAATGCGTGCTGCCTTGCAGCGCGTCCGGGCCGAGATCGAGCGGACCAGCGACTACGTCGGACCCGACTTCGCCGATGAAGCCCGCCGCATCCATCGCGGCGAGAGCGACAAGCGTAACATTTACGGCGAGTCGACTGCCGAGCAGGCCGAGGCGCTGGCCGACGAGGGCATCGATGTCGCGCGGATCCCGTGGGTTCCGCGCGCCGATGGCTGACTAGGCGGTTGCTGCGGCGGCCCGGTGACGGGAGACGACCATCCGGTCATGCAAGCGCTTCACGGTCTGCGACCCGGTGCTGGTGAACAGGAACGGCAGGATGCCGTGGACCATGCAGGCGAGCCCGCCGAGGATCATCGCAGTGCCGAAGCTGGACGCGACCATGAAATGCTCGCCGTAGCTCTCGCCGACGGCTTCCGGGTGCTTGGTGAAAGAAACGTCCATGGTCCTGCTCCGTGCTAACCGGTGAAGCATGCCAATGAAAACCTGCGAGATGATGTCGTTTTTCGGGAAACTTTCGGCTGTATCGAGCAACGCATTCCGCTCTGAGTGCGTTTCGCGGTAAGTTTTTGCATGGACGATGCTGATCGACGGATTCTCTACTGGCTTCAGCGGGATGCGTCGTTGCCGCTGGCTGAATTGGCCGAAAAGACCGGGCTATCGCCGTCGCCGTGTTGGCGTCGGGTCCAGAAGTTGACTAATGAGGGCGTGATCCGCGCGCGCGTCGCCCTGCTGGATGCCAAGGCGATCAATCTGGGTGTCGACGTCTTTGTCAGCGTCCGCACCAGCCAGCACAAAAAGGAATGGGCGGAAGTTTTCACCGCCACGGTCATGGCGCTGCCCGAGGTGGTCGGCTTTTACCGGATGGCTGGCGAAGTGGACTACCTGCTGCATATCGTCGTGCCCGACATTGCGGGCTATGATCGCGTGTATAAGCGTTTGATCGAGCGGATCGACCTGAACGACGTCAGCGCCAGCTTTGCGATGGAGGTGATCAAATCCACCACGGCGCTGCCGCTCGACTACGCGCGCTAGCTGCGCCTCAGCATCGCCAGGTAGTTGACCGAGAGATCGGCCGAACCGTGCCAGGCGCGTTCGCGCAGGTCGTAGCTCATGCCGCGTGTTGCCACGAGTTGTAGCCCGGCAGGCCGTGCGGCGCGGTCCAACTCGGCCGGCGTGATGAAACGTCGCCACTCGTGCGTGCCGGCCGGAAGCAAGCGCGCGATGTACTCCGCACCGATCTTGCCGACGGCGAGCGAGCGAAGCGTGCGGTTCAAGGTCGAGATGAACAGGGAGCCGCCGGGCTCGAGCAAGCCGGACAGCAGGGCCAGGAACTGGGCGGGGTTCGCCACGTGCTCGACCACCTCCAGCGCCGTTATGACCGGGAAGCGTGTCCCTTCGGCGAGCAACGCCTCGGCCGTCGCGACGCGGTAGGCCAGTTTCAGCTCGGCATCTTCGGCATGCCCCGCAGCCGCGGCAATGGGGTCGGCGGCCGCATCGATGCCCAGCACGTCATAGCCCATCCGCGCGAACGCCTCCGCAGCCAGGCCGGCGCCGCAGCCGACATCAAGCAGGCGGCCACGTTCCGGGACGTGTTCATCGATCCAGCCGGTGCGCAGCGGATTCATCGCGTGCAGCGGCGCCATGGGGCCCGCCGGATCCCACCATTCGGCCGCGAGGCGGTTGAATTTGGCTATTTCGTCCGGCAGGGCGGAGCCGGGTTGCGTGTTGGTCATGTTGCCCCTGCGAGATCAGGCCGGTATGTCGTTGTGTTTGGTGTAGCGGGCAAGGTCGGTATGGCGCGGATTGTGATGAAGTTCGGCGGCACCTCGGTAGCCGATCTCGACCGCATCCGGAACGTGGCACTCAAGGTCAAGCGCGAGGTCGATGCCGGCAACGAGGTCGCGGTCGTGGTTTCGGCGATGTCGGGCGTCACCAACCAGCTCGTCGCCTGGTGCCAGAGCCTGGCGCCACTGCATGACCAGCGCGAGTACGACTCCGTCGTCGCCACCGGCGAGCAGGTCACCGCCGGGCTGACGGCGATCGCGCTGCAGGCGCTGGGCGTCGAGTCGCGGTCATGGGCAGGATGGCAGATCCCGTTGCAGACGGACGATGCGCATGGCCGGGCGCGCATTACCGCGGTCGAGGGCGAGGCCTTGCTGGCCGAGATGCAGGCGGGTCGCGTGCCCGTGGTTGCTGGCTTCCAGGGCATCGGTCCCAGCGAGCGCATCACCACCCTGGGTCGTGGCGGATCAGATACATCCGCGGTGGCGCTCGCAGCCGGGTTGAAGGCGGATCGCTGCGACATCTATACTGACGTGGACGGTATTTACACGACGGACCCACGGATCGTCGCCCGCGCGCGTAAACTGGACAGGATCTCGTATGAGGAGATGCTGGAGTTGGCGTCGGTCGGCGCAAAGGTGCTGCAGACCCGCAGCGTCGAACTCGCGATGAAGCAGCGGGTGCGCGTTCAGGTCCTGAGCAGCTTCGAGGATCGGCCGGGAAC
>JBPBQE010000545.1:0-9315 GCA_050954595.1 Janthinobacterium lividum | reverse complement strand
CTGGCTGTGTCGCAGGAGGGCGCCGGAACGGACGCCGCTATGAACTTCGTGGTGCGCGACACCGGCATTGGCATGACCGAGGAGCAGCTGAGCCGTCTCTTCCAGAGATTTAGTCAGGCTGATGCGTCAACAACACGCCGTTTCGGCGGCACCGGTCTTGGTTTGTCACTGACCAGGGTTTTGGTCGAGATGCTGGGAGGCACAGTGTCAGTGACCAGCGTCGAGGGGCAAGGCTCGACGTTCTCGGTCAGCTTACCTTCAACATACCAGCCGACCGAAGAGGCGCTAGCGGAAAACGCTCCGTCTGCTGACCTCGCCGATCATACGTCGAAGCAGGATCTCGTGCTGGTGATCGACGACGATGCTAATCAGCGGGCGCTGATGACACGCTTTCTCCATCGGGAAGGCTTTGCGGCACAGACCGCTGAAAACGGTATAGTGGGACTGGAGCTTGCCCGCACTCTTAAGCCTCGAGCCATCCTCTGCGACGTCATGATGCCCGGTCTTGACGGCTGGTCGGTGTTAAATGCACTGAAGGACGATCCCGAATTGGCGGCCATTCCCGTCGTCATGGTTACCTTTGTGGAGCAGCGTGCCCTTGCGGCATCTCTGGGTGCTGCTGGCTACGTACTCAAGCCCGTGCAGTGGGAGCGGTTCAAGTTAGTCATGGACCGCTATCGTTCATCCGGCGGCAACGTCCTGGTCGTCGATGATGACGAAGACACAAGGCACCGCGTTCGTGAAATGCTGGAGCGAGACGGTTGGGCGGTTGCGGAAGCTGAAAACGGGTTGGAAGGTTTGCAGCAGCTTGAAACCAAGCGCCCAGACGTTGTTCTGCTCGATCTGACCATGCCCGTGATGGACGGCTTTACCTTTCTTGAGAAAATGCGCGGGATCGCTCAGACAGCCGACGTTCCCGTGGTTGTGCTGACGGCGCTAGACTTGACGCGGGAGGACCGGCGCCGTCTTCAGGGTGCGAGCCAGATCCTCAACAAGGGCGATGTCAGCCTCCGGACCCTTGGCGAGAAACTTCACGCAGCGGCAAGCAAAAATGCGTTCTGATTCAGTGCCAAGTTTGGGCAATACTGGCCCGTGACACCTGAGAAAGGGAGTCCCTGGTAGATAGTTCCCGTCAGGAATCTTGACGCGAATATTAGAACATCTCTACCGATTATCGACTGTGTTGCATGGGTCATTGGGCGGCCGCAGTTGGCCATCTCGTTCCATTGTTACGGGATGCGGACGTACTGCGGACGTCCGAGCTCCAGCATCCAGCTCCTCGGGCTACAACTCCACTTTAGTTCCTAGCTCCACCACCTGAGAGGTTGGGATCAGGAAATAGTCCGGAGCGCTGACCGCGTTTCGGGTCAGGAAGGCGTAGACCCTCTCCTGCCAGAGCGGCAATGCCGGGTGAAGCGATGGGATGGGGTTCTCCCGGCCCAAGAAGAAGGTAGCAATGCCCGGGTCGCACCCAGTCTGGTCCGCATGGGCGGCCAGAGCTGCGGGCACATCCGGCTTTTCGGCGAAGCCGAACCGCATCTCGGCCAGGCTCAATCCACCAGAAAGCACTTCCGCGGTCAGCCGCGAGGGTTCCGCCACCCGTGGAGCGCGTTCCGTCATGACTTTTAGCAGCAGCACGCGTTCGTGCAGCACCCTGTTATGCTTGAGGTTCAGTGCCAGGGCGTCCGGCACAATGTCTCGGCGCGTGGTCAGGTAGACGGCAAGGCCCGGCACCCGCACCGGCGCCTCCGATCCATTTAGGCGGGCCAGGAACTGGTCAAGCGGCATGGCCCCTTCCTCCCGTCGCGCCAAGGCAGCGGCTCGACCCCGCCGCCAGCACAGCACCAAGGTCAGCACCACGGCGGCGACGGTCAGGGGGAACCAGCCGCCCCGGGGGATCTTGTGCAGGTTGGCGGTGACGAAGGTTACATCCAACGCCAGGAACAAGCAGGCGACCGGCACGATCGCCAGCCACGGCCAGTCCCACACCCCACGCGCTACGATCGCCACCAGCACGGTGGTGACAAGCATGTCGCCCGCGACTGCGATGCCATAGGCATTGGCCAGCGCATCCGAGCTTTGAAAGCCCCACACCAGTCCCAGCACCGCCAGCATTAGCAGCCAATTGATTTGCGGCACGTAGACCTGCCCAACCGCTTCGTCCGATGTTTGTTTGACCTCAAGCCGCGGCAGGGCGCCGAGTTGGATCGCTTGCTGCACGAGGGCAAAGGCACCGGAGATCACTGCTTGGCTGGCAATCACGGTAGCCAGGGTGGTGAGGATCACCAGCGGGATCAGTAGCCATGACGGGAACAACAGGAAGAACGGGTTGGCCGCAGCAGCCGGGTCAGACAGCACCAGGGCGCCCTGGCCGAGATAGTTAAGCACCAACGCCGGCATGACGAAGCAGAACCAATCCAGCCGGATCGGCCCGCGGCCGAAATGCCCCATATCGGCATACAGCGCCTCGCCACCCGTCAGCGCTAGAAAGGCGGAGCCGAGCACCGAGAAGGCGATCCAGCCGTTCGCGTGGCCAAGGTAGGCAATGGCATAGCGCGGATCCAGCGCGAGCAGCACGTGCGGCAGCATGACGACGTGGGCCAGCCCGGCCAGTGCGAGCAGGGCGAACCAGGCAACCATGATCGGGCCGAACAACACCCCGACCTGGCCGCTGCCCCGGCTCTGGATGGCGAACAGGCCCACCAGCACGGCGCTGGCAATCGGTAGCACGTACGGCGTAACCGAAGGCGCGGCGAGTTCCAACCCTTCGATGGCACTAAGCACGGAGATGGCCGGGGTGATCATGGCGTCTCCAAAGAATAGGGCGGCTCCGGTCAGCCCTACGGCCAGTACCACCCCAGCCCAGCGTCCGCTTACCGGGACGGCCTGCGACAACAGCGCCATGGTGCCGCCTTCGCCCTGGTTGTCCGCCCGCATGACGAAAACGACGTACTTGATGGCGACAACCAGGACGACGGCCCAGAACACCAGCGACAGCACGCCCAGAATGGTCGTCTCCCCTGTCATCTCGCCGGCTGCCTTCAAGGCTTCACGGAATGCGTAGATCGGGCTGGTGCCGATATCGCCGAACACGACCCCAAGCGCACCGAGCATGAGTGCGGACCGAACGGGGTGGTTCGCCACGGCGGGTGTCGAGACGGCAGCTGCAGTCGTCAAAGCGGGCGCTCCTGGCCAGGGTTACGACTACATGCGCGGAGATGAGCAATCCGTCCACTTCCGAAAAGCCGTAGATAGAATGCCTTTGTTGAGCCAGTGAGCAGAAGCAAAGCACTTATGGACCTCTGTTCAGCACGGATAGCTAGCTGGCCGAAGCTGCCTTCTCATGCTTGCCCGTCCCCTCACCCATTTAACTGATCATCTTGTCGGCGCCATGGTAGTTGGAAACGATACTTTTTAGCTTCGTTGGGTGACAGGTTCTGATCCGACTTGAGACAGCTCGTCCAGCAATCCTACTTGCAGTGACCCCGGCCCTGCCGCTCGTAATGCAGCGCGCTCTGCGGCCCAACCCAGCAACGCCAGCGCCTTCGTCGTTCCCAGCATCGTATCCGTCTCCACCGTCAGGCATGCGGCAATCAGTGCCCCGGCAGCGCATCCCAGTCCGCTGATCTGCGCCATCATCGGGTGACCATGCCGCACGATCGCGGTTCGTTGACCGTCGGTCACGATGTCCTCCGGTCCTGTGATGGCGACAACAGCACCTATGTGTCGGGCGAGCGCTTCCCCCAGTGCCTGGGCTTCCAGGGTAGAGACGGTGGCATCTGTGCCTCGCCCGCCCTTGCCGCCGGCAAGGGCGATAATCTCGGATGCGTTGCCTTTGATCACGGCTGGTCGTGAAGCGGTCAGCTGCAGCGCCAGTGTGGTTCGCGAGGGAAGTGCGCCCGCTGCAACCGGATCGAGCACCCAGGGTATACGCCGACGGCAAGCGGCACCTACAGCCATCCGGGCCACCTGCATCCGTGCGGGCGTCTGCATGCCGAGATTGATCAGCAGCACGTCCGGCGACAGGGTGGCGACATCATCGTCTGCCTCTGCCATCAACGGTGACGCGCCAACACACAGCAGCGTATTGGCCGTGAGGTTAGCAGCAACCTGGTTAGTCAAGCAGTGTACCAGCGGCCGCCGCTCCCGTAGCGCAACCAGCATAGTGCCAAGTTGGTCAGGACTAGGAGAGGGAAACATCATGGCGGATTCATACTCCCACCTGACAGCGAAGGATCTACCCTCATGAGGCGTCGTTCTCTGCTGCAGCTCGCCGCGTTGCTGCCCCTGGCTGCCCAGGCCCAAGTCCCGGTCGTGGTCCGCATCGGCTGGCTGCGCGGTCCCAACGACATCACGCTGGGTCGTGCCCGCCATACGATCGAGAAGGCGCTCGCCGCCCACGGAGCCATATTCAGTGGGCCGGTCCCTTCGCTGCTGCTGCCCCGGCCCTGGAGGCGATGAACGCTGGTGCCATCGACATCACCGCCGGCAGTTCGACGGCATCGATCACCGGGCTAGCTGCCGGCGTGGCGCTCGTGGTGTTCGCCTATCAAAAGATATCCGCTGCAGGTGAAGGCATCCTGGTCAAGCAAGACGCACCCATGAAGACGCTGGCCGACCTGAAGGGCCACACCGTTGCGGTAAACCGCGGCGGCACGGGCGAGTACCTGCTGATGCGTGGCCTGGCTCACAACAACATCGACCCGGCCACCGTAAAGCGCATCTATCTCGGGCCTGCGGATGCCGGCGCTGCCTTCGACCGAGGCTATGTTGATGCCTGGGCAACTTGGGATCCCTTCATCGCCATTGCAGTGCAGAACTATGGTGCGAGGGTACTGGCAGACGGCGCGCAGATCGGGTCGGACAACGCGGTGACGCTGATGGCCAGCAGGAGGTTTGCGGACGAGCATCGCGACCTGTTGCAGGTGTTGTTCGACACCGCCCGCGCCGACAATGCCTGGTCGATGCTACACAAGAGAGAGGCCGGCGAGATCTGGGCCCAGGCGATGGGGATCCCAATTGCTCTGGGTGCAGTGATCGGAGCGGCCAACGCCGTTCCGATCACTGCAGTGACACCAGCCGATCTCGAGCAGATGGAGGGGATTGCCAGCTGGTACAGCGAGAGCGGTATTCTTCCAGTGAGACCCGAAATGGCCAACAGCGTGTTGGTGTTGGATTAGCTGCCGACGTGACAAGCGAGCCATGGTCAGCGAACACTGGCCCATGAGCGATGAACCATTACCCTTGGACCAAGGCCTGTTCGGCCAGTTACGACGTGACGCTGGCAAGGTGTGGAAGGCCTATGTCGCACACGACTTCGTCCTCGCGCTCGGGCGTGCCACCCTGCCGGAAGCGGCATTTCGGCACTTCCTCGTGCAGGACTACCTGTTCCTGATCCAGTTCGCCCGTGCTCATGCCCTTGCCGGTTTCAAAGCTACAGCGTTGGCGGACATTCGCGCCGCAGCGGCGGCCGTCACTGCGATCGTGGATGTGGAGATGCCGCTGCACGTCAGCTACTGCGCCCGCTGGAACCTGGACGAAACCAGCATGGCGGCGACACCGGAAGCGCTGGAGACAACCGCCTACACACGCTTCGTGCTGGAACGGGGTCTGGCAGGTGACCTGTTGGATCTGCAGGTGGCGCTTGCACCCTGCCTGGTCGGTTACGGCGAAAGCGGCCAGCTTCTACTGGCCGACCCGGTCAACCGCCTCGACGGCAACCCGTATCGCGAGTGGATCACCGCCTACACCAGCGCGTCCTACCGCGCATTGGTTCGTGACTCCATCGCGACCATCAACCGCCTTGGAGAGTCGCACGGAGCAGAAGCGCGATACCCGCAGCTGCTGGCCACCTTTGTGGCCGCAACCAGGTTGGAGGAGGCGTTCTGGGACATGGGCTGGCGTGCCGGCCTGACCGCCGCCACCAAGAGCTGAACCGCTATGAAGTGGGGGCAATACCCTCGCGAGGGCATGGCGTTGCGCGAGGACCGGCACGCGATGGAGGTAAGCGCAGGCGTGGATAGCGGAACGCCTTGCTGAGGCATTCCGCACGGTCGAACGGGTGGTGAACAAGCCGTTCCTGGTGGGAGTCACGGGGGCCGGTGGACTTCTACCTGTTCATGGTTGCGGGATGGTGGAGAAAATGGTTCGACTTCGCGGCAGAAACCCCGTGCCTTGCCGCCTGACTGCAGAATATGACCGGGAGCTCGCACGTGCGCGCCGCCTCCTAGGCGCAAGGCAGCGACCTGCCCCAGTTCCTCGGCGGAAACAAACCTGCCTCTTAAGACGAAGGGCTTGGGCGCACTGCCTGTCCTTCAAACGATGATTAGACGCCAAAAGGTGAAGCCCAGTTTGATATCAACGCAATCATTGATTACAGTTAGGCATGCACGCCAGCAAAAACCCTGCTTCAGCCTCGATCATCATTCGCAACCTGGACCCGGCACTCAAGGAGCGGCTGCGCGTTCGGGCTGCGCAGCACGGCCAGTCGATGGAGGCGGAAGCGCGCCGCATCCTGCAAACCGTCCTCACGCCGCAGCAAGCGCCGCCTATGCGCCACCTTTATGACCGGGTTCGCGCCCGCTTTGTACCGCTCGGCGGAGTCGATCTTGAACTGCCCCCGCGCGAGATGGTGCGCGAGCCGCCCCGGTTCGATTGATGCTGATGCTCGATACCAACATGCTTTCCGAGATCATGCGTTCCGAGCCGTCTCGCAAAGTCGCGGACTGGATCGTACGCCAGCCATCGGATGAGCTATTCACGGCTGCCGTGTGCCAGGCGGAAATCCTTTCCGGCCTTGCCGTCATGCCGAGCGGCCGTCGCCGTGCCGAGCTGGAAGACGCTGCCCGCGCCATGTTCGCCGACGACTTCGACGAGCGCGTGCTGCCTTTCGACGCCGAGGCGGCGGCAGCTTATGCAGAGATGTTCGCGGCGCGCCGGAAGGCTGGGCGGCCGAGTGGAACCATTGACATTATGCTGGCTGCAATTGCGCGCATTCGCGGGGCGAGCGTAGTCACCCGTAACGTGGCTGACTTTGAGGGCGTGGGCGTGGCGATCATTAATCCTTGGGATGAATGATCGCCCCCACGCTTGAGGCAGCAGATTACTATGAGAATGTGTTGTGGTGGCCGGGCGGGGTTAGAGATTGACGCATTATGGTTTGCTGGTGTCGCTTCCCTCGAAGCAGCGTAAGCCTGCCGTTGATCCCAACGCTGAACCACAGAGATCCTCAAATCTCGATGGACGATCAGGAAACGTCAGCTTTCCGACCACCATGTCTCTGATCGCCGACATCGAGACGAGACAGAAAAACGACGACGCGTTTCTTGTCAAACGACTGGCTCTTGCAGAAGCCGCTTGGATCGCCTGGGAAGCTCGTGCAGCGTGATGGGGTGGTAGGCGCAACAGACATCATTGAGGTTACATGCCGATGCGCCAGAACCGCCGCCACCACGGCCGCGGTGCGGCTCCATCGTTTGGGGTGTCATACATGGCGCAAAGCAGGTCGCGATCAATCTCGAACGGATAGTGATCGTAACGTTCCCTGATGGCATGTCGCCACGCTCGCGAGGCGTTCCATTGATCGAGGTACGCTTCTTGCTGCTCTTGCCTGAGAAGTTGCCAGAAACGCAGCCAGTCCACCAGGATGAAGGCTTCGCCCGCACCATGGCTATCCGGATCATCCGGATCCATTTCTGGCGCCAAATCCCACGGAGGACTTTTAGCGAACATCCTACCCTGCTCGGTTAAAGAATCTATGTCGCAAATATGACTGCGGAGCGTGCGGAATACGATCTTTTTGTAGACCGTCATTCTATCGTGCCGCTGCACCCTGGCGTAGTTTGGCCAAGCATAGAACGGATCTGCACAATAAAGCTTTGTAGGCTCAAATGACACAAGGCAGCACGTGATACACCGGATATCACATGCTGATCGAGCTGGACGGCGAGCTTGCCTGGCCGAAACGCCATGATGGGCTGGACCTGCTGCGGGCAGCGCATTCCGCTCGCCCGTGCGCGGCGGGTTGTGTCATCTTTTGAAGATGACCAGCTTCGATACTAATTCCTTTACGCCTGCCGAGCGTGACTTCATCCGCCGCGAGTTCTGCACGCATTTCAGCAGCTATCCCGCGCTCGCCGACGGTATCTTCCTTCGTACCTGGCGCGCCGGACCACTAAAGGGTCAGCCAAAGATTCCAAAGGCAATGGCTGGCCTCGTCGAGCGAAAGCTCGTCTGGCTTCCATCTGAACCGCAGTCCAATTTTGGGAGGCGCGCCTATTTCACAGAAACCGGCCTTACCGCACTTCGCGAGCTGCTTGAGGATCGGCGCAGCATGAACCCACAGCGCTTCGCGCACCTGCGCCAGGAACTCGGGCTAGACCCGATCGCGACCGAGCTGGTGGAGTAGAGCGGTTCTGACGCGCAGTTACGCGACTTGTTGTCGCGGGGCCGATGAACTCAAGGCTGCCATCCTTCAGGGGTAGCAGGTCGTCTGGACTGGGAACGTGGACATTTCATGACGGTGTGTCACTTCGGCAAACGGTCGGGAATGTGAAGAAGACTAGCACTACCTGGGCACTTTCAGGATGAGGCCTGCAATGTCACGTGTTGAAGTGGGCGGGTGACAGCGAGGCGGTGATGTCGGACAGCGAGGCGTTTGCGGGCGATCTGGACGGGTGGCTGACGCCGTTTCTGGCGATGCTGGGTCGCAAGACGCGCCGGACCTGGGCGCCGTTTTACCTGCGGGGGCTGCTCGGCCCCGGTGTGCGCAAGAGCTTGCAGCCCATGGCGGCTAGGCTTGGCCTGTCAGGTCACGACCAGCTGCAGCACTTCGTGGCCAGCACGGCCTGGCAGGATGGCCCGTTGTGGACGGTGCTGGCCGGGCAAGCGGACCGGTTAGTGGGCGGGCGGGAGGCGTATCTGGTGATCGACGACACAGCGCTGCCGAAGAAGGGTGCGCTCTCCGTGGGAGTGGCGCCGCAATACTGCGGCCAGCTCGGCAAAAAGGCGAACTGCCAGTCTTTGGTCTCGCTTACTCTGGCGCGCGACGAGGTCCCCATACCGGTGGGCTTGCGGCTGTTCCTGCCCGATGAGTGGGTGGCCGATCCAGAGCGTTGCGCCCGGGCGGGTGTGCCGTCGGCAGAGGTCAGGGCGCACGCCAAGGGCGAGATCGCGTTAGCCGAATTGGATCGGGTGCGCGCTGCAGGGGCCCGGTTCTGCTGCGTGCTGGCCGATGCAGGCTACGGCACCAGTGCTGCTTTCCGCCACGGCCTGGACGCACGCGGGCTGAGCTGGGCGGTGGGGATCGCCAGGAAC
>JBPBQE010000524.1:0-9318 GCA_050954595.1 Janthinobacterium lividum | reverse complement strand
TTCCCGAGTCAGCCCATGGGTCGTCCGGTGCTCGGCACCGAGGACGGCATCAAGGGCATGCAGCGTGAGCAGCTGACGGGATACATGAAGCGGCATTACGCCGCCGGTAACGTCGTGGTCGCCGCCGCTGGCGCATTGCAGCACGACACCGTCGTCGATCTGGCCAAGAAGCACTTCGCGGACCTGCCGTCCGAGCTGCCAGGTGCCTTCGTGCCGGGCCTCTACAAAGGTGGCGAATATCGCGAAGATCGCGATCTGGATCAGGTCCACATCGTGCTGGGCTTTCCCGCCGTCGGCTACGGCGACAAGGACTATTACCCATCGCTGTTGCTGAGCACGTTGCTGGGTGGCGGGATGTCTTCGCGTCTGTTCCAGGAAATCCGCGAGAAGCGGGGTCTGGTCTATTCCATCTACTCGTTCGCCGCGCCGTTCATCGATGGCGGCCTGTTCGGCATTTACGCCGGCACCGGCGAGGACGAGGCCAAGGAGCTGATGCCGGTGACGCTGGGCGAACTGCGCAAGGTGCAGCGCGACGTGTCACAGGAAGAGCTGAACCGCGCGCGAGCGCAGGTGAAGGCCGGGCTGCTGATGTCGCTCGAAAGCACGGGTAGCCGCTGCGAGCAGATTGCACGGCAGATCCAGATCTTCGGCCGCATCATTCCGACCAGCGAGACGGTCGACAAGCTCAGCGCCGTGACGCTCGACGACATCGGCCGTTGCGCCGTCCGCATCTTCGGCGGCGTGCCGACGCTGGCGACAGTGGGGCCAGCCGATCACGTGCCGTCGCTTTCCTCGATCGTCGATCGGCTCGCGGCATGAACGAACTCGACGCGCTGTCGGATCTGGTCCGCCGGGCCCGTGCCGCCGGTGCCGATGCGGCCGATGGGGTGATCGTCTCGGCGACGTCCGTCTCGGTGCAGCGCCGGCTCCGCAAGACCGAGCAAGTCACGCGCTCGGAAGGTCACGATCTCGGCTTGCGGGTGTTCGTCGGCCAGCGCTCGGCGTCGGTATCGTCCTCGGCGGTCGACCCGGCCGGTTTTGATGCCCTGGTTGCCCGCGCCATCGCCATGGCCCGCATCGTGCCGGAAGACCCTTATGCCGGCCTGGCCGCGGAAGCGCGCTCGCCGTCCGGGCTGGACCTCCAAATGGATGACGGGCGCGAGCCCGATGTCGACGCCCTGATCGCCCGTGCGTCGGCGGCTGAAGAAGCCGCACTGTCGGTGGCTGGGATTACCAATTCCGAGGGTGCCGATGCCGGGTTCGCCCGCGCTCGTATCGCGCTGGTGACGTCCGCCGGGTTCGCCGGCCAGACCGCGCGCAGTTCGCACTCCGTGTCCGCCACCGCGCTGGCCGGGGAGGGCACCGGCATGGAGCGCGACTACGACTATTCCAGCGCCGTTCATCTCGACGATCTCGAAGACGCTGCCACCATCGGCCGCATCGCCGGCGAAAAGGCTGTCGCCCGCCTCAATCCGACCCGGCCCAAGACCATGCGCGTCCCGGTCGTCTACGATCCTCGTGTGTCGAGCAGCATCCTTGGGCACCTGTCGAGCGCCATCAACGGCAGCTCGATCGCCCGTGGCACCTCCTTCCTCAAGGAACGCATGGGTCAAGCCGTGTTTGCCCGCGGCGTGACCATTATCGACGATCCCCGTCGCGTCCGTGGCTTGCGGTCGCGCGAGTTCGACGGCGAAGGCGTGCCGACCCGTGTCGCCTCCATCATCGACGACGGCGTGTTGACGACGTGGTTTCTCGATAGCCGCACAGCACGGCAGCTTGGGCTCAAGACGACGGGCAGCGCCTCGCGAGGCGTCAACGGGCCACCGTCGCCGTCCGCGACCAATTTTTACATGGCGGCTGGCACGATGACGCCGCAGGCGTTGATGGCCGACATCAAGGAAGGCCTCTACATTACCGAGATGATGGGCTCGAGCATCAACGGTATCACGGGCGATTACAGCCGTGGCGCTTCGGGCTTCATGATCCGCGATGGCGCACTGGCCGAGCCGGTCGCCGAAATCACGGTCGCCGGGTCGCTGCCGGAGATGTTCATGCATCTCACTCCGGCCAATGATTTGCGCTTCCGCCGTGGCACGGATGCACCAACGGTCCGCATCGAGGGACTGACGCTCGCTGGTTCGTGAGACTAGGCCCTATAACCAGAGCTGGATCGACTTATATCGAAGGGTCGGTTCGCTTGAGAGGTTTTCCACTATGTCCCGCTCGACTTCATTGTTCGCGGCAGTCGCCGTCGCGGCACTCACACTAGCGCCGTCATTGGCGGAAGCGCGCGCAGGGGGTGGGGCCTCGTTCGGCAGCCGTGGCGGCCGTACTTATAGCGCCCCGCCCTCGACCAACACCTCGCCCTATGCGGCTCCGATGGACCGGACGATGACCCCCCGCACGGCACCGAGCTACGGTGGCGGCGGCTATGCCCAGTCGGCCCCGTCCCGCGGCGGCTTCGGATCGGCGTTGATGGGCGGCCTGTTGGGCGCCGGGATCGGCGGATTGCTGTTCGGTCATGGCCTGTTCGGCGGTGGCGGCGGCTTCGGCTTCATCGGCTTCCTGCTACAGGCGGTGATCATCTTCTTCATCGCGCGTTGGCTGTTCCGCACCTTCTTCCGCCGCACGGCGATGGCGGGTGCTGGCATGGGCGGTAGCTTCGCGCGCATGGGTCAGCCAGCATCGGGCATGATGGGGGGTGGCAGCGCCATGCCGCAGTCCAGCCCGGTCTCGATCGGCCCGGCCGACTACCAGGCCTTTGAACGCACGTTGCAGGACGTTCAAGCCGCCTGGTCGGCGCAGAGCATGCCGCAGCTTCAGGCCGTCGCGTCGCCCGAGATGGTCAGCTACTTCAGTGAGCAGCTCGCCGAGCTGAGCCGCCGTGGGGTGCGCAACACGGTCACCGACGTGCGCCTCGACAAGGGGGACCTGTCCGAAGCGTGGGCCGAGGGCGGGCGTGAGTATGCGACCGTGGCGATGCGGTTCTCGATGATCGACGTCACGCGCGACTCCGCCGGCAATGTCGTTGACGGCAATCCGGCGCAGCGTAGTTCGGCCACCGAGTTGTGGACGTTCGTCCGCGCCAACGGGCGCTGGATGCTGTCTGCTATCCAACAAGGTCGGTAATAAATCGCTGCACTTCAGTAAAATCAGGCCGCTTTCTTTTGAAAGCGGCCTCTTTGATTGCAGGACCACTGCAGCAGATTCCAGTTTTGCTGCATCACGGAATGTTCACGTGCATCGACGGCTCGCGATCGTATGACCCGACCATCTCAGGGCAGCGAAGGAAACGAGCCGATGAACGCGGTCTCGCCGTCTCTCTCACACCGTTATCGGTCAGTCTTCATCTCCGATACGCATCTCGGCACCAAGGGCTGCCGTAGCGATTTCCTCGCAGATTTCCTTGAACAGGTGAACTGCGACAAGCTGTTTCTCGTCGGCGACATCATTGACGGCTGGCGGTTGCGCAAGAATTGGTATTGGGACGCGAACCACGACCGGGTTGTCCGCGCCATCCTGCGCCATGCCAAGCGCGGCACCGAGATCGTCTACATGCCTGGCAATCATGACGAGATGTTCCGTGCCTGGCTGCCGCCGGCGTTGGACGCCTCCCCACTGGAAGTCGCCGGCATCAAGGTATGCCGCGAGAGCACGCACGAGACGGCGCTCGGAGTCCGGCTACTGATCGTGCATGGCGACGAGTTCGATGGTGTGGTCCGGTATGCCAAGTTCCTGGCCCGGCTAGGCGACAGTGCCTACACCGCTGCGCTGGCTGCCAATCGATATCTCAATTCCATCCGCCGGGTCATGGGCTATGAGTACTGGTCGCTGAGCCAGTGGCTGAAGCGCCAGGTCAAAGGAGCGGTCAAAGCCATCGATCACTTTGAGACGGCGCTGGCGGCCAACGCCGCCAGGCGAGGCTTCGACGGCATCGTTTGTGGACACATTCATCACGCGGAGATGCGCGAGGTCGACGGCATCCTATACTGCAACACCGGCGATTGGGTCGAAAGCTGCACCGCTCTGGTCGAACAGGCCGACGGGCGTCTCGAGTTGCTCGATTGGGCGGCGGTGAACAAACTCTCCTTTTTTCGTAGCCGAACGTCCTCGGCCTCGATGTCAGTGCCCGCCTCGGCCTGACGCCGATGCGCATTCTCATCATCTCGGATGCTTGGCATCCGCAGGTGAATGGCGTCGTGGTGACACTGGAGATGCTGGCCCGGGAACTGCAGACGCTCGGTCACGTGGTCGACGTGATCGGGCCCGACCGCTTCCGCACGGTATCCATGCCGAGCTACAGGAGCATCCATCTTGCCGTGCTGCCATTGCAGCGGCTGGTGCCGATGATCGAAGCCTTTGAGCCGCACGCGCTGCATATCGCCACCGAGGGGCCGCTCGGCTGGGCAGCGCGGCGGTGGGCGATCCGAACCGGCACGCACTTCACCACCTCGTTCCACACCCGCTTTCCTGAATACCTGCATGCCCGTGCACGGGTGCCGATGCCGTTGAGCTACGCTTTCCTGCGCGGTTTCCACAGCCGGGCCAAGGGCACCATGGTTGCGACGTTCAGCATGCGCCGCGAACTGGCCGGCCGCGGCTTCAGCAACCTGCTGCCCTGGTCGCGTGGTGTCGACCTGCAGCGATTCTGGCCCGGCGACCGCCAGCAATGGCCGTGGCCCGGCCCGATCTTCCTGTATGTCGGCCGCCTCGCGGTGGAAAAGAATGTCGCTCGCTTTCTCGCCCTCGATCTGCCTGGGACCAAGGTCGTCGTGGGCGACGGTCCGCAGCGTGCGTGGCTGGAGGCGGCCTACCCGGATGCGAAGTTCGTCGGCGAACAGCGCGGAGCGACTCTGGCCCGCGCCTATGCCGGTGCGGACGTGTTCGTGTTTCCCTCCGAAACCGACACGTTCGGCCTAGTACTGCTTGAGAGCCTGGCGTGCGGAACTCCGATTGCCGCGCTGCCCGTGACGGGGCCGGCCGATGTTCTGGCCAATGCCAGCCCGGGCGTCGGCGCCCTGGACAACGACCTGCGCGCGGCGGCCTTGCGCGCCCTGGGCGGCGACCGGCTCGCCTGCCGTGCGCACGCGGAGCTTTTCTCGTGGCGTGCCTGTGCCGAGCTGTTCTGCAGCAACCTCGCGCCTACTGGCTGATCTGGGTTTGAGTCACGGCATTTGCCCGTGTGGAGCGCCCATGCTACCGCCCCGGGTTCATGAAGCGGCTGCTACGCCATCCCCGGACCTTGGCTCTGGGCGCTTGGGCGCTCGGGGCCTATCTCCGATTTGCACTTGGAACCACACGCTGGACGCTGCACGGGCGGGACGCGCTGGGACCGCACATGCTCGGCGGGGCCGCCATCTTCGCCTTTTGGCACGAACGCCTGCCGTTGATGCCGGCGTTATGGACGATGGCGTTGCGCGAGCGTCGCGGGGCCGAGCGCGGCCGGATGCATGTCCTGGTCAGCCGGCACCAGGACGGGCGGCTGATCGGCTCGATCATGCAGGCGTTCGGGGTCGACGTCGTTTACGGTTCGTCGGCCAAGCGCAACAAGGATAAGGGCGGCGGTGCCAGCCTGCGCGCGCTGATCGGCGTTCTGCAGGGGGGCGACCAGATCGTCATCACCCCTGATGGTCCACGCGGCCCGGCTCGATGCGCCGCGCCCGGCGTGGCGCAACTGGCTGCGCTGACGCGCGCTCCGATCGTCCCGTGTGGGGCGCAGCTCCGGTTTCGGCGGACGCTGGGCACGTGGGATCGGATGATCCTGCCGCTTCCATTCGGCCGCGGCGTGCTGGTCTGCGGACCGCCGATCCCGGTGCCCCGCGACGACTGGGCCGGTAGCTTGGTGCAGATCGAAGCTGCGATGACGCTCGCGGCCGAGCAGGCGGACGCGTTATGCGCGGGTTGATTGCCGCCGGATGGCATTGGGGCGCGACGCTGGGGGCGCCCGCGCTGCGGCGGATGCTGGATCGCCGGGTCGCTCTCGGCAAGGAGGAGGTGGCACGCTTGAGCGAGCGATACGGCGTGGAGCAGGGCGCACGACCGGCAGGGCAACTCGCGTGGATTCACGCTGCCAGCGTCGGCGAGGCCGTGTCCGTGTTGCCGGTGCTCACCAGCTTGGCGCGCCAGGATCCGGCGCTCACCGTCCTGTTCACCACCGGCACGCTGACCTCGGCGCGCCTTCTGGACCGGCGGCTGCCGGAACTCGGACTGCATCGGGTGCTGCATCGCTACGTTCCGCTCGACGTGCCAGCCTGGGCGGCGCGCTTTCTGGACCATTGGCGGCCGAACGTGGCGGCGTTCGTCGAGAGCGAGCTGTGGCCGAACCTGATTGCGGCGTGCCGGACGCGCGCGATCCCGATGATGCTGATCAACGGGCGCATGTCGGCCGGCAGCTTGCGCCGCTGGCAATGGGCGGGCGGGTTCGGGCGGGAGGTGGTTGGCGGGTTCGACCGCGTGCATGCGCAGTCGGCCGATTATGCGGCGCGGCTGAAGCAACTCGGCGCCCGCGGCCTGTTGCCGCCCGGGAACCTGAAACTGGCGGCCGAACCGTTGCCGGTCGTTGCCGCGGAGGCGACTCGATTAAAGGCCCTGATCGGTAACCGCCCCGTCTGGCTGGCATCCAGCACTCACCCGGGCGAGGAGATGAGCGTCGCGGACGTGCATCGGCGGCTTGCCGAGGAACATCCGGGCTTGTTGACCATGATAGCGCCACGGCATCCGGATCGTGGCGGCGCCATCGCGGCGGAATTGGGGAACCCGCCCCGCCGTTCGCTCGGTGAGGGGCCACCGCCTGGTGGCATCTGGATCGCCGACACGCTCGGCGAACTGGGCCTGCTCTACACGCTGGCGCCAGTAGTGTTTGTCGGCCGCAGCCTGGTCGGCCGCGGTGGGCAAAACCCGCTGGAGGCCGCCCGTTTCGGCGCAGCCTTGGTGGTCGGACCCTATACGGACAATTTCCGCGAGACGGTGGACGCGCTCAAATCGGCCGGTGGTCTCACGCAGGTCGCCGATGCGGACGAGCTCGCTGCCTGGGTCAGCCGCATGCTGCACGACCCGGCGGCCAGCGCATCCGCGGGCCGCGCAGCCCGAAGCGTCGCGAATGGCGAAGGCGGATTGCCAGATCGGATCGCCACCGCATTGCTCGATCTGCTCCGCTCGTGAACCCGCCGGCCTTCTGGAAGCGCGACGGCCTAGTGCCGTTGCTGCTGTCGCCGCTGTCGCACATCGTCGCCGGCGTGACCTGGCGACGTGTCCGCCAGCCCGGCGTCAAGGTGCCGGTGCCGGTGCTGTGCTGCGGCAATGCGAGCGTCGGCGGGGCCGGCAAGACGACCGTCGTGCTCGATCTGATCCGACGCCTTCGCCGCCGCGGCATCACCGTGCATTGTTTGACGCGCGGTTACGGCGGCCGCGCGCGCGACGTGCTGTGCGTCGATCTCGCCCGGCACTCCGCTGCGGCAGTTGGGGACGAGCCGCTATTACTGGCCGCGGAGGCGCCGACCTGGATCGGTGCGGACCGTGCGGCATCCGCCCGCGCCGCGGTGGCGGCAGGCGCGGAGTTCCTGCTGATGGATGACGGATTGCAGAATCCGGGCCTGAGCAAGACGGCGTCGCTACTGGTCGTCGATGGAGCGGTCGGGTTTGGCAACGGCCGGGTCATGCCTGCGGGGCCGTTGCGCGAGCCGGCAGGCGAGGCGGCATTGCGATGCCGGGCTGCGGTGTTGATCGGTGCCGACCAGGCCGGTGCCAGGGCGGCCGTGGGTGATATACCGGTGCTGGATGCCTGGCTGGAGCCCGATCGGGCGCTACAGGGTGAGCGGGTGTTCGCATTTTGCGGTATCGGCCGGCCCGACAAATTTTTCGAGACGGCAGCAGCAGCTGGGGCGGTGCTGGCCGGCTCGGCGCGGTTTGCGGACCACCATCCCTACACGATGCGCGACCTCCAGGCTGTGCTCGCCACGGCCGAACGGCTACACGCCCGACCGCTGACGACGGCGAAAGACGCGGTCCGCATTGCCGAAACGCTGCGACCGCAGATCGGTGTGTTAGGGGTAAAGTTGATGTGGCGGGACGAGAGTGCGGTGGAGCGGGTGCTGGACGAGGTCATCGGATGACGCTGCTGCATCGGATCGAAGGGCTGGCGGCGCGGTCCGCTGTCGGCCTGCTGCGCGGCTTGGGACCCGTGCGGTCCAGTAATCTATGTGGCGCGGTGGCGCGCGGAATCGGCCCGCTGCTGCCGGTGTCCAAGGTCGCGGACCGAAATCTACGCTTGGCCATGCCCGAACTCGGCCCGGCCGCGCGAAAGCGCATTGTGCGCGGTGTATGGGACAATCTAGGCCGGACTGCGGGAGAATTCCCCCATGTCGGCCAGCTATCCGAGACTGCGACCGGGCCGGGTTGGGAAGTCGTCGGAGCCGAGCACATCGAGGCTCTCGCTGCGCGAGGCGGCCCGGCAATGCTGTTCACCGGCCATATCGGCAACTGGGAAGTCCTCCCCTTGGCGACGGCGCGTCGGGGGGTTCAGTTCGCCACGGTATATCGCGCCTCCGACAACCCGGAGATCGATGCGCTGATCCTCGAGATGCGTCGCGCGTCGAAGGGAGCGAACGAGAAGCTGTTTGCCAAAGGAGCACAGGGGGCGCGGCAGATGCTGATGCACTTGCGGCAAAACGGGTTCGTGGGAATGCTTCCGGATCAGAAGATGAATGACGGCATCCGCGCCAACTTTTTCGGTCAGCCCGCGATGACGGCATCAGCCCTGGCCGCGATAGCGCTGCGGATCGGCTGCCCGGTGCTGCCGACCTATGCCCAGCGCCTCGCGCCCGGTCGCTTTCGCGTGACCTATGAACCGCCAGTGCCGCTGCCCGACACCGGCGATCGGGCCGCCGACGTCTTGTCGTTGACCCAGACCGTCAATGACCGGCTGGAGGCTTGGGTCCGAGCGAAGCCGGAGAGTTGGCTATGGCTGCATCGGCGTTGGCCGAAGGAAATCTACGCCGACGGGTCGTGAGCCGGGGCGAGATCGGGAAACAGGCCAGCCAGGCCGGCTTGGGTCGGGGCGCAACGACCACGCTCGGTGATGAAGCCGGAGAGCAGGCGCGACGGCGTCACGTCGAACGCCGGGTTGGCCGCCGGGCTGCTGGTCGGAATGACGCGAACGGTCGTCACCTTGCCGTCGAGCCCACGGCCGGAGATCGTTGTCACCTCGGCAGCATCACGCTCCTCAATCGGGATGGTCGAGCCGTCCGTCACGGTCCAGTCGATCGTGCTCGACGGTGCGGCGACCCAGAACGGTATGTCGTTGTCGTGCGCGGCGAGCGC
>JBPBQE010000257.1:0-9516 GCA_050954595.1 Janthinobacterium lividum | reverse complement strand
ATGATGAGGCGGCACTGGTCCGGGCTCATCTTGTAGAGGATCGACAGGATCATGGCGTTGATGCCGACCGACTTGCCCGAGCCGGTGGTGCCGGCAATTAGCAGATGCGGCATGCGCGACAGGTCGGCGATCACCGGCGCGCCGCTGATGTCCTTGCCGAGTGCCAGCGGCAGCTTGGCGGTGTTGGCGCGCCACTCTGGGCTATCGAGCAGCTCGGACAGGTAGACGGTCTCTCGCTTCTCGTTCGGCACCTCGATGCCGATGACGTTGCGCCCGGAAACGGTGGCGATACGGACGGCGGTGACGGACAGCGAGCGGGCGACGTCGTCGGCCAGGCCGATGACCCGGGCGGAGCGGATGCCGGGGGCAGGCTCGAGCTCGTACAAGGTGACGACCGGGCCGGGCCGGATCTCGCGAATGGTGCCCTGGACGCCGTAATCGCTCAACACGCTCTCCAGCAGGCGCGCATTGGCCTGCAGCGCGTCTTCCGACGGACCGGTTGCGTGTTTCGGCGGTGCGGGGCGTAGCAGAGACAGCGGCGGGAACTGCCAGCCGGTTTCGGCCCCGCTGCCGGGCAGTGTCAGGCTGGTCTGCGTCGGCGGTTCGGGCTTGCGGACACTGACCGTGGGCTTGGTAAAGGTCGGGATCTCGGTCTCGCTATCCTCGATCTTCGGTTTGGCCGGCTTGGCCGCGGTCGGCGATAGCGCGCGCAGGCTCTTGGGGATGGCGAACGGGACCGCTTCCGGCGTGATTGTCGCCTCGTCGCCAAGCTGCGGGCCAGGCTGCGAATCGAACCATGCCACCGCGGGTTCGGCCGGAGCGCTGGCGGGCTGAACGGCGGACCCAGCTTTCTGAGCGGCGTTTTGAGCACTGCGTTGCGCACTGCGCTGGGCGGTGCGTTGACCGGCGGCAACCACGGCCGCGGCCGCCGTGCCGCCGAACTGCAGCGCGGCGCTGCCGCCGACGCGAATCGCGACCTTGCCGCCGCTTACCGACGCGCCAGCAGCGGTGCGCGCGCTGCGCCCGGCGGCGCGCCACTCGGAGCCGGTCAGGCCCAGCGCGAGGAAGATCAGGATCAGCGTCATCAGCCCTAGGATCGCCGCCACGCCGGGGCCACCGGCAGCACCGAGCAGCCCGGCGCCCATGGCCAGCAGGCGGTCGGCCAGCGTGGTGCCGATCGCGCCGCCGAGGCCGGCCTGGGTCGGCCAGTTCACGGAAGCACGGGGCAGCATCGCCAATAGCCCGGCCAGCGCCGGCAATGCCATGAGGGTGGCGGCGCTACGCAGCATGAGTTGGGCGCGGGGATTGTTGAACAGCCGCCAGGCCCAGGCGATCAGCGCCAGAACCGGCAGCAGGGCGGCGATGCCGATCGCCTGCAGCAGCAGGTCCGCGGTGACGGCGCCGGCCGAGCCGACCCAGTTGGTGGCCTTGCCGCCGGTGGCGGTGTTGAAGGAAGGGTCGCCCGGGTCGTAGCTGATGAGGGATAGCAACAGCAGCAGCGCTATGACGGCCAGGGCGACGCCGCCGAGTTGGCCCAGTCGCAGGCGCACAGCGGCGCGGATTTCCGGAGATGCGAAGGTCGTGCTCATGTCAGGACGGAGCTTATCGTCCTACCACGCCGCAGCGAACCGATTCCTGCTTGGTGGCAAGCGATTGCCGCGGAGGTGTGTGGTGGTGGATACGCCGAGCCAGCGCGGCAACCGCTTCAATCGGCGGCGAGCGTCTCGCCGGAGCGGATGGCAACGGCAAAGGCGGCGAACAGGTCGCGCGAAACGGAGTCCGACTCGAAATCGTATTCCGGGTGCCACTGAACGCCGATCGTCAGTGCCGGGGCTGCGGCAAGGCGAACGGCTTCAACCGTGCCGTCCGGCGCAGTGCCTTCGGCGACCAGTCCAGGTGCCAGGCGGTCGATCCCCTGGTTGTGCAGCGAGTTGACCGGGATCGTGGCGGCGCCGGCAACCCGATGAATCCAGCTGCCCAGGACCAGACGAACTGCATGCGCCTTGCCGGTGCGCAACTTGGGATTCGGGTGCATCGGGGTGGAGTGGTCCATCCGGCCCGGCAGGTCCTGTAAGCGCTGATGCAGACTGCCACCGAGGGCGACGTTGAGTTCCTGCAAGCCGCGACAGATGGCGAAGATTGGCAGCCCGGCGGCAATGGCGGCGCGAATGAGGCGCATCGTCATGGCGTCCCGGGGCGCGTCCTCGGGCGTGCCCTCGGCATGCGGTGGCCCGTCGTAGAGGCTTGGCTGCACGTTGGAGCGGCTACCGGTAAGGATGATGCCGTCGAGGCGGGAAACCAGCGTCTCGACATCGGAAGCGTCGCCGTTGGCCGGGATCAGCACGGGAACGCCGCCCATAACCTGATCGACGGCGCGGACATAGGTGTCGGAGGCGGCATGGTTCGGCGTGCCATAGACGCCGAACGGCTTGGTACAGCACGAGATGCCGATGAGGGGCTTCATGTCGCGATGATGCTACCCGGCACCGGCAAATGAAACATCAATCAGCCGCCATTGTTCTCGAAGAAGCGGGGATCGATAAAGGTGAACAGGCTCTGGTCGAACGTGCCCCCGACCTCGGCATTGTAGAGGGTCACCCGGGTTTCCTGACGCTGGGCATCCGTGGTGATCCAGGACCGAAGCCTCAACGGATTATCGGCGAAGATCAGGGTGAGTGAGCCGTCCTGCGGTGACGCAGTACGGTACAGCGTCACCTGGAGCTGGTTCGGCAGGCGCGTGACGCGCGACACGGTCACGGCGCCGGAAAGGCGGAGGTTATCCTCCAGCAGGATTCCGAGTGGGGTCTGGCCCAGGGGAATGTTGCTGGTCTGCTTGAGTTGGCTGTCGTTGAACACCAGCAGGCCGTGACCGCCCACGAGCAGGAAAGGGGAGGGCGGATCGTATTGGAACCGCATACGGCCGGGTCGCTGGATCCAGGCTTGGCCCTCGCTCTTAGTGCCGTTTGGGGCGAGTTGGAGGAAGCGGCCATGCAGCGTCTTGACCGAGTTCAGGTGCGCCTCGACGCGGGCGATGTCGGCCAGGTCCTGCGGCGAAAGGCTGGCGGTCTGCGCGCTGGCCGCCGACGCGATGGAGGCGGCCAGGGGGGCGAGCAGGAATAGACGGCGTTTCATAACCCCCGATGTAGGCAGTCGACGCTAGCGGTAAAAGGGCCTGCTCACTTGGGGGCGCCCATGGGCTCCATGCCGCTGTTGACGATCGCGGTTGCCGCGGCGGAAGCACCGAGGAATTGAACCAGCGCGCGCGCGGCCTCCTTTTCCGTGCTGTCGGCAAGGACGCCGGCGGAGAAAACCGTATTGACCTGCAGCGGCGGCGGAACCGGGCCGAGCAGGGTTATGCCGGTGATGGGCTTCAGCTCGCTGATCTGCTGGAAGCCGATGTCGGCATCGCCGCGGGCGACGACTGCGCCCACGGGTTCGGCCGGGATCATACGGGCCTTGCCCTTCATTTCGTTCTCGATGCCGAGCTTCTTGAACATCTCGCGCTCGATGTACACGCCGCTGGCGCTATCGGAATAGGCGACGGACTTAGCAGCGAGCAGGGCCTGCTTCAGCGCGTCTGGCGTCGCGATGTCGGGGTGCGGTGCGCCCTCGCGGACCACGACGCCGATGCCCGAGCGGGCGAGCGGAACGGCATCGGCCGCGGCGACCTTGCCTTCCTCGACGAGCTTGTCGAGCGCGTAGCCGACCATAATGACGACATCGATCTTCTCGCCGCGGGCCAGCCGCTGCGGGACGGCATTCTCGGTCGTGCCCATCGACGGGCCCCAGGCAGCGACGACGGTGTTGCCTGTCTGCTTTTCCCACTCGGGAACCAGCGCCTTGTAGGCGGCAGCGAACCCGCCGGAGCTGACGACATGCAGCTCGGTTGCCTGTAGCGGGGTGGCGAGCGAGGCCGCGGCGATCGGAGCGACGAGCAGGGCGGCAAGGGCGTGGGCGAGTTTCATAGGGCGTGCTCCCGAACGGAGGTGGGCTGGCGGGCGCGGTAGATCACGACCGTGGCGATGAGACCGCAGAGTCCGCCGATGCTGAGCCAGTAGCCCGGTGCGGCCTTGTCGCCGGTGACCTCGATCAACCAGGTCGAGATCGACGGGGTAAAGCCGCCGAACAGCGCCGTAGCCAGCGAGTAGGCCAGCGAGAACCCGGCGGTGCGGACGGCGACCGGCACGATCTCGGTCAGCGCCACGACCATGGCGCCATTGTAACTGCCATAAAGAAAGGACAGCCAGAGCAGGGCAATGAGCATGTTGGGGAACGAGATGTGCCCCACGAGCCAGGCCATGACTGGGTAGGCGGTCAGCAGCGTCAGCGCCGAGAAGATGATCAGGATCGGCTTGCGGCCGATCCGGTCGGACAGCGCGCCCATCACCGGCAACCAGAACAGGTTGGAGACTGCGACGCAGAAGGTGACGATCAGGCTGTCGACGGTTGAGAGCTTCAGCACCGCCTTGCCGAAGGTCGGGGTATAGACCGTGATGGTGTAGAAGGAGACGGTGGTCATCGCGACCATCAGCATCCCGAGCAGCACGATCACCCAATTGCGGGCCAGGGTGGCGAAGATCTCGGCCGGGCCGGGGCGATGGGTACGGGCCTCGAACTCGGCAGTCTCCTGCAAGGAGCTGCGGATGTAGAACAGGAACGGCACGATCAGGCAGCCGATGAAGAACGGGATGCGCCAGCCCCAATCGCCGATCTCGGCAGGCGCCATGGTCTGGTTGAGGATGTAGCCGATGATGGCCGCGACCATTATGGCAACCTGTTGGCTGCCGGACTGCCAGGCGACGTAGAACCCCTTACGACCGGGCGGCGCCATCTCGGCGAGGTACACCGACACGCCGCCCAACTCCACGCCGGCGGAGAAGCCCTGCAACAGGCGGCCGATGAGGACCAGCGCGGGGGCGAGTAGGCCGATGCTGGCATAGCTGGGTACGGCCGCGATCAGCAGGGTGCCGAGCGCCATGATGGCCAGCGTCACGATCAGGCCGCGGCGGCGTCCGACTTGGTCGACATAGGCGCCGAGAAAGATCGCGCCGAGCGGGCGCATGAGGAACCCGGCGCCAAAGGTCATGAAGGTCAGCAGTAGCGAGGTGATCTCGTTGCCGGACGGGAAGAACGCTTTCGAGATGTAGGTCGCGTAAAACCCGAACAGGAAGAAGTCGAACATCTCGAGAAAATTGCCGCTGGTGACGCGGATGACAGTCCCGAGTTTGGACGGTGCTACGGCCGATTGTGTCATGACGCTCCCCTTTTCGAGAATTTTAGCTTGCGGTGATAAAGGGTCAACTCCGGGTGACCGGAGGTCTGCGCCTATCGGTCGTATGCGACGTGCAGCACGACGAACCAGGGGTAGCGGGTATCCAGCACCGTCCCGTCCGGCGTGCTCAGCGTGCCCTGTTCCGACACCGGCACGTGCTTCATCGTCACGCCGGCGGTCACGTTGCCGCCGATCACCGTCAATTCGTTGGCGGCCGCACCGACCACGATGTCGCAATGGCCGAAGAAGCTGGACGTCGGCAGGTCCGAGAACCGCAGCCGTTGCGCGCCGCGGCGACCGTAGCAGATGAGATCGCCGGGCTGCACGGGGTAGATTTCCGGCGGTTGAGCGGAAACGACGGCGTTGCCGTTGGCGGCGGCGTTGATGTAGGTCGCGTGCAGTGGCGAATACGGAAACCGGTCGCCCGCACCGGCCGAACGCATCAGATACGAGATGAACGCCGCCGACCACGCCGGCGGCGCCGCACGGTATTCCTGCCCACCATCACCATACTTGCCGGACCAGGTACTGCTCTGCGAGCCCGCATCCTGGCCGATCCACCAGTAATCACCCACGCGTTGCCACATGCCGGCCTGCCGATCGCCGCGCGCTTCGAGCGGCAGATCCGGCCCCGGGGGTGCGTCGTTGACCTGCATGCCCCAGGCGCGCCACTCGCGCAGCGCGATCGCCACCGCGTTCTCTCGCGAGAACGGTTCGTACGGCGTCTTGGCGTAGTCCGGCACCTGCGCATCGGCGCTCTGTAGCCCGAGGCGGATGCCGCCGCCGCCCGAACTGTCGACGACCGGCTTTGGCGTCGCGCACGCCGCCACCAGGACGGGCGCGAGAAGGGCGGCGAGCCGCAATGTCACCGACTTCACGCCCCGCCTCCCACCGCCAGCGCGGCCTACCGCCGCCACCAGCCCCGCTTCTTCTCCGAAGGCTCCGTCGTCGCCCCGATCACCACCGGCTGGATCGCCGGCCCGGCCGTCACCGGCTCCGGAGCTGATGGAGCCGTTACCGGCTCCTGAACTGACGACGGTGTCACTGCTTCCGGGGCTGACGGAG
The DNA here is from genome assembly GCA_050954595.1 of Janthinobacterium lividum. GTDB lineage: Bacteria > Pseudomonadota > Alphaproteobacteria > Acetobacterales > Acetobacteraceae > JAVVHH01. The sequence goes on along the minus strand of JBPBQE010000257.1, from coordinate 3,179 downwards.
CGGGCTCCGGCTCCGGCTCTGCAGCCGCCATTGGCTCCACTGTCGCCACTATCGCTGGCTCCAGATCCAACTCCGGCTCTGCAACCGCCGCGGGTTCGGGTTCGGTCACGACCGGGTCAGGCCGTTGCTTCGGCTGCAGCAACCGCTGTTCCTCGGCCTGCTCGATGGCGTCGAAGATGTCGAACGCACTCGCGCCCGCGAACGGGTTGGCTGGCGTCGGCCCGGCATACACAGGCATCGTGGGCGCCGGTGCCGCTGGCGCGACATAAGGCTCGACGTCGGGGGTGGCTTCGCTCGGCGCGGCATTTGCCTCGCTCTCGCTGCCATCCCGCCTCCGCCGGCGACCACCGCGACGACCGCGACGGCGGCGCTCGCCCTCTTCGGCATCGCCTAGCGCGCTCGCCTCGGTGGAAGCGGTTTCACCGGCATCGGTCGCCGACGCGTCGGTGACGGCGCTCGCCGGTGCGGTCTCGCCAGCTTCACCCTCGATCGTCTCGCCCGATCCAGCACCGACCACATCGCTGGCCACATCCCGGTCAGCACCAGCGCCATCGACACCCGTCTCGGCACCGATGGTGTCGCCGATCTCCTCACCATTCTCGGCACCGGTCTCGTCGCCCATCTCGGCACCGGACTCGTCGCCACTCTCATCGCCGGCCTCGGCGCTCGCAGCCACGCCGTCTTCGCGCCGGCTGCCCCGCCGCCGCCGCCGCCGCCGACCGCGCTTCTCCGCGCTGTCAGCGCTCGACGAGGCGCTCGGCTCGGAGGCACCCTGAGTCCCGTCGGCAGCTTCGGCCGTCTCTTCGTCGTCATCCTCGATATCGGCATCGCTCACCGCCTCGATCTCGTCCGGATCTTCGAACGGCTCCGGCGGCGCCAGCTGCTGGATCGGCACCGGCAACTCCGACGCCGTCTGCGCCCGCACCTTTTCGATGCGTAGCTCCGGCGGCATCAGCGTCTCATCGGCGACGAAACTCACCAGCATCGAATGCCGGTTCTCGATGTCCGTCAGCCGCTGCCGCTTATGGTTGAGGATGTACAGCGCGATGGACGACGCGGCATACACCACGATCTCCGCCGCCCTGCGCCGCCCGCCCTCTTCCTCGATCGCCCGCAAGGCGACCAAGGCCGCACTCTCGCTGGTGCGCATGTGGCCGGTGCCGCCGCAATGTGTGCAGATGGCGAAGTTGGCTTCCGTCAGCGACGGCCGCAGCCGCTGGCGGCTCATCTCCAGCAGGCCGAAATGGCTGATGCCGCCGACCTGGATCCGGGCGCGGTCGAACTTCAGCGCGTCCTTGAGCTTGCGCTCCACCGCCGCGACGTTGCGCCGGCTCTCCATGTCGATGAAGTCGATCACGATCAGCCCGGCGAGGTCGCGCAACCGCAACTGCCGCGCCGTCTCCTCGGCCGCTTCGAGGTTGGTCCGCAGCGCCGTTTCCTCGATGCCGCGCTCGCGCGTGGACCGTCCGGAGTTGACGTCGATCGCCACTAGCGCCTCGGTCTGGTTGATCACCAGGTAGCCGCCCGAGCGGAGCTGCACCGTCGGCTGCAGCATGCCCTCGAGCTGTTGCTCGACCTGCGCCTTGGCGAATAGCGGCGTGGGGTCCTTCCAAAGCTGCACCTTCTTGGCGTGCGTCGGCATCAGCATGCGCATGAAGTCGCGCGCCGCCCGCCAGCCCGCCTCGCCATCGACTAGGATGTCGTCCACGTCGCGCGAATACACGTCGCGGATGGCGCGCTTGATGAGGCTCGCCTCCTCGTAAATCAGCGTCGGCGCGATGCTCTTCATCGTCAGCTCGCGGATCTGGTCCCACTGGTTGAGCAGGTACTCGCAATCGCGCAGGATCTCCGGCTTCGGCCGGTTAGCGCCGGCGGTGCGAACGATCAGCCCCATGCCGCGCGGCAGGTCCAACTCGGCCGTGACTTCCTTCAACCGGCGGCGATCGGAGGCCGAGGTGATCTTGCGGCTGATGCCGCCGCCCCGCGGCGAGTTCGGCATCAGCACGGAGAACCGCCCGGCCAGCGAGATATACGTCGTCAGCGCCGCGCCCTTGCTGCCGCGCTCTTCCTTGACGACCTGGATCAACAGCACCTGGCGGCGCCGGATCACTTCCTGGATCTTGTAGTGCTTCAGGAAGCGCGGCGTGGAGCGGCGATCCTGGTCGTCGGTGTCGTGCTCGCCACCGATCTGCTCGGGCGCCGGCGCGTCGTCCGCAGTCTCGCTTGTCTCGGAAAAGCTCCCAGTCTCGCTTGCCTGGATCTCGCTTGCCTGGACTTCGCCCTCTTGTGCTGGCTGCGCCTCGTCGGTGAACGACATCACCGCCTCGTCCGGCGCGACGATCAGGTCGGCCACGATCTCGGACGGCTCGGCGATCTCGACGCGCTCTTGCGTTGGCACGACCTCGACCTGGATCTCTTCGCCACCGTCCGAATCGATCTCAGTGGGATGGTCGTTCGACGCCGCGGTCAGTTCGGCCGGAGCGCTCTCGACGTTGTCGCTATCGGCGGAGACGGCCGTAGCCGTTTCGGAAGCACCCTCATCGCCGGGAACGGCATCACTGACGAGGGTATCGGCCGGCGTCTCGCTCTGACGGGGACGGCGGTTCTGAGCGGCGGCGGCGCGATCCTCGGCCTCCTCGTCCTCGCGGGCTTCCTGCTCCTGCGCTTCGAGCAAGCGCTTCCGGTCGGCAACCGGGATTTGATAATAGTCGGGATGGATCTCGCCAAAGGCCAGGAAGCCGTGCCGGTTGCCGCCGTACTCGACGAACGCAGCCTGGAGGCTCGGTTCGACGCGGACGACTTTGGCGAGGTAGATGTTGCCTTTGAGTTGATGCTTGGTGGAGGTTTCGAGGTCGAATTCGTCGAGCCGGTTACCGTCCAGCACCACGACGCGGGTTTCTTCCGCGTTCGTGCTGTCGATCAGCATGCGTTTGGTCATTGAAAGGAAATCTCCGATGGGCCGCGCGCCCCGGCCAGCCGGCAAGGCGGCTCTCGGGCGCAGATGGGGCGCGGCAGCGATGGAATGAGTAGGCGGGCAAGACGCCCAACAAGACGACGACAAAGGATGCGCGCGACGCAATTGGTTCCGAAACTCTGAGAACAACCGCGTCGGCTGGCATAAGCATCCCTGGCAGGCGGGTTGCGCCCCCCGGAACCCCCGACATGGGAAACCGTTGTGC
>JBPBQE010000205.1:0-9538 GCA_050954595.1 Janthinobacterium lividum | reverse complement strand
TGAACTTCCGCGCCGGCAATTCCGGCGGTGCGCCTGCTCCGAGCGCCACGCCACAACTGGCCCCGCCCCGACCAGCCGCCAACTCGGACAGCAGCCCGGCGCCCGTCGCCAAGCGCACGCCCGAGATCGCGCTGCAAGACGGCAACGCCGCCCTGGCCCGCCGTGACTACACGGCAGCCGAAAGTGCGGCACGAGAGGTCCTTGCGTCCAAGAACTCGCCGCGTGCAGGGGACGCCAACTTCTTGCTCGCGCAATCCCTCATGGGGCAGCGCAACTTCCAAGGCGCCGCAATTTCGTATGACGACGCTTATTCCCGCAGCAAGACCGGGAGTCGTGCGCCGGATGCGCTGCTCGGTTTGGCCAACGCGTTAACTGGTCTGAACGACCGAAACGCGTCCTGCGCGACGTTGGATAAGCTGCGGCGGGAGTTTCCATCGGCGCGCGGTGCCGTGCGCGAGACGGCGGCGACGCTGCGGGCACGCAACGGCTGTAGCTGACCCGCGACCGCCGGCTCTGCCATGAGCGGAGCCACGCCGATTTTAGACGACGAATTCGCCGCCTTGATGGCCGCGGTCGGGCCTTTTGGTCGCGAGCGCCGGGTCATGGTCGCTGTGTCCGGCGGGGCAGACAGCATGGCGTTGGCGCTGTTGCTGGCCCGCTGGGGGCATCCGGTCGCGACCATCGTCAATCATGGTCTGCGTGCCGAGTCGGCGGCCGAGGCGGCACTGGTATCGACCCGTCTCGGCGCACTCGGGGTCCAGAGCCACATCCGATCCGCCTCGTTACGACCCGGCCCGGCAGTAGCGGTGCGCGCGCGGGCAGCCCGATACGACCTGCTATTCGCCGAGTGTGCGCGGCTCGGGCTGCCGGACCTGTTGCTCGGCCATCATGCCGGCGACCAGGCGGAGACGGTGCGGATGCGGGCGGACAGCGGGAGCGGCGTCGCCGGACTGGCGGGCATGGCGCTGGTTTCCTATCGCAACTTTGCCCGCCTGGTTCGGCCACTGCTCGCCATTAATCCGGCGCGGCTCAGGGCGACGCTGCGACATGCCAGCCTTCCCTGGGTCGAGGACCCGACCAACCACAGCATGACGACAGCGCGCGGACGGCTGCGTCACGAGATGACCGCACATGACCGCACCGCCGCGTTAGCCCTGGCGGCATCCAGCCTGGCCGACCGCACGCATCAGCTTCGAGCGGATGCCATCGAGTTGGCTGACGTTCGGCTGGCGCCCGAGGGTTTCGCGGTTGCTCCCGGCCCCCTCGGGGCCTCGACGCTGTCCGCCCTAATATGGATGATCTCCGGCCGGTCCCATCCACCGCCGCGCCTCGCGCTCAAGCCTGGATTGGCCGCACGCACGCTGCATGGTGTGCTCATCCGCCCAGCGGGCCGTCTCGGACCCGGGACGCTGCTGACCCGCGAGCCGGCTGCCGTGGCGCCCCCGATCGAGGCCTGCGACGACGCCGTCTGGGATGGGCGGTTCCGGGTGCGGGGCGCCTCGGCCGGGTTGACGTTGGGCGCTTTGGGAGCGGATGCAGCGACCTTAAGAGGCCGGTCGCGCCTACCAGCCGTCGTTTTGGCGACCTTGCCGGCCTTGCGCCGTGGTATGGTGTTGGTCTCCGTGCCGCATCTGGCCTTCCCTGATCGGGAGGCGTGCCGTAGCGTGGCGGTCGAGATGTGGCCGGGACGGCAAGCTACACCCAGCGCTTAGTCGAGGGTTGTTAACCCTTCGAATGGCTAGGGGGTGTAGAGTGAACGCGACGACCTTATGTTGACGATCAAGGCTGCCGATCGACCGGCCGCAACTGGGACTGGATTGTTGGACGCGCATGATGAGCAATTTCGGTCGTAACCTGGCACTCTGGGTAATTATCGCCCTGTTGCTCGTGGTTCTATTCAATCTGTTTCAGCCTGGTGGCAACACCCGTGCCGCGACTCAGGTCGCTTACTCGGACTTCGTCTCCGAAGTGAATGGCGGCCGCGTTCGTGACGTGGTGATTCAAGGGCGCACGGTCAGCGGACAGCTGACGGATGGTCGCACCTTCCAAACCTACACTCCGGAAGATCCCGCGCTGGTGGGCCGCCTCACCGATAAGGGTGTGCGCGTTATCGCCAAGCCGGAAGAGAGCGACAATCCGTTGCTCCACTACCTGCTCAGCTGGTTCCCGATGTTGTTGCTGATCGGCGTCTGGGTATTCTTCATGCGCCAGATGCAGTCCGGTGGCGGTCGCGCCATGGGCTTCGGCAAGAGCCGTGCCCGGATGCTGACGGAAAAGCAGGGACGTGTGACGTTCGAGGACGTTGCCGGCATCGACGAGGCGAAGCAGGAACTGCAGGAAATCGTCGAGTTTTTGAAGGACCCGCAGAAGTTCCAGCGTCTCGGCGGCAAAATCCCGAAGGGCGTTCTGCTCGTTGGCCCGCCCGGCACTGGTAAGACGTTGCTGGCCCGCGCCATCGCCGGCGAAGCCAACGTGCCGTTTTTCACGATCTCGGGGTCGGACTTCGTCGAAATGTTCGTCGGCGTCGGCGCCAGCCGTGTGCGCGACATGTTCGAGCAGGGCAAGAAGAACGCACCGTGCATCATCTTCATTGACGAGATCGACGCGGTCGGCCGTCATCGTGGCGCCGGTCTCGGTGGTGGCAACGATGAGCGCGAGCAGACCTTGAACCAGATGCTGGTCGAGATGGACGGCTTCGAAAGCAATGAGGGCGTGATCCTCATCGCTGCGACCAACCGCCCTGACGTTCTCGACCCGGCGTTGCTGCGTCCCGGCCGTTTCGACCGCCAGGTCGTCGTGCCGAACCCGGACGTGAACGGTCGCGAGAAGATCCTGCGCGTTCACATGCGCAAGGTGCCGCTGGCGTCCGACGTCGATCCGAAGGTGATCGCCCGTGGGACACCTGGTTTCTCGGGTGCCGATCTGTCGAACCTGGTCAACGAGGCGGCCCTGTTGGCGGCTCGTCTCGGCAAGCGCGTCGTCGCCATGGGTGAGTTCGAGCATGCCAAAGACAAGGTGATGATGGGCGCTGAGCGACGCTCGCTCGTGATGTCTGACGCGGAAAAGCGGATGACTGCCTATCACGAGGCTGGCCATGCTCTGATCGCTATCAATGACCCCGAGTGTGACCCTGTTCATAAGGCGACGATCATTCCGCGCGGCCGTGCGCTGGGTCTGGTGATGAGCCTGCCGGAAGGCGATCGTCTAAGCGAGAATCGTGCGCGGCTATTGGCCCGCATGAGGATGGCGATGGGCGGACGTGTTGCCGAGGAATTGGTGTTTGGGCCCGACAAGGTCAGCAACGGTGCCGCTGGTGACATCAAGCAGGCGACTGGCATTGCCCGGACCATGGTCACCGAATGGGGCATGAGCGACAAGCTTGGCATGATCGCTTACGGCGATAACAGCCAGGAGGTGTTCCTCGGTCACTCCGTGACGCAGAACAAGAACGTGTCCGAACTGACGGCGCGCGATATCGATGGCGAGATCAAGCTGTTCATCGATACCGCCTACTCGAATGCCAAGTCCCTGCTGACGGAACGTTTGGAAGAACTGCACCGTCTGGCGCGTGGTCTGCTGGAATACGAGACGCTATCCGGCGATGAAATCCGGACCGTGCTTCGTGGTGAGCCAGTCGTCCGCAAGGTTGTGGATGAGCCTGCGGCTGATGCACGGCGGGCGTCAGTGCCGACGGCAAGCCGCCCTATGGTGCCGCCGACCGGTGGTCTCGGGCCGGCTCCCCAGCCAGGCTAAACGACTCAGTCTTGGTGATGAATGGCCCGTCGTTTTGCGACGGGCCATTTGTCTGTACAGGATCTGACGTCATGCAAACTCGAGAGACGGTCTGGCCCGATTTACCGGCGGGCCCACAGGTCATGGGCATCGTCAACGTCACGCCCGACAGCTTCAGCGACGGTGGTCGTTCCACCGAACAAGCAATCGCGCTCGGGATGCGGATGCTGGAAGATGGCGCGGCGATCATCGACGTCGGTGGCGAATCCACCCGTCCCGGTGCTCCCACGGTTTCTGCGGTCGAGGAGCAACGCCGCGTCCTGCCGGTTATCGAGACACTGGCTCGCCACGGGGCACTAGTCTCCGTCGACACGCGGAATGCGTCCACAATGATGGGCGCTCTGGAAAAGGGCGCCGCTATCGTCAACGATGTCTCTGGCCTGACGTTCGATCCGGCTTCCGTGGCGACCGTTGCGCGCGGAGGCTGTGCCGTCATTCTGATGCATATGCGCGGAACGCCGGAGACTATGGATTCCCTCGCCACTTACGGCGATGTCGCAACCGAAGTACTGGGCGAACTACGTCAGCGTGTGGATCACGCGCTTGCTGGCGGAATTACCCGGTCAGCGATCGCCATCGATCCTGGCTTCGGCTTTGCTAAGAATAACAGTCAAAACGTCGAACTGCTTCGGCGTCTCTCACTCTTCGTTAACTTGTCCTGCCCTATAATCGCTGGGATATCTCGCAAGAGGTTCATTGGGCAATTGGCTGACATTACCAGAGCGGAGGATCGTGACGTTGCCTCCGTCGCCGCTGGATTGTTCGCCGTAACCCAGGGTGCGTCTGTGCTACGGGTCCACAATGTCCGCGCGATGGTGCAAGCACTACGCGTATGGACGGTGGTTCGGCAGGAAGCCGAGCCAGTTTGAGAGAGGTCGACGTGACGAAAAAACGCCTGTTCGGGACCGACGGCATTCGCGGAACGGCCAACGTCCATCCCATGACGGCCGAAACGGCTCTCAAGCTTGGTCAGGCAGCCGGGTTGCGCTTCGTACGCGGGAGCCATCGGCATCGCGTCGTCATCGGCAAGGATACCAGGCTATCTGGCTACCTGATCGAACCCGCCTTGGTTGCGGGGTTCATCAGCGCCGGCATGGACGTTATGCTAGTCGGTCCGCTGCCGACTCCGGCCATCGCCATGCTGACCCGGAGCCTGCGGGCCGATCTCGGCGTCATGGTATCGGCCTCGCACAACGCATTCGAGGATAACGGCATCAAGCTGTTCGGTCCGGATGGTTTCAAACTCTCCGACGAGATGGAGATGGCGATCGAGGAGTTGATGGGGCAGGATCGGGCAGGAACCCTTGCTGCCCCCGACCGTCTCGGTCGCGCCAGCCGACTCGAGGATGCTGGCGGGCGCTACATCGAAGCCGCGAAAGCCACTTTCCCCCGCGGCCTCACCCTCGACAGCCTGAAGATCGTTGTGGATTGCGCGAACGGTGCAGCCTATCGCGTTGCGCCGACCGTGTTGTGGGAGCTGGGTGCGACCATCATCGCCGTCGGTGTCGAGCCGGACGGTTTCAATATTAATAAGGGCTGCGGTTCCACGGTGCCGGAGCACTTGCGAGCCAAAGTACTGGAGCACGGCGCGGATCTAGGCATTGCGCTCGATGGAGACGCGGACCGCCTCATCCTCATCGATGAGAAGGGTGATGTGGTCGATGGTGATCAGATCCTCGCCTTAATCGCGTCCTATTGGCACAAATCCGGCAAGCTGGTCGGCGGCGGCGTCGTTGCAACCGTGATGTCGAATCTGGGTCTGCAGAAGATGCTGGAAGGCGCCGGGTTGACACTCGAACGCACCAAGGTCGGTGACCGCTATGTGGTCGAGCGGATGCGGGCAACGCAGATGAACCTTGGTGGCGAGCAATCGGGACATGTCATCCTGAGCGACTACGCCACCACGGGCGACGGGCTCATCGCGTCACTGCAGGTACTCGCGGTTCTGGTTCAATCCGGTCGACCCGCGAGCGAAGTTTGCAAGCTCTTCGAGCCGTTTCCACAATTGCTGCAGAACGTCCGTTTCGCCGGCGGCTCGCCGTTGAAGCATCCGCGTGTCTTGGCGGCGGTGGCAGATGCCGAAGCGCGGTTGGGCAGTTCGGGCCGCGTCCTGCTGCGCTTGTCCGGCACGGAGCCATTGGTGCGGGTCATGGCTGAAGGTGAGGACGAGACTGCCGTGCGGCAGATCGTCTCGGGCCTGTGCGACGTGATCCAATCGACCGCGGCGGCGGAGGCTGCCTAATCTGTTGAAGGGCAGGGTGCTCGTGATCGCCGGGTCGGATTCCAGCGGCGGCGCGGGTATTCAGGCCGACATCAAGGCGATCATGGCGATGGGGAGCTTCGCCGCGACTGCGGTGACGTCCATCACGGCTCAGAATACGCTGGGCGTCCATGCCGTCCACCCACTGCCGCCGGCTTTGGTGCAGGCGCAGATCGAGGCCGTGCTCGACGATATCGGCGCGGATGCGCTTAAGACCGGCATGCTCGGCGAGGCGGAGACCGTGCTGCGCGTCGCTGCCTGCATCGAGTACTCTGCCCGGCAACTGCCCCTCGTGGTGGATCCGGTGATGGTTGCGAAAGGTGGCCAGTCCCTTCTGCAAGACGACGCCCTCGACGCCCTGCGTCATCGATTGCTGCCGCTTGCCACCTTAATCACGCCGAACCTACCAGAGGCGGCAGCACTCCTCGGTCACCCCATCCACGACCCGGCGGATGCTGCCATCGAGTTGCTGAACACTGGTGCTAAAGCCGTGCTGCTCAAGGGCGGCCATGGCGACGGACCAGTCCTGACCGACATATTGGCCGACGCTGATGGCATCCGCGCATTCAGCATGCCACGCATCCATAGTCGGCATACGCATGGCACCGGATGCACGCTAGCCAGCGCCATCGCCGCTGGCCTGGCGCAGGGGATGTCAATCGACGAGGCGATCGGTCGGGCCCGCCGTTACATCCAGGCCGCTATCCTATCCGCCCCCGGTTTCGGTGCCGGGCACGGCCCGCTCAATCACAACGCCGGTTTCGAGCCATAGAGCGCAGCCGGCTCGACCAGCGGTGCCGATGTCTCGACCAGCCGACCGTCGCGGACAGCCTGGTAGAAGCAACTCCGCCGCCCGGTATGGCAGGCGACGCCCGTCTGATCGACCAGCAACAGCACCGCATCGCCATCGCAATCGAGCCGCATCTCGATCAATCGCTGAGTTTGCCCCGACGTCTCGCCTTTCCGCCACAGGGCGTTGCGGCTGCGGCTGAAATAGCAAACCTGGCCGGTCGCCAGCGTCTCCTCGATCGACTCACGGCTCAACCAGGCGAGCATTAGCACTTCGCCGGTGTCGTGCTGTTGCGCGATACCGGCGATCAACCCCGCGCCGTCGAAGCGAAGGCTGGCAACGATGTCAGCGTTCATGTAACGCCGTGAATGCTTGATCGAGATCGGCGATCAGGTCGGCCGTGTCCTCCAGCCCGATATGGAACCGCGCCGCAGCACCGCCGAAATCGCCGGTGTCGGCTGTGCGGACCAAGTATCCGCTGGTTGGCAGCACGAGGCTCTCGAAGCCACCCCAGCTGGCGCCGATGCCGAACAGCCGCAGCGCATCGATCATCGTATGCGTCGCTGTGACCGAGACGTCCGACGCGAACACAACCCCAAACAGGCTGCATGCCCCGGTAAAATCTCGTTTCCACAGTTCATGACCTGGCGCACCCGGTAGGGCGGGGAACAACACCTGCTTGACCTCCGGCCGTGTCTGCAGCCACTCCGCGATCGCCAGGGCCGATGCCGATTGCTGCGCGAGGCGGACACTCATCGTCCGCAGTCCGCGCAAGCACAACCAACAATCATCCGGGCTCGCATATTGTCCGAGTGCCAGCGCCGCTGAGCGTACCCGGTCCCACTCGGTGGGATCAGCAACCGTGATCGAGCCCAGCAGCACGTCCGAATGCCCGACCGGGTATTTCGTCAACGCCTGGATCGACGCGTCGACGCCGAACGCGAATGGCTGGAAGTGGTGGATGCCCCATGTGTTGTCCATCAGCACCTTGGCGCCATGCTGGTGCGCGGCGGCCGCCAGCGCCGGCACGTCCTGCACCTCGAAGGTGTGGCTGCCCGGACTCTCGAGGTAGAGCACGGTCGTGTTCGGCCGCATCAAACCCTGCAGTCCGGCGGCGTCGATGACCGGGTCATAGTACGTCGTCTCGATCCCGAGCGCGCGAAGCATTCCATCGGCGAAGATGCGTGTCGGCCCATAGACGCTGTCTGGCATCAGGCAGTGTTCGCCGGATTTGAGGTAAGCGAGCATCGCAGTGGTCACGGCGCTCAGGCCTGAGGAGACCACCTGGCAATGCGTCCCGCCTTCCACCTCGGCGATGACGTTTTCGAGCGCATGGTGGGTCGAATTTCCCATGACGCCGTACATCGGGTCTTGCAGGAGGTGATTACCGCCGGCGAAGCGGTCGGCACAGTCGACATGCAGCATGGTCGAGCCGCGATGCACCGGCGGATTGACGAAGGCACGGACCTTGGTCCCGACGCGGCCGGCATGGGACAGGCGAGTGGCGAAGCGGTCGCCCTTGCTGTAGTGACTATCGGGCATCACTGGTCTCCTTGATCGTGTCGGGGCGGCCGGCCCACTCGGTCCATGAACCATCGTACACGGCGCCGGGCGGGAATCCTGCCTGAATCAACCCGAGGGTAAGGATAGTCGCGGTGACGCCGGTGCCGCAGCTCGTGATCACCGGGCGGCTACCGTCGACGCCAGCGGCGACCAGGCGAGCGCGGAGTTCGGTTGGTGGCAGCAGCGTGCCATCCGGCGTCAGCAGGTCGGATGCAGGAAGGCTGGTGCTGCCGGGCATGTGACCGCTTGGTAGGCCGGGCCGAGGTTCCGGGCTGGTTCCGGCGAACCGACCGGCCGGGCGCGCGTCGATGACGATGCTACCCGGCGAGAGCGACAGCATATCGCCGATGCCGCGGAGGCCGTCGGCATGAAAAGTCGCGCGAAAGCTGGTCGGCCCAGGGGAGGGTGGCGTCCCCTTTTCGACCGGTCGATCCTCGCGGACCCATTTCGGCAGGCCGCCATCGAGAACCACCGCGTTGGCGTGTCCGAACAGGCCCATCAACCACCAGCCACGCGTCGATGAGGCGATGCCTTTCTGGTCATAGAACACGACGGTGCTGTCGTTGCTGACGCCCAGCTCACCCATCAACCGTTCGAAGCGACCCGGCGACGGAACCATGTGCGGCAGCGTGCTATCCGGATCGGCCACAACGTCGATGTCGAAGAAGCGAGCCCCCGGAATGTGTGCCGCGGCGAATTCGGTGATGCCGCTGCGGTTCTCGTTGGGAAGGTATTTGGTGGCGTCGAACACGATCACCTCGTGGAGATGATCGGCCAACCAAGCCGTCGAGACGAGCGCGTCCATCAGAGATCGCCCAGCGCGAGGGAGATGCGGCGATTCTGACGGCCTTTGTTCTCGATCTTCAGCACGGTGATGGCGCCTATTTCTGCGGTTGAACGAACATGGGTGCCGCCGCACGGTTGCAGGTCGACCGGCACCGGCCCAGCCCCGACGCGGACGAGGCGGAGGCGGCCCGTGCCGCGGGGCGGCTGCACCGAGAGGGTGCGAACGAGTTCCGGGTTGGTGTCGAGGATGCTCTCGTCGACCCACTCGGTGCTGACTGGATGGTCGGCTGCGATCAGCGCGGCGAACCCGGACTCGAGCGCAGCCTTGTCCGGCGGCTCGGAAATGT
>JBPBQE010000193.1:0-9545 GCA_050954595.1 Janthinobacterium lividum | reverse complement strand
AAGTATCTGAAGCCATGCTCGACTTCTTCCGCGATTTCGACCTGACCGAGCGTCACGTCGCCGACGGCACCCTGCGTCTGCGCACCGCCGGGTCGGGGCCGCCGCTGCTGTTGCTGCACGGCAATCCGCAGACCCACGCCATGTGGCACGCCGTCGCCCCTGCGCTGGCCGAACGGTTCACCGTCGTCGCTCCCGACCTGCGCGGCTATGGCGGCAGCTTCAAGCCCGGTGCGACCGGCGATCATGCGCCGTACGCCAAGTCCAGCATGGCGCGCGATCTCGCCGAGCTGATGACGTCCCTCGGCCACGATCATTTCCAAGTCGTCGCCCATGACCGCGGCGCCCGCGTTGCCCATCGACTGGCCATCGACAACCCGGAGCGCGTCGACCGCCTTTGCCTCCTGGACATCGTGCCCACCATCGAGCATTTCGAGCGCACCGACATGGCGTTCGCGCTCGGCTATTATCACTGGTTCTGGTTCGCCCAGCCGCACCCGTTCCCCGAAGAACTCATCAATGCGGCGCCGACCACCTGGTTCAACGCCCACACCTCCCGTGAACCCAAGCCGCCGGGCTTCTTTCATCCTGACGCGCTGGACGATTATCTCCGCGCCGCCCACGACCCGGCCGCCATCACCGGCATGTGCGAGGACTACCGCGCCGCCGCGACCATCGACCTCGAGCACGACCGCATCAGCCGCGCCGATGGCCGCAAGATCACCTGCGATCTACTCGTGCTCTGGGGCGCGCAGGGAAAGATCGGTGGCTGGTACGACCCGCTCGACTTGTGGCGCCAGTATTGCAGCGGCACCGTCCAGGGTGGCCCGGTCGGCAGCGGCCATTATCTGGCCGAAGAAGCGCCCGCGGAGGTCCTCACCTACCTCCAGGGCTTTCTCGAAACCACGCCGAGACGCAAAGTGGCCTGATCGAACGAAAGCTTCATCGATGCCCGATCAGACACTCCTCCTCACCACCGCCCAGGCCGGCGTCACCACCCTAACGCTCAACAATCCGGCCGCCCGCAACGCGCTGTCCACCGCGATGCTGACCGCCCTGGAAGCAGCGCTCGACGCCGTCGCCGCCGACGACACCGTCCGTGTGCTCGTCATCGCCGCCAACGGCCCCGGCTTCTGCGCCGGTCATGACCTTCGCGAAGTCCGCAGCTTCGACGGCCCGGCCCGCGCCCGCCTCTTCGCCCAATGCAGCCGCTTCATGCAGCGCCTGACGACACTTCCTGTCCCGGTGATCGCCCGTGTCCACGGCATCGCTACAGCCGCCGGCTGCCAATTGGTCGCCACCTGCGATCTGGCGCTGGCATCGGATACGGCACGCTTTGCCGTTTCCGGCATCAACGTCGGCCTGTTCTGCTCGACCCCAATGGTCGCACTCTCCCGCGTCGTGCCCCGCAAGGCGGCGATGGAGATGTTGCTCACCGGCGACTTCATCGATGCTCCGGAAGCCGCCCGCCTCGGGCTCGTCAACCGCTGCGTTCCGGAGGCCGATCTCGATGCCGCCGTGCTCGCCCTGGCCACCAAACTGGCCAGCAAGAGCCGCAGCGCCGTCGCCCTCGGCAAGCCGGCCTTTTACCGTCAGGCCGAGCTGTCCCTAGCCGACGCCTATGCGCACACGGCCGAGGTGATGGTCCACAACATGGACGAATACGATGCCAACGAAGGCATCGACGCCTTTATCCAGAAACGCGCGCCCGTCTGGGCCGACTGATCGGGTCGGCACCGGCTACTCGATCGTGTCGCCGGTGATGTTGCCGGCCCGGAGCACGCCGGCGATGTCGCTCAGCCGCACGATCAGTGCCGGCACCCCGCGTCCGCCGCTCACCGTCATCGTCACGACGATCGGCTCACCGTCGCGCTCTCGCTCGATCTCCATTGCCCCGACCTCGAACCGAAGCGCCGCGCACGCCGAAAGCACCGCGTCGGACAAACCCGGCCGATCTTGCCCGGCAATGCGGATCCGCACGATCCCCTGCTCGGTTCGCGGCAGGAAGCGCCCTACCAGCATCGGGTAGGCGTACATGATGACGAAATACCCGGCCGTCGTCGCCACCGCTAGGATCGGCAGCCCGGCGCCACACGCCATCCCCAAAGCCGCCGTCAGCCACACCGACGCCGCCGTGGTCAGCCCACGCACCACGTCGCGGCGCATGAAGATGACTCCACCGCCGATGAAACCGATGCCCGACACGATCTGCGCCGCCACCCGCGACGGATCGACCATGACACGGCCAGTCTCCAGCACGTTGGTGAACCCGTATTTCGAGATCAGCATGAACAGGGCCGCCGACACCCCCACCAGGCTGTAGGTCCGTAGCCCAGCGCTTTTCTGCCGCAGCTCCCGCTCCAGCCCGACTGCGGCAGCCAGCACAAAAGACAGCCCGAGTTCCCCGAGCTGTATCCACCCCTGCCCAAACGGCATCGTCAGCACATTGAAACCTTAACTGTCCAGCTCGCTGTCCCAATACAGGTAGTCGCGCCAGCTCTCATGCAGGTAGTTCGGCGGGAACGACCGACCGTTCTCCTGCAACACCCAGGTCGACGGCTGCTCCGGCCGCAGCCGCGGATGCATGCCACACTCCCGCGGCAGCTTGTTTCCCTTGCGCAGGTTACATCCACCGCAGGCCGTCACGACATTCTCCCATGTCGTGCGTCCCCCGCGGCTGCGCGGGATCACGTGGTCGAACGTCAACTCCGGCGTCGGGAAACGCTCGCTGCAGTATTGGCAGCTGAACGCATCCCGCAGGAACACGTTGAACCGTGTGAATGCCGGTTTGCGCGCCGTCGGAATGTAGTCCTTCAGCGCGATCACGCTCGGCAACCGCATCGACATGCTCGGGGACCTCACGCGGTCCTCGTATTCGTTCAACACCGACACCCGGTCGAGGAACACGGCTTTGATCGAGTCCTGCCACGACCATACCGACAATGGAAAATACGATAACGGCCGAAAATCGGCGTTAAGTACTAAAGCGGGAAAATGTAGTCCGCCGTCTGGCACAGCGCTCTCCTTCTCACTGGAGGTGTGAGACCGGAGGTCGGTTGCCAGACGACCCGCCAGATATGCCCCCAGAGTCAAGTCAAAGCATGGCACCGCCACCGCACACCCGCAAGCGACCCACACGCCGCTGTGAGCCACTTGTCACGCTGTCGTCACTCACAGCCGCGCCAGCAGGTCGACCCCCGCCTGCAGCCCGCCCTCGTCCACCCAGTGCCCGACGCCCTTGCGCCAAACGGTCGTGACCGGAACGTGCCGGCGCCGCAGCGCCTCGGCCGCCGCCGGGCCGCGCGCAAATGGGACCACCTCGTCGTCCTCCCCATGCACCAGCAGCACCGGCGGCCGGCCGGTGATCTCGGTATCGAGTGCCGGGCTGTCGAGCAGTGCGCCCGAGTAGGCCAGGATCGCCGCAGGCGGCACCGCCCGCCGCAACCCGGCGTGCAGCACCATCATCGCGCCCTGACTGAACCCCATCAGCGCCACGTCGCCTGCGGCTAACCCCAGCCGCGATAGCTCTGCATCCACCGTAGCCATCAAAGGTGGCGTCGCCCGCCGCGCGCCGGCGTCCAACACGCTCGGCGTCCGATCCTGCAAGCTGAACCATTGCCGGCCATACGGCGCCATGTCGTACGGCTCCGGTGCATCCACCGCCATGAACGCCAACTCCGGCAATCCTGCCGCCCACGGTTCGGCCAGCCCGATCAGGTCCTGCGCATCCGCCCCGACTCCGTGACACAACACCACCAGCAGCCGCGGCGCCCCGCTGGCCGCCTCCCTGCGCAACACGTTAAGCTGCTCCATGCCGATCTCCCCGCTGGCAGCCGCACTTGTAACCCGCTTCGCCCCGAGCCCGACAGGCCTGCTCCACCTCGGCAGCGCCTACGCCGCCCTGGTCGCCTGGCGCCGTGCGGAAGCGGTCGGCGGTCGTTTCCTCCTCCGCATCGAGGACATCGACCCGGCCCGCTGCCGCCCCGAATACACGGCCGCTCTCCAAGATGACCTCCGCTGGCTCGGCCTCGAATGGGAAACCCCGATTCGTCACCAATCCGCTCATTTCCCGGACTACCGCAAAGCCCTCGACCGCCTCGCCGCCCTCGGCGTGCTGTATCCCTGCACCTGCACCCGCGCCGACATCGCCGCCGCCGTATCCGCACCGCACGGCCCGGAAGGCCCGCTCTATCCCGGCACCTGCCGCCACTGGCCCATCGACCCGGTGCAGCCCCATGCCCTCCGTCTGGATACCGCTGCCGCCCTCGCGCTCACCGGCCCCCTCACCTGGTTCGAGGAAGGTGAGGGCCGCATTCCCTGCGATCCCCTCGCCTTCGGCGACCCGGTGCTCGCCCGCAAGGACACGCCGGCCAGCTACCATCTCTGCGTCACCCACGACGACGCCCTGCAAGGCGTCACCCTAGTCACCCGCGGCGCCGACCTCCGCCCCGCCACGAGTCTTCACCGCCTCCTACAAACCCTCCTGGCCTGGCCCGAGCCCGCCTACGCTCACCACCCCCTGATCCGCGCGCCCGACGGCACCCGCCTGGCCAAACGCGATGCCTCCCTGACCCTGCGCGCCCTCCGCGCCGCCGGCTACACGCCGAGCGACCTCCGTGCCCGCATCGCCGACGCCGCCGCTACCCGGGGCGACGGCGTGGACTGATCAACCCTCACGGCGCCCGCGCCTCGACCAGTTCCACCGTCACCAATACCGACGCCGACATCTCCGCATCTCCCGCTTCCGTCGCGACCGGCGGGCTCGGCGACGGTGCCGGCATCGCCACCATCCGCATCATCGGCGCGGACGGCGCGAAAGCATGGTCGGGGTCCACCTCGATCCGACGGATCGCCCCCAAACGCCGGCCCGTCGCCTCGGCCACAGTATTGGCCTGCGACAGCGCAATCTTCGCCGCTTCGGCGGCCAGCCGTGCCCGCTCCGCATCCACCTCCGCCTCCCGCGGGCCGAGCGTGGTCCGTTCCAGATTGTTGCCGCCATTGGCCAGCGCGCCCGCGACCACGGCACTGACCTTGTCTGCCGACATCCGGAAACTCGCCTGCACGCTTCCGTCATATCCCACGATCCGCGCGGCTCGCCCGGTCTCGACCGCCGTCCGCGGCGTGACCGAAAGCTGGTCCGTCCGCAACCGCTCCACGCCCTGCGCCCGCAGATACCCCATCAGTTTCTGGCTTGCGGCGGCCAACGCCGCCTGCGTCGCAGCGACCGTTGGCTCATGCGCCTCCACACCGATCGAGACGTCGGCGACGGTGTTGGCCAACCGCCCCCGGGCCATGCCATGCGTCGTGATCAGCCCGGGTCCGGCTGTCCGATCGACGGGCAAGTCCTCGGCCAACACCGGCCCGCCGACCAACCCCAACAGCCCGGCCCCCAAAAGCCCAGCAACCACTAGGACCCGCATCAAACCCTCCACCCGATTGCCCCCAACACTGCCAGATCGGACCAGTCTTTCAATTCATCCCGGCCAAAGCTATGAGCGACGCGTGGGTTGGAGCTGTATCGATGCGCTGGACAGGACGTTTTCTCGCGGCGCTCGCCCTTACGCTCTGCGCCGCCGCTCACGCCGAGGACAAGGTCGTCAACGTCTATAACTGGACCGACTACATCGACCCCAAGGTCCTGGAAGACTTCACCAAGCAGACCGGCATCAAGGTCCAGTACGACGTCTACGACAGCCTGGAGACCCTCGAAGGCAAGCTCCTCGCCGGTAAATCCGGCTACGATGTCGTCGTTCCCACCGCCGAGCCAACCTTCTCCCGCCTCATCAAGGCCGGCGCCCTTCTGCCTCTCGACAAGTCCGCGATACCGAACCTGGGCGGCGAGGACCCAGCCCTCATGAAGCGGGTGGAGACCAGCGACCCCGGCAACCGATACGGCGCCATCTATCTTTGGGGCACCCTGGGCCTCGGCATCGTGCCGGCCAAGATCAAGGCCCTGGCGCCCGACGCGCCACTCGATAGCTGGGACCTGTTGCTCAAGCCCGAATGGGCCAAGAAGCTCGCTCCCTGCGGCATCGTTCTGATGGACAGCGCCATCGACACCATCCCCAGCGTGCTGAAATACCTCGGCCGCGACCCCGACAGCGCCGACCCGAAGGACCTCGAGGCCGTCGAGAAGACCCTGATGGCGATCCGTCCCTACATCCGCACCTTCGCCTCCGGTGGTGCACTCGAGATGCTCGCCAGCAACGAGGTCTGCCTGGCGATGGACTATTCCGGCGACGTGGTCCAAGCCACCGCCCGCGCCGCAGAAGCCAAAAAGGAGCCGGTCGACTACGTCCTGCCCAAGCAGTTCACCGAATACACCTTCGACATGCTTGCGGTGCCCAAGGACGCCCCGCACCCGCAATATGCCATGCAGTTCATCGACTTCGTGCTCCGGCCCGCCAACATGGCCGCCATCACCAACAAGGTCGGCTACCCCAACGCCGTCCCCGCCAGCATGGCCGACGTCGCGCCCGACGTGAAAGGCAACACCAACGTGTTCCCGACCGCCGCCATGCTCTCGCAAGCCTTCACCGCCAAAGCCCCCACCTCAGCCGCCGAACGCGCCCGCACCCGCATGTGGACCCGCTTCAAAGCCGGCTCCTGATCCCCAGCCGCACAGCGTTGGCCGACCTCTCCATCCAGGGCCTGACCGTCCGCTACGGCCCGGTCGCCGCCCTCTCCGACCTCGATCTCGACATCACCAGCGGCGAGCTGTTCGTTCTTCTCGGCGGCTCCGGCTCCGGCAAGACCACGCTGCTCCGCACCCTTGGCGGCTTCATCGAGCCCTCTGCCGGCCGCATCCTGCTCGGCGACCAGGATATCACCCGCCTGCTGCCGCATCGCCGCCCCGTCAACACCACCTTCCAGTCCTACGCGCTGTTCCCGCACATGACCGTCGCCGACAACGTGGCTTTCGGCCTGCGCCGCCAAGGTGTCCCGAAACCAGAGATCGCTCAGCGCGTGGCCACCCTGCTCGACCTTGTCCGCTTGCGCGATTTCGCCGGCCGCAAGCCGGACGCCCTATCCGGCGGTCAGCGGCAACGCGTCGCCCTCGCCCGTGCCCTGGCCCCGCGCCCCCGCCTGCTGCTGCTCGACGAACCCCTTTCCGCGCTCGACCGCAGCCTCCGCGAACAGACCCGGCAGGAACTTCTCCGCATCCAAGCCCAGACCGGCACCACCTTCATCATGGTCACTCACGACCAGGACGAGGCGTTGGCCATGGCCACCCGCATCGGCCTGCTCGAGAATGGCCGCCTCGCCCAGATCGGCACGCCGGCCGAGCTCTACGAGCGGCCTGCCAGCCGCTACGTCGCCGCCTTCATGGGCAACGACAACGTCTTTCCCGCGACACGTCTTGCGCCCGATTGGGTGGAGATCGACGGGGTCGGCCCGCTCCAAACCGCCAACCCGGTTCCAACCACCCCCTTCTGGATCGCCATCCGCCCCGAACGCCTCCGCCTCGCGCAAGCAGGCGCCCTCAACAGTGCAGCGGGCACCATCCTGACCGCCGCCTATTTCGGCGACTCCGCCGACTACGCCGTCCGCCTCGACGCCGGCGCCACGCTTCAGCTCGTTCAGCCCCTCGGCTCCGGCTTCGGCACCGGGCTGCTCCCGCCGGGCACGCCGGTCATCGTCGCGCTTCCCCCCGATGCGCTGACGATCCTTTCCGCATGAACCGCGCCCTCGTTCTCGCCCCGCTTTGGCTGTGGCTGACGATCTTCGTCGTCCTGCCCGTTCTGCTCGTCACCGCCCTCTCGTTTTCCACCGCCATCGAGGCGGTGCCGCCCTTCACCCCACTGCTCGCCAGCCCCGACCCGGCCAACTACGCGCTCCTCATCGGCGACGCCTACTACCTCGACGCTTTTCTCAAGAGCCTGCTGATCGCCAGCGTCTCCTCGCTGTGCTGCCTCGGGATCGGCTACCCCATGGCGCTGGCCATCGCCCGCGCCCCCGAACGCTGGCGCTCCCTGCTCCTGCTGCTGGTAATGCTGCCTTTCTGGACCGGCTTTCTGCTGCGCATCGCCGCCTGGATCGGCCTGTTGCGCGATGATGGCTGGATCAACCTTGCCCTCGCCCAGTTCGGCATCGCCCCGCTCAAGCTGCTCTACACCGACCTGGCGATGTACATCGGCATCACCTACGCCTACCTCCCGTTCATGATTCTGCCCCTTTATGCCCGGCTCTCCCGCCGCGACCCGGCCCTCGAAGAAGCCGCCGCCGACCTCGGCGCCACGCCCTGGACCATCTTCCGCACCGTCACGCTGCCACTCTCCATGCCGGGCATCGTCGCCGGGCTGGCGTTGGTGTTCATCCCCGCGGTCGGCGAATACGTCATCCCCGAGCTCCTCGGCGGGCCCGGTGCCCAGACCATCGGCCGCGCGCTGTGGAACGAGTTCTTCGCCAATCGCGACTGGCCCATGGCGTCCGCCGTCGCCACCGCGCTGCTGGTCGTCCTGCTCGTCCCGATGACGTTGCTGCGGACCCGCGAATGAGGCGCGGCCGCCTGCTTCCGGCCGCCCTCATCGCCGGCTACGCCTTTCTCTACATCCCCATCGCGCTCCTGGTGGCGACCAGCTTCAACCCTTCCCGGCTTACCACCGTCCTGTCCGGCTTCTCGCTGACCTGGTACGTCACCCTCTGGCACGACCAGAAACTGATCGACGCCGCCTTGCTGTCGCTCCGCATCGCCGCCCTGTCCGCCACTGCGGCGACGGTCCTCGGCACGCTCGCCGGCGTCGCCCTGGCCCGCTTCGGCCGCTTCCGCGCGCGCGGGTTGTTCGCCAGCCTGATCTCCGCCCGTCTCGTCCTGCCCGACGTCCTGGTCGGCCTCTCGCTCCTGCTGCTATTCGTGCAATCCGAGCAGATCTTCGGCTGGCCAGCCGACCGCGGCGCCCTGACCATCACCCTGGCGCACATCTCCGTCAGCCTCAGCTACGTCGCCATCGTCATCGAGGCCCGCCTGTCAGACGCCGGCACCGACCTCGAGGATGCCGCGCAGGACCTCGGTGCCACGCCGCTCTCCGCCTTTCTCCGCATCACCCTGCCGTTGCTGACGCCCGCCCTGCTTTCCGGCTGGCTGCTCGCCTTCACCCTCAGCCTCGACGACCTCGTCGTCGCCACCTTCACCTCCGGACCCGGCGCCTCGACCCTGCCCATGGTCGTCTTCTCCGCCATGAAACTCGGCATCACGCCGGAGCTGAACGCGCTCGCCACCGTCATCCTCTTCGCCGTCACGGCCGCCCTCGGCGCCGTCTGGCTTCTGCAACGCCACCTCAGCACGGCATCGACGCCCCGCTGACCGTGTCGTCGCGGAGCCGGTGGGTGCGCGAGCCGCAACCCGGCGGAACACGGAACGTTGCCTGGTGCATGAAACAGATCGCCGCCGCCGCCCTCGCAACGACCCTCCTAGCCCTGGCAGCCTGCAGCGACCTGCCGCCGGGTCGCATCCCGTACCAGCCGAACGCGCAGCAGGGCGGCGGCGATGCCAACTTCAATTTCCAGCGCAACGTCGGCCAATAGCCGACGGCGCTGCACCGTCATCG
>JBPBQE010000131.1:0-9558 GCA_050954595.1 Janthinobacterium lividum | reverse complement strand
GGGCGTGTCGTTGAACGAGGCGCGGACCGGGCTGTTCACGACGCTGCAGGAGATGGGCGCCGGGCTGACGATCGATAATATGCGGGTCGAGGGCGGCGAGGATGTCGGCGACATCACGGTCATACAGCGCGAATTGCGGGGCATCGACGTGCCGGCGGTGCGGGCGCCGAGCATGATCGACGAGTATCTGGTGCTGGCGGTGGCGGCGGCATCGGCTCGGGGCGTGACGCGGATGCACGGGCTGGGGGAGTTGCGGGTCAAGGAGAGCGACCGGCTGGCGGCGACGGCGGCGATGCTGACCGGCAACGGGGTAAAGGTCGAGATCGAGGGCGACACGCTGATCGTGCATGGCCAGGGGACGCCGGCGGGCGGCGGGCTGGTGGCGACGCAGATGGACCATCGGATCGCGATGAGTGCGATCGTGCTGGGGCTGGTGACGGCGGCGCCGGTGCGGATCGACGACTCCGGGTTCATCGGCACCAGCTTTCCGGGGTTCGTCGAGCTGATGCAGGGGCTCGGCGCGACGATCCGATGACACCCCTGGTTATCGCGATCGACGGCCCGGCGGCGGCGGGCAAGGGCACATTGGCGCGTCGGTTGGCCGCAGCGCTCGAGATCCCGCATCTGGATACTGGGTTGCTCTACCGTGCCGTTGGCCGTCGCGTGCTCGATGCCAGTGGCGACCCCGGTGATGTCGCCGTTGCGGAGCAGGCGGCGCTGGCGCTCGTGGCCGGCGACCTGATGCGGACCGATCTGCGCGGCCCGGCGGCCGATGCCGCGGCTAGCGCAGTGGCACGACATCCCGGGGTGCGGGCGGCGTTGCTGGCGTTCCAGCGGCGGTTCCCGGGGCAGGCCGGGGCGGTGCTGGACGGGCGCGACATCGGCACAGTGGTGTTTCCGGACGCGACGGTGAAGCTGTTCGTGACCGCGGCCCCGGAGGCCAGGGCGCGGCGGCGGTGGCAGGAGTTGAAGGAAGCGGTGCCGCTGGCCGACATCGAGAGCGACATGCGGGACCGCGATCTGCGCGACAGCACGCGAGGCACCGCACCGTTGCGCCGGGCCGACGATGCCGTGCTGATCGACACAACGGCGCTGGATGCGGACGCAGCGTTCGGCTTGGCCATGGAGACGGTGCGCCGGGCGGTCGAGCTGAGCGACCCGTCCTTTGCCGGGCTGTTCTAGACCGGGGTTCCATTGCCCGACCGACTCGCGTTGCGGGTTTTTGTTTAAGTCGCGGGGGCGCTCCCGGCAGTGGTCTGGCCGCGGAGGATGGCGACGATCTTCTGCCCGATGGCATGGGCGATCTTCTCGCCTTCCGCCGCCGCTGCCGGGGCCAGGAATGGGCGTGGCGGGATGCGGGAGGTGCCCAATTCCTGCGGGGCGGCGGCCGGGTCGTTGCTGCCGACGGCGGCTTGGAGGCCGGAGGCAGTGGCCTCGATGCTGTCGCGCAACGCGCCGGTGCGGACCCATGGCACATCATGCGACCCGGCGCCTTGAGACTGAGACAGCTTCTCCCGCACCGCCTCGGCCAGATGCTGCGACTCCTCGGCGAGAGCGCTGACCAGGACTTCGTCAAGGCGAGCTTGCGCTAGTCGCTGGCGTAGTTCGGTCAAACCCTTGATCTCGATGTGCATGCGGCCTCCTGGCGTCGTTCTTGATTTGTTCAAGATGTATTGCAAGACAAAAGCGGCTTGACGCCCGCGGGCAGGGGCCGTAGAGGGTGCGCCCTGCCGCTTGCGGGTGTAGCTCAGTTGGTTAGAGCGCCGGCCTGTCACGCCGGAGGTCGCGGGTTCGAGCCCCGTCACTCGCGCCAGCGGCAGATTTCCAGACAACTCACGATTGCGGGCGGTACGGCGAGAAGCAGTAAGCCTCTGGTCTGTTGCCGCCGTTGCCTTTATACCGCCGCAGTGCAGCATATGCCGGCCCGGCGGCCGTGCAGGGGAAGATGACGATGCCGTTCCTCGCCGACTGGTTCCCGATTCTGGTGTTCCTCGCCATCGGCGGGTTCATCGCCGTCGCCATGATGGCAGGCTCGTTGCTCGCCGCGCATCAGAAACCGTATCCGGAAAAGCTGTCGGCCTATGAGTGCGGGTTCGAGCCGTTCGACGATGCGCGGCGCAAATTCGACGTCCGGTTCTATCTGGTGGCAATTTTGTTCATCATCTTCGACCTGGAAGTCGCCTTCCTGTTTCCGTGGGCGATCTCGCTCGCTGACATCGGTGTGTTCGGTTTTCTCTCGATGCTCGGCTTCCTTGCGGTGCTGACGGTCGGCTTCATCTATGAGTGGTGCAAGGGCGCACTGGAGTGGGAATAGCGGCATGAGCGCCACGACTGATTTGGGCTCGACCGATCTGGCTTGGAACCGGCATGCGCTGGCACCCGGCGCGGAGCAGGACGCGGTCATCAAGGGGATCACCGGCGAAGTCGCCGATAAGGGGTTCGTCGTCGCCAACCTGGACAAGGTGGTGAACTGGGCGCGCACGGGCAGCCTGTGGCCGATGACGTTCGGCCTGGCGTGCTGCGCGGTGGAGATGATCCACGCCTACATGCCGCGTTACGACCTCGACCGCTTCGGCGTTATCCCCCGCGCCTCGCCACGCCAGTCCGACGTGATGATCGTGGCCGGCACGCTGACCAACAAGATGGCCCCAGCCCTGCGCAAGGTCTACGACCAGATGCCGGAGCCGCGTTGGGTGATTTCGATGGGCAGCTGCGCCAATGGCGGCGGCTACTATCATTACAGCTATTCCGTGGTGCGCGGCTGCGATCGGATCGTGCCAGTGGACGTGTATGTGCCGGGCTGTCCGCCGACGGCGGAAGCGCTGGTTTACGGGATCCTACAGTTGCAGAAGAAAATTCGCCGCACCGGGACCATTCTTCGTGGCTGAGCTGCGCGAGTTGGTGGCCGGCATGGCGGGTGTCGAGAGCGTCAGCCTTGATCTCGACGAGGTCGTGCTGCACGCACATCGGGAGCAGCTCGAGACGGTGCTGCGCACGCTGCGGGACGATCCGCGGTTTGCGTTCGAGCAGCTGATGGACATTTGCGGCGTGGATTGGCCGGAGCGCGCGGAGCGGTTCGACGTGGTCTACAACCTGCTCAGCATCAGCAAGAACTGGCGCATCCGCGTAATCGTGCAGACTGACGACACCAAGCCGGTGCCGAGCTGCTGGCCAATCTGGCCGGTGGCGACGTGGTTCGAGCGCGAGGCGTGGGACCTGTACGGCATTCACTTCGCGGGGCAGCCTGATCACCGCCGGATCCTGACGGATTACGGCTTCAACGGGCATCCGTTGCGCAAGGACTTCCCGCTGACCGGTTACGTCGAGGTTCGGTGGGACGAGGAGCGCAAGCAGGTCGTCAACGAGCCGGTGTCGCTGACCGCGGATTTCCGTAACTTCGATTTCGTCTCGCCCTGGGAAGGCATGGTTACGCTACCGGGAGACGAAAAGGCACACGAGGCGCGCAAGGCGGCCGGTCAGTTGCCGGGGATGCGCATGCCGGGTGATGGGAGGCCAGCATGAGCGAGGACATCGTCCGTAGCAGCGTGCACACCGGTGGTGGTCCGACCACGCCGGGTGAGGGGATGCACAACACCAGCAAGGTGATCGAGGTGGACAACCACACGATCAACTTCGGACCGCAGCATCCGGCGGCGCACGGTGTGCTCCGTCTCATCCTTGAGATGGATGGCGAGGTCGTCGAGCGGGCGGACCCGCATATCGGTTTGCTGCATCGCGGCACCGAGAAGCTGATGGAGTACAAGAGCTACCTGCAGTCGACGCCGTATTTCGACCGGCTCGATTACGTCAGCCCGATGTGCATGGAGCACACGTGGATCCTGGCGCAGGAGAAGTTGCTCGGCATTGCGCCGCCACCGCGGGCGTCGTGGATCCGCACGATGTTCGCCGAGATCACGCGTATCCTGAACCACTTGCTCAACATCACGACGTACGCATTGGACGTGGGTGCCATCACGCCAAGCCTTTGGGGCTTCGAGGAACGCGAGCATCTGCTCGAATTCTATGACGACGTCTCCGGCGCACGGTATCATGCCAATTACTTCCGTGCCGGCGGCGTCAACCGCGACCTGCCGGATGGGTTGACCGACAAGATCGCCGCGTGGGCCGAGCGGTTTCCGACGTTCATCGATGAGCTGGAGACATTGCTGACGGCTAACCGTATCTGGAAGCAGCGCACGGTCGACATCGGCATCATGACGCCGGAAGACGCGTTGGCCTGGGGGTTCTCCGGACCGCCATTACGCGCCAGCGGCGTAGCTTGGGATCTGCGTAAGTCGCGCCCGTATGAGATGTACGAGCAGGTGGACTTCGACATACCGGTGGGCCGCAACGGCGACTGCTATGACCGCTATCTGGTTCGGATGAACGAGATGCGGCAAAGCGTGAGCATCATCAAGCAATGCCTGGCCAAGCTGCCGGCGGGTCCGGTCCGTATCCAGGACAACAAATTCACCCCGCCGAAGCGGCAGGAGATGAAAAAGTCGATGGAAGCGTTGATCCATCACTTCAAGCTCTACACCGAGGGCTATCACGTGCCGCAGGGTGCGACCTATACGGCGACCGAGAGCCCGAAAGGTGAGTTCGGCGTGTATCTGGTGGCCGATGGCAGCAACCGGCCGTATCGCTGCAAGATCCGGCCGACGGGCTTCTCGTTCCTTCAGGCGATCGAGCACATGTCGCGCCGGCACATGCTGGCCGATGCGGTGGCCATCATCGGGTCGCTCGACGTGGTGTTCGGTGAGATCGACAGGTAGATCATGGCCAATAACGACGACATCATCGCCGGCTCGGCGGCAGTGAACCCGATCCAGAGCGGGATCAATCCGCCATCCGATCCACCGGCTGAACCGACCCATTTCGCGTTCGACGAAGAAAGCGAGCGCGAGATCGCGTGGACGCTGAACAAGTATCCCGACAGCCGCAAGGCGAGCGGGGTGATTCCGATCCTCTATGTCGTGCAGCGGCAGATGGGACGGCAGACCGGCAGCGCCTGGGTGCCGCGGGTGGCGATGGACGTGGTCGCAGCCCGGCTCGAGGTGCCGCCGATCCGCGTTTACGAGGTCGCCACGTTCTATTTCATGTTCAACATGGCGCCGATCGGGCGGGTGCATCTGCAGGTTTGCGGCACCACACCGTGCTGGTTGCGCGGGTCCGACGAGATCGCCCGTGCCTGCCGCGACGAAGCCGGGGTGACCGGGTATAAGCAGACCTCGGCGGACGGCATGTTCACGCTATCGGAGGTCGAGTGCCTCGGCGCCTGCGTCAACGCGCCGATCCTTCAGGTGGATGACGACTATTACGAGGATCTCGATTACGCGCGGACGCGGGAGTTGCTGCAGGCGTTGCGCCGCGGCGAGCGGCCACCGGCGGGGTCGACGATCGGACGTGCGACATCGGCACCCGAGGGCGGCCCGATGACGCTTTTAGAGGTGAAGTAGCCATGCTCGCCGACAAAGACCGCATTTTTACCAACCTTTACGGGCAGCACGATCCCTTCCTGGATGGCGCGCGCGCCCGTGGCGACTGGGCCGAGACGGGTGCCATCCTGGCCCGCGGGCGCGACGCCATCATCCAGGAGATGAAAGATTCCGGGCTGCGCGGACGCGGTGGCGCCGGGTTCCCGACCGGGATGAAATGGTCGTTCATGCCGAAGCAGGCAGCGCCCGACGGTCGGCCCAGCTACCTAGTGGTCAACGCCGACGAGAGCGAGCCCGGAACCTGCAAGGACCGGGACATCATCCGGCACGACCCGCACAAGCTGATCGAGGGCTGCCTGATCGCGAGCTTCGCGATGGGTGCGTCGGCCTGCTACATCTATATTCGCGGCGAATACTACAATGAGGCAGTGGCGCTCGAGCGGGCGGTGGCCGAGGCCTATGCGGCCGGGCTGGTCGGCAAGGGCGCTTGCGGCTCCGAGTACGATTTCGAAATCTACGTCCATCGTGGAGCCGGCGCTTATATCTGCGGCGAAGAGACCGCGCTGATCGAGAGCCTTGAGGGCAAGAAGGGCATGCCACGGCTGAAGCCGCCATTCCCGGCTGCGGTGGGCTTGTATGGCTGCCCGACGACGGTCAACAACGTCGAGACTATCGCAGTGGTGCCGACGATCCTGCGCCGAGGTGGCGCCTGGTTTGCGGCGCTGGGACGGCCGAAGAACTCGGGAACCAAGGTGTTCTGCATCTCCGGCCATGTGAACAAGCCGTGCAACGTCGAGGAAGAACTCGGCATCCCGTTGCGTGAGTTGATCGACACCTATGCCGGCGGCGTGCGCGGCGGGTGGGATAATCTGCTCGGGATCATTCCGGGCGGATCATCGGTGCCGGTGTTGCCGAAATCGATCTGCGACACGGTGCTAATGGATTTCGACAGCCTGCGTGATGTGAAGTCCGGGCTTGGTACGGCGGCAGTGATGGTGATGGACAAGTCCACCGACATCATCAAGGCGATCCAGCGTCTGTCGGTGTTCTACAAGCACGAGAGTTGCGGCCAGTGCACGCCGTGCCGCGAGGGTACTGGCTGGATGATGCGGGTGATGACGCGCATGGTCGAGGGCCGGGCCGAGTTGTCGGAGATCGACATGCTCGAACAGGTCAGTAAGCAGATTGAAGGCCATACCATCTGCGCACTCGGTGACGCGGCGGCTTGGCCAATTCAGGGTTTGATCCGGCATTTCCGGCCGGAGATGGAAGCGCGGATTAACGCGTATAAGCGATCGCACGGCACCGTCGGGCTGCCGATGGCGGCCGAGTAGGGGCAAGACATGGCCAAGCTCACCGTTGACGGCATCGAGGTCGAGGTTCCGAACGGATCCGCGGTCATTCAAGCCTGCGAGCAGGCCGGCGTCGAAATACCGCGTTTCTGCTACCACGAGCGGCTGTCGGTAGCCGGTAACTGCCGCATGTGCCTGGTCGAAGTGGAAAAGGCGCCCAAGCCGGTTGCGTCCTGCGCTTATCCGGTGGCGGATGGCATGGTGATCAAGACCGATACGCCGATGGTGCGCAATGCGCGCCGGGGCGTGATGGAATTCCTGCTGATCAACCACCCGCTCGACTGCCCGATCTGCGATCAGGGCGGTGAGTGCGACCTGCAGGACCAGGCCTTCGGCTACGGCATGGACCATTCGCGTTACGCCGAGAACAAGCGCGCGGTGAAGGACAAATATCTGGGGCCGTTGATTAAGACGGTGATGACCCGGTGCATCCACTGCACGCGCTGCATTCGCTTCTCCAGCGAAGTGGCAGGCGTGCCGGAGATGGGTGCAACCGGCCGTGGCGAGAACATGGAAGTCGGCACTTACATCGAAAGCGCGCTGACGTCGGAGTTGTCAGGCAATTTGGCCGATATCTGCCCGGTCGGTGCGCTGCTGCCGAAACCGTGGAACTACCAGGCGCGGCCGTGGGAGTATCGCAAGACCGACAGCGTCGACGTGCATGACGCGCTGGGCGCGGCGATCCGGGTCGATGCGCGCGGCGCCGAGGTGCTCCGCATCCTGCCGCGGATCAACGAGGACGTGAATGAGGAATGGCTCGGCGACAAGTCGCGCTTCGCGCTCGACGGGCTGAAGCGCCGCCGGCTGGACAAGCCCTGGGTACGCGAGAACGGCAAGTTGCGGCCGGCGAGCTGGCCGGAGGCGTTCAAGGCGATCGCCGACAAGATCAAATCGACGACGCCGGAGCGGATCGGTGCGGTGGCTGGTGATTTGTGTGACGCCGAGAGCATGCTGGCGCTCAAGGACCTGATGGGCTCCTTGGGATCCGGTAACCTCGACTGTCGTCAGGACGGCGCGGCGCTCGATGCGTCGCGACGCGAGTTCTACCTCTTCAACTCTGGCATTGCCGGCATCGAAGAGGCCGATGCGATCCTGCTGATCGGCAGCAATCCGCGCCGGGAGTCCCCGGTGCTGAATGCACGCATCCGTAAGCGCTGGCTCGCGGGCGGGTGCCGGATCGGCAGCGTCGGCACCGTGCCGGACGCGATCTACAACGTCACTACCCTAGGCGACGGGCCAAAGGCGCTCAACGACCTCGGTGATTTCAAGCAGGTCCTCACCGACGCTAAGCGGCCGATGATCATCGTCGGCCAGGCCGCGTTGGCGCGGGCCGACGGTGCCGCCGTTCTGACCGCTGCGTGGGCATTGGCCGCCTCGGTGGGGGCCATCTCGCACGATTGGCACGGCTTCAACGTCCTCCACACCGCTGCCAGCCGTGTCGCGGCGCTCGATCTCGGCTTCCTGCCGCAGCCCGGCGGAAAAGACCTTGCTGCCATGCTCGATGGCGGCGTCGATCTACTCTGGCTGCTTGCTGCCGACGAGTTTGACACCGCGCGGATCAAGCCCGGCACCTTTGTCGTCTACCAGGGCCATCACGGCGATCGTGGCGCCTCCCGCGCCGACGTGATCCTCCCCGGTGCCGCCTATACCGAAAAGAGCGGAACCTGGATCAACACCGAAGGTCGGGTGCAACGCGGCTTCCTATCCTGTCAGCCGCCGGGCGAAGCACGCGAAGATTGGTCGATTCTACGGGCGTTCAGCGCGGTGATCGGCAAGCCGTTGCCGTACGATAGTCTCGACGCGTTGCGTACGCGGCTGGAGGCGGCCAGCCCGGTGTTCCGCTGGTCGTATTCGCGCACGGTTGGCGGTGACCAAGCCGGTCCTGCCTCGACGGGATCGATCGACGCCGCACCGTTCGGGCCGGCGATCGCGGATTACTACCTGACCAACCCGATCGCGCGGGCTAGCGCGGTGATGGCGGAGTGCAGCAAGCTGTTCGTGACGCCTGCGGCACTACAGGCCGCCGAGTGATGTCGTTCTGGGACACTGATTTCGGGATCCTGATCCTGACGGTGCTGAAAACCCTCGCGATCCTGGTGCCGGTCTTGATCTCGGTGGCGTATCTCACGCTCGCCGAGCGCAAGGTGATGGCGGCGATGCAGATGCGGGTCGGGCCCAACGTGGTCGGGCCGTTCGGGCTGATGCAGCCGTTTGCCGACGCGCTGAAGATGCTCACCAAGGAGACGATCGTCCCCACCGGAGCGAACCGAATCCTGTTCATCGTCGCACCGTTGCTGACCATGACCCTGGCGATGATCGCCTGGGCCGTGGTGCCGGTGAACGAGGGCTGGGCAATTGCGGACATCAACGTCGGCGTTTTGTACCTGTTCGCGATCAGCAGCTTGGGCGTTTACGGCATCATCATCGCCGGCTGGGCCAGCAACTCGAAATACGCCTTCCTGGGTGCGCTCCGATCTGCGGCGCAGATGGTCAGCTACGAAGTCAGCATGGGCTTCGTCATGGTAACGGTGTTGCTGTGCGCCGGGTCGCTGAACCTGACGGACATCGTCATGGCGCAGCAGCGGATCTGGTTCATCATCCCGCTCTTCCCGATGTTCGTGGTGTTCTTCATCTCGATCCTGGCGGAAACCAACCGCGCCCCGTTTGACCTGGCGGAAGGCGAGAGCGAGATCGTCGGCGGCTTCCACGTCGAATACAGCGCCATGAGCTTCGGGCTGTTCTTCCTCGGCGAGTACGCCAACATGATC
>JBPBQE010000073.1:0-9777 GCA_050954595.1 Janthinobacterium lividum | reverse complement strand
TCAATCCGGACCTCACTGGTCCGCTTAGGCAAGCTGAAATGTTGAGACTGTCGAAACTGGCGGATTACGCCGTGGTTGTGCTCGCGCAACTCTCTTGCGAGGGTTCCGTGCAGACCTCTCCGGGCATCGCAGCGGCGACCGGTTTGCCGGAGCCGACGGTGGCCAAGGTCCTGAAGGGCCTCGCTGGTGGCGGCCTTGTCGCCAGCCAGCGTGGTGCGCGCGGCGGGTATCGTCTCGCCAGACCGTTGAGCGCGATGCATGTCGCCGATGTGGTTGCGGCGATCGACGGTCCGGTTCATTTGACGGCCTGCGTCGACGGTGCCCGCGATCGGTGCCAGGCGCAGGATAGTTGTAGTTGCAGCGGTGGGTGGGATCGAGTGAACGAGGTCGTCATGCAGGCGCTCGGCACCATCTCCATCGCAGATATCGCGGCGCCTAGGGCTTCGCCCAGTGCCAACCCGGCTCGTTCCGAGCTAATTAGTCCAGCCGAGTAGGTCATCATGCCCGCAGTCGCTGAAACACTCGATACCGTCCAGTCGCTCACGCAGTCTGGTTATAAGTTTGGCTTCGAGACCAACATCGAAATGGAGATTGCGCCGAAAGGTCTGTCTCCAGACACCATCCGTATGATTTCGGCCAAGAAGGACGAGCCGAGTTGGATGCTCGACCTGCGTCTAAAGGCATATGAGACGTGGTTGAAGATGGAAGAGCCCAATTGGGCCAAGATCGGCTACCCGGCGATCGACTTCCAGGACATCCATTACTACGCCGCTCCGAAGCGTGCGGCGCCGAAGAGCCTCGCCGACGTCGATCCCGAATTGATCGCGATGTACGAGAAGCTCGGCATCCCGTTGCGCGAGCACGCGCGTCTTGCCGGCGTCGAAACTGACGAAAACGAAGAGAACATGCTGCAGCCGCCGAGCGGTTCGAACATGGCCGTCGACGCCGTGTTCGACAGCGTCTCGGTCGCGACCACCTTCCGCGAGTCCCTCTCCAAGGTCGGCGTGATCTTCTGTCCGATCAGCGACGCCATCCGTGAGCATCCGGAGCTGGTGCGCAAGTACATGGGCTCGGTGATCCCGGCCGGCGACAACTACTTCAGCGCACTCAACTCGGCCGTCTTTACCGATGGTAGCTTCGTCTACATCCCCAAGGGCGTTCGCTGCCCGATGGAGCTGTCGACCTACTTCCGCATCAATGCCAAGAACACCGGGCAGTTCGAGCGCACGCTGATCATCGCCGAAGAGGGTAGCTACGTCAGCTACCTCGAAGGCTGCACAGCGCCTCAGCGCGACGAGAACCAGTTGCATGCCGCCGTGGTCGAGCTGATCACGTTCGATGACGCGCAGATCAAATACAGCACGGTGCAGAACTGGTATCCGGGCGATGCCGACGGCAAGGGCGGCATCTATAACTTCGTCACCAAGCGCGGGGCCTGCCGCGGTGCGCGCAGCAAGATCAGCTGGACGCAGGTCGAGACCGGCTCGGCGATCACTTGGAAGTATCCGAGCTGCATCCTGCAGGGCGATGACAGCGTCGGCGAGTTTTACTCGGTGGCCGTCACCAACAACCGCCAGCAGGCCGATACCGGCACCAAGATGATCCACATCGGCAAGAACACGCGCAGCACGATCGTCTCCAAGGGCATCAGCGCGGGCCACTCGGACAATACGTATCGCGGGCTGGTCCGCATCATGCCGAAGGCCTCGGGCGCGCGTAACTTCACGCAGTGCGACTCGCTGCTGATCGGTGACCAGTGCGGCGCCCACACTGTGCCGTATATCGAGAGCCGCAATCCGAGCGCGAAGATCGAGCACGAGGCGACCACCTCCAAGATCGCCGACGACCAGCTGTTCTACTGCCGCAGCCGCGGCCTGTCGGAAGAGGATGCGGTCGGCCTGTTGGTCAACGGCTTCTGCAAGGATGTCTTGAAGGAGCTTCCCATGGAATTCGCGGTCGAGGCACAGAAGCTGCTCGCCGTTTCGCTAGAAGGATCTGTCGGCTGATGTTGCGTATCAATGAGCTGTGTGCCTCGGTGGAGGAGAAGCCCATCCTTCGTGGCATCACGCTCGAACTTCCTGCCGGCGAAGTGCATGCGATCATGGGCCCCAACGGGTCCGGCAAGAGCACGCTGGGATACGTCCTGGCCGGTAACGACGGCTATGCGGTGACCGGCGGCGAGGTTTCCTTCGGGGACCGTGACCTGTTGGAGATGGAGCCGGAGGAACGTGCCGCAGCTGGCCTGTTCCTGGCGTTCCAGTCGCCACTCGAGCTACCGGGCGTCAACAACGCCAACTTCCTGCGCACGGCGCTCAACGCGGTGCGTCGCGCGCGCGGAGAGCCGGAGTTGGATGCGCCGGCGTTCCTGCGGCTGGCGCGCGCCGAGAGCAAGCGGCTGTCCTTTCCGGACGACATGCTCAAGCGCAACGTCAACGTCGGCTTCTCCGGCGGTGAGAAGAAGCGCAACGAGGTGCTGCAGATGGCGATCCTGCGCCCGAAGCTCGCGATCCTGGACGAGACTGATAGCGGGCTCGACATCGATGCGTTGCGCATTGTGGCCGATGGCGTCAACGCGCTCCGCAGCCCGGACTTCTCCGCTCTGGTAATCACGCATCATCAGCGTTTGCTGGATCATCTCGTGCCGGACCGGGTCCATGTGTTGAGCAAGGGTCGTATCGTGCGCACTGGCGGGCCGGAGCTGGCACGTGAGCTCGAGGCGAACGGTTATAGCCAAGTGGTGGCAGAGGCAGCATGAACACCGAAGTCCTTGGCGGCGCCGACGCCTTCCTTGCCCGTTTCGAGGGGCTGCGCGAGCGGTTGCCGGGCGACGTGTCGGTTCGCGACGAAGCCGCGGCGCTGTTCAAGGCAGCCGGGCTGCCGACCGTGCGCGATGAAGCGTGGCGCTACACTTCGCTCCGCAGTTTGGTCTCGTCCAGCTTCGAGGAGCCGCTAACCGCAGTCGGCTCGGCGCCGGACCTCGCGCCCACTCTGGACGCGCCGCGTTTGGTGACGATCGATGGTCGTTATCAGCCGGAGCTGTCGAGCCCGCCCGAGACCGTCACGCTCACGACGTTCGCCGATAATCCGGTGTTTGGTCATAAGCCCGACGCCAAGCAGCCCATGGTCGCGCTCAACACGATGATGGCCGATGACGGCATCCGCCTGCACGTTGCTGCTGGCGTCGATGCAGGCACGATCGTGCTGCTGTCGATCGGCGTGGATAATCATCGCCCCGTCGCGTTCCACCCCCGTCACCGGATCGAACTCGAGGCTGGTGCCAAGCTGACGATCGTCGAGGTCGCCCGCGGCGAGGGCACGTACCTGCACAACGCCGTGCACGAGATCGTCGTGGGTGTCGGTGCGACGCTGGCGCATGTCCGGCTGCAGGAAGAATCGGCCGAGGCATTCCATGTCCAGACCGGTTTCGCCGAGATTGCCGAAGCCGGCACCTACGATGCGTTCGTGTTGACGCTCGGAAGCCGTCTGTCGCGCACCGAGATCCATGCGCGCCTCATGGGCCCGACCGCGGCGGTGCACCTCAACGGTGCCCAGTTGCTCGGCGGCGATCAGCATGGCGACATTACCACCGTGGTCGCGCATGACGCCCCGAACTGCGCCTCCCGCCAGACGATCAAGAACGTCCTGTCCGACCGCTCGCGTGGCGTGTTCCAGGGCCGCATCGAAGTGGCGCGCATCGCGCAGAAGACCGATGGCTACCAGATGAACCAGGCCCTGTTGCTAAGCCCTGGCGCCGAGATCGACTGTAAGCCGCAACTCGAGATCTATGCCGACGACGTCAAATGCAGCCATGGCGCCACCGTTGGCGAACTCGATGCCGACCAGCTGTTCTTCCTGCGCTCGCGCGGGATTCCGCTGGAACAGGCACGGTCGATGCTAGTGCGTGCCTTCCTGGCCGAAGCGTTGGACCCGATCGCGCATGACGACGCCCGCGCCATGCTGGAAGCCGCCGTCGAGGGGTGGTGGGCCCGGCGCGACACAACACCGTCTCTACCGAAGCAGGTGTCATGAACTCGATCTCGCGTCCCGTCTTCGACCTCGAGCGTATCCGCGCCGACTTCCCAATCCTCGGGCAGACCGTGCATGGCAAGCCGTTCGTGTTTCTCGACAGCGCGGCCTCCGCGCAGAAGCCGCGCCAGGTGATCGGCGCCATGGTCGAAGTGATGGAAACGCAATACGCCAACGTCCATCGCGGCATTCACTGGATGAGCGAACGGACCACCGAGGCCTATGAAGGCGTGCGCGCCAAGGTCGCCAAGCTGCTCAATGCGCCGGATGCTCGCGAGATCGTATTCGCGAAGAACTCGACCGAGCTGATCAACCTGGTGGCGCATTCCTACGGCCGCGGCGTCATGCGACCCGGTGAGGCCGTCATCATCTCGGAGATGGAGCACCACGCCAATCTGGTGCCGTGGCAGATGTTGCGGGACCAGCATGGTATCGAGTTGCGCATCGCGCCGATCACCGATGGTGGCGAACTCGACATGCCGGCTTTCGAGCGTTTGCTCGAGGACGGCAAGGTCGGGCTGGTGGCGGTCACGCACATGAGCAACGTGCTCGGCACCGTTACCCCGGCGACGCGAATTGCCGCATTGGCGCATGCCCATGGTGCAAAGGTGCTGTTCGACGGTAGCCAGGCCGTGGTGCATCGCCGGGTCGACGTGCAGGCGTTGGATGCGGACTTCTACGTGTTCACCGGGCACAAGCTGTATGGGCCCACCGGCATCGGTGCGATGTATGCCAAGCGCGAGTTGCTCGAGCGGATGCCGCCCTTCATGGGCGGTGGCGACATGATCGGCAGCGTGAGCTTCCAACACAGCACATGGGCCGAAATTCCGCACAAGTTCGAGGCCGGTACACCGCCGATCATCGAGGCGATCGGGCTCGGAGTGGCGATCGATTGGGTGGAGGCGATCGGGTATGACGCCATCGCCGCACATGAGGCCGATCTTGTCGAATACACGCTTCGGCGCATGGCGGAGATCCCAGGCGTCCAGGTGCTGGGAACGGCGCAGGATCGTGGCGGCGTGTTCAGCTTCACGATGAAGAACGCCCATGCGCACGACATCGCGACGCTGCTCGATCGGGGCGGGATCGCCGTTCGCGCGGGCAATCACTGCGCCGAGCCGCTGATGCGCCGCCTCGGCGTCGATAGCACGGCACGGGCAAGCGTTGGGATTTACACGTCGACCGAGGAAATCGATGTTCTGGCCAATGCACTGGTCCGGGTCGGGGAGTTCTTCGCGTAATGTTCGACGACCTCCGCGCGCTCTACAGTGACGCCATCCGGCAGCACGGACGGCACCCCGTCCATGCCGGGCGGCTTCCTGACGCGGATGGCTCGGCCAAAGGCGACAATCCGATGTGCGGCGACCGCGTGACGGTGTTTATTCGGCGTGCGGGACCCACGATTTCCCAAGCATCGTTCGAGGCGCGGGGGTGCGAGATCAGTCTGGCGAGTGCCGACCTCATGTGTGACGCCGTGGCCGGACAAGCGCTTGAGCGTGTTCGTGGCCTCGCGGGCGAGGTGGAGACGATGGCTCAGACTGGGCAATGCGACGTGTGCGATGCGGTAATGACCCGGCTGCAACCGC
Source organism: Janthinobacterium lividum (assembly GCA_050954595.1). GTDB lineage: Bacteria > Pseudomonadota > Alphaproteobacteria > Acetobacterales > Acetobacteraceae > JAVVHH01. Next base: position 4,165 of record JBPBQE010000073.1, on the reverse strand, counting down.
TTGCGGCAGTGCACGATTTTCCATCGCGGGTGAAGTGCGTGACGCTGCCGTGGCGCGCGTTGATCGCAGCGATGGATGGCAGCGAGGAGATGGCTCAATGAGTGATACAACGGTCGAAAGTTGGACGCCGGACGGCACGCCTGGCGGCAAGCCGGACGAGGATGCGATCGTGACCGCGATCTGCACCGTTTATGACCCCGAAATCCCGGTCAACATCTACGAACTCGGTCTGATCTACGCCGTCGAGGTCGACGATGCGAACGCGGTCAAAGTCGAGATGACACTGACAGCGCCGGGTTGCCCGAGTGCGCAGGAACTGCCGATCATGGTGCGTGAGGCGATCATGACCGTGCCGTACGTTTCGGGATGCACGGTCGATACGGTGTGGGATCCGCCGTGGGATCCGAGCCGGATGTCCGAAGACGCCCGCCTCAGCCTGAACATGTTTTGAAGGAAGCATGATGTCTGACATCGCTGCGCCCACCCGTAAGCCGCGCGTCTTGCCGCCGCTGATGAACCTCACCGATGCAGCCGCTGCCCGACTCCGTTCGCTTTACGAGAACGGCCAGCAAGGCATGCTGCTGCGTATCAGTGTGAATACAAAGGGTTGCTCAGGCATGTCCTACACGATGGACTGGGTGCCCGGCCCGGGTCCTGGAGACGAGATCGTCGTGAGCCAGGGATTAACGGTATTGGTCGATCGCAAGGCCAGCCTGTTCTTGATCGGGACGCAGATGGATTACGAGACAAAGGCGCTCACCAGCGGGTTCACGTTCGTCAATCCGAACGAGAAAGGTCGATGCGGCTGTGGCGAGAGTTTCCACGTCTAATTCTTACGACAAATAGTGTGATACGCGCCCAAAATAAGCATTGTCGTTTTGGTTGCGACGTATCTGTGTTTTCACGCCAGGGTTGTAGGCGTGATGTGTCGCATGCTAGTAATTTGGCCTGAGTAAATAACTCTCAGGTCCTGGACGAGACCGCGTGGAAGGCATTTCAGCTCGAGGTGAGAACAGCACTCCAGCGACGATCCAGCTTTGCCTGATCGGACCGCTGCGCGCACTGACGTCCGATAATACGGACGTTCTACCGTCATTGCGTAAGGCACGTGCCATCCTCGTCGTTCTCGCCTTGTCTGATGGACAGACCGCCACCCGGCGGTGGCTCGCCAATCTTCTGTGGAGCCGGAACGACACCGTGCAGGGCCTCGCCCGTCTCCGGGACACGCTCAGCACGCTTCGATTGAGTTTGCGCGACACCGTGGGCGACGCGGACCTCATCCAGGTTACCCCGGACCGGGTTACCCTGCGACCCGGCGCCGTCAGGGTCGATCTCTCCACGGACACCTTAGACGGACAAACCTCGCTGCACGCCGATGGAGATATCGCGGTCGATCTCGACGGTATCGACCCGGCGCTCGATGAATGGCTGCTATTGCTGCGTCGCCGCTACCGATCGAGACTCGACGAAACGGCTGTCCCGCCAGCCCGCGCCAAGGCGGCGATCAGGCGAGGCGTCGTGATCGGGGTAACGGCGCTGCACGCCGTGGGGGCGGATAGCGAGCTTGCCTCCGCGGTGGCTGAGGAACTCGCAACCTCGTTGGGCCGCATCAGAGGCGTCAGCGTCGTTTCGCGCGTGAGGTCGCCATCCTCCGGCGTGAGCGAAACCGAACTGGATTTCAGCATCGAGGGGTCGATGCAGCGTGTCGGCGAACGCGTCCGCGTTACGGTGCGCTTGGTCGAGATGCCATCCGGCGTCGTCTGCTGGTCGTCGCATTTCGACTACGAACACGACGACGTCTTTCATATCCAACAGGATGTTGCCGCCCTGGTAGCCGCCGGGCTGGAGCCGGAGATGCCGACCATCGCCGCCGAGCGCATGCGCCGGAACGGCGATGTCGACGAAGGCGCCTATGTGCTGCTCCTGCGAGCGATTTCGTTGATCCATCTGCTGGATCGTCGATCATTCAACGAGGCCGGCGCGTTGCTGAGCCGCGTCATCGAACTGGAGCCGGATTACAGCACTGCCTATAGCTGGCTGGCGCTCTGGCATGTGTTCCTCGTGGGTCAAGGCTGGGCTCGCGACCCCCGAGCGAGCATTACCCGCGCCGGCGAGGTGGCCGAACATGCCGTGATGCTCGACCCCAACGATGCGCGCGGCCTAACGATCGCCGGGCATGTGCGGGCGTTCCTGCATCGGCGGCTGGATGAGGCCTTGCCGTTGCACGAGCGGGCACTTGCCATCAATCCGAGCCTGCCACTGGCCTGGCATCTGAGCGGGGTTGCCCAAGCCTATAAGGGCAATCTGGACGAGGCGCGGCGGCGGATCGAGCATTGTCGCCGCCTGGCGCCACGTGATCCGCACAGTTTCTTTGCCGATGGCGCCGCGATCATCGTGGCGTTGCTGAGTGGCCAACATGAGAATGCAGCCGATATCGGGCGCAAAGTGACGCAGCTACATCCGCGCTTCTCGGCGGCATATAAGCCCTATCTGGCCGCTCTCGGCCATCTCGGCGAGCCGCGTGAAGCTGCCGTCGTACATCGCCGCCTACTACAGCTCGAGCCTGATTTCAGCCTTCGGAGTTTCCGCGCCAGCGCGCCGTTCGCACGCCGTGAGGACTTGGAGCATTACAGCGCCGGGCTCAGTCTGGCCGGAGTGGTCTGACCGCCGGCAGATCGGCACGGCGGCGTCGGCGGACTTCGGCGGCATCATGCCCCAACGGAAGCGCCGCCGCAGCGCCGGGATGCACCGCCGTTCGGGCATAAGCGTCCCAATCTTCCGAGCGCAGAGCGTCTAGCCCGACGGTGCAGGTGAAATCGTTGAGTTGATCGTCGGAGTAGGCGGAGCGATGCAGCGGTTGCGCCTGGAACAACGGATAGTCGGCGTCGAAAGTGACCGGGGTATCGGTTCGGGTCAGCCGCACGTTGGTGAACAGCGGGCCGAACCAGCGATCCGTTTCGACGATCCCTTCGAATAGATCGTAACCCGGGCGCGGGAGGTTGGCCGGCGGCCGCAACAGCAGGCTCCAATCCGGAGCAGTTCGCGCGAGCAGGCCGGACCAGACCTGAACCACTCCCGGTTCCGGCAGGGCGGCGAGAAACGGCGGAGCATAGCCACGCACCGCTTCGGGTGCGGCATCGTCGAAGGCGTCCGACAATCCAGGAAACTGCGCGCGGCCAAGCGTGAACCAGTCCTGCGCGCCGTCGAACGTCCAGGCAATCTGCTCACCTGTCCAAAGCAGACTGAAGCTCATGGGCGGGAACACGTAATATCCGAAGGCCGACGCGGTGGTGACGGCCTCGCAAAAGCGGAAGGCGCGCGTCGGCAACAATCCGCCGGCGGAGCGGTCGGCCCGCAGCGGCGGGCGGGCGGTGCCGATCAACTGGTGAAAGCGAACCAGTGGCTCAGACAAGGGCTCGGTCATCGACGCTAGGCTCCACCGATATTGCAGACCAGCGTAGTCGCTTGCCGGCTGGTTCACACCCGGCAAGCGACACCTTGGTCACCGGCTGATCTGTTCAGATCAGCCGGTCGACGAAGATTCTAGCGGAACAGCTTGCCCTGACCGCCAAGACGAACCTTGCCGCTATCGGCGATCGAGGCCTGGCGGAACACCGGGCCCTGGCCACCGAGGCGAACACGACCGGCATCGGTGATCGACGCCAAACGGAACGCGGGACCCTGACCGCCCAGGCGAACCTTGCCCGTATCGGCGATCGTGGGGTTGCGGAACACCGGCCCTTGACCGCCGAGCACCACGTTGCCGGCATCCTTGATCGTAGGCTGGTTGGCCAATGCCGGTAGGCGGAACGCGACAGTAGCGTCAAAACCGGCAGGAATACCATTCTGAGTTGCATCGATCATGGCATTTAACCTTTTCTGGAGTGGTTCAACCTAAACTCTTGATAGGCTAACAACCACAGATCGCCTTTGTGTTCGCTTTAAGTCCACTGTTTGTTCTCATTCGTGGAAAAGATTCTTCATGACCGTTCGCATGCTGCCTCGCACCTCCGCCCGATTACTGCTGCTCGCGCTGCTGGTCCTCAACGGCGTAACGGTATCCACCCTGTATTGGGCACAGGCCGTGGCTTCCACGGTGCGGCTGGAGTTCGGGCCTTCGGTATGGGCGAGCTTGATGCCGAGTGCGACATTGGCGGGCTATGCC
>JBPBQE010000508.1:0-9828 GCA_050954595.1 Janthinobacterium lividum | reverse complement strand
TCGCCACGATCAGATGGCTGATCGCCATCTCCCCAAGCTCCAGCCGCTCGATCGCCTGCAGCGCCAGCCCGGTCGCCCCCGCCTCATAGGCCAGCATCCGCGCGCCCGTGCTCGGAAATGCTCCCCGCGTGTAAAACCCGGCATCGTCCAGCGAGAACGACCCGTCCACCCCGGGGCACAAACACGAGAACCGATGCTCGATCCCCGCCCGCTCCGCCATCCGCCCGAACACCCGCCGCGTTCGCTCCGGCAACAGGCTCTCCGCGAAATCGAGAAACGCCTGGTGCACGTCATGCGCAGGCACCGCCGTCCCGATCCGGTTTATGTAAGCTACCGTCCTGTTGGATCCACCAACACCACCATCCATGCCGGAACTCCAATCGCTCCAGCGGGACATGACCCCACGCCGGACAAACAAAAGGCGGCGCACCTCACGGCGCGCCGCCTCCAGTGTTAAAAGTGAAAAAGGCTTAGCGAACGGTGGGCGGCGTCCGCGGCTGCGTCGGGTCGACCGACACCGGCGGCACGTCACCGATCATCGGCGACGGCATCGCCGCGCCAGCCGGCGTCTCGGCGCGGTAGGCCGGCGCCATCTCGTCGAACTTCTCCCAGCCACCGGCCCGGTAGTCCTGCCCGCGCGACGTCGCCGTCACGCCCGACGAACGATCCATCACGCCCTCGACCATCGAGCGCTGCCCCTCGTCGACGCGCGCCGTCACCAGCGTGCCGCCACGACGGACGCCTTCAGCATACACGTGCGCATCGGCTTCATCGACACCAGCGCCGACCAGCGACCCGAGCAACCCGCCCGCGCCGGCACCCACGCCGGCCCCAACGGCCGTCGCGATCAACCAACCGGCCGCAACCACCGGCCCGACGCCCGGAATGGCCAGCATGCCCAATCCGGCCAGCAGCCCGGCGCCACCGCCCAGCACGGTGCCGATGCTGGCACCCGTGCCCGCGCCGGTTCCGGCATCGACGTCCGTTTCGTCGGTCTGCCCCGCCGGGATCTCGCCGCCCTGGTTGTTGGCGACGATGCTGATGTCGCTATGCGGGACACCGCCGGACTCGAGTTCGCGGACGGCTTGAGTGGCATGCTCGTAAGTATCGAATAGACGTGTGACGACGACGCTCATGGACGTGCTCCTAAATGATGGTGCGAATTATTGCGGTACGACGTTGCCCTGGTAGTCCATCGACACGTCGACCGATTGGCCGTTCTTCATGGCCTTGCCGCGCCAAACACCCTTGCTGTCCAACGACAGTGCGTTGACCTGCGTGAATCCCTTTTCCTGGATCCGGTCACGAGCCTGGCCCTCGGTGAAGCTGTTGGCCCCCGGAACCGGAGCACCGGAATTATTGGCCGGTGCCGTGTTGACGGCATTGTTGGTCGCCGAACCGGTGCCGCTGACGACCGGTGCCGTCGAGTTGGTGCTGCTGGACGGGGCCGCGGTGTGTGTCTGCGTCTGGGTCGTCGTCTGCGCCTGCGCCAGGCCGGACAGGCCGAGAGCCGCCGCGACTACCGCCGGGAAAATGGCTTTGTTGATCATTGTAGCTCCTGCTGTTGCATCGCGCGATCCTTTGAAGGACCGCCGCGCACTGACGAACAGTAGGCTAGCGCGCGGCACACCAGGAGGTTGCAAGTACCTGTTTGCTCAAGCGACGATTGCCGATCAAGCCCTCGCCCGGTAGGCCCTCATCGGCACCGTCCCGAGGAGATATGGGCAAACGGCCACAGCGGCTCACAGTGGCAAACCAACGAATGCCACCCTGAACCGCCGAACCTTGAATCCCTGTCCAACAACTAGGGCGACCCAGAGGCCGCCCCCGCCTCAACGTTGGGCGTCGGGCGACACGATCATGCAGTTGGTCCGCGCCCGGCTCAGCTTCTCGCAAGCCTGCGCCGCGGCCTCGTGCGACAGCCCCCCGAGCCTGGCGCGATACAGCGTCCCGCCGGGCTGACGCACGCCGGCAACCACCGTCTGTGCCCCGCCGAGTTCGCCGCGCGCATTCTGCCGCGCCGCCGTCGTCGCCGAATGTGCCAGATCCTGGTTGGCGAACGCGCCGACCTGAACCGCCCACGCGCCGCTCGTCGATGTCAGCGGGATCGCACCCCTATGGATCGGCGCCGCATTGGCGGTCGGGATCAAGGCGAACCCACGCTGATGCGGCGAGACCGGCACCAGTTCCGCTGCCGCATACCGGGTCGGCATCCGCGGCGGCTCCGGCATCTCGGCCACTTCGATCGGACGGCTTGTACCCTGAACGCCACGACGCGCGAACTGCGTGCCTCGTGCGCTCGGCGGCGGCGGCGGCTCCGGGATCGGCATAGCGGCCTGGCGCGGTGCGGGCGCATTGAACCGCCCCGCTTGCCCGAAACGACCACTCTGCTCGAAACGACTCGTCGGCTCGAACCGCGGCGCCTCGGCCACGGCGAACGGAACCGGCGCGGGATAGGACGGTGTCGGCGGCGCCAGCGTGATGAACGGCTGCACCGGCGTCGCGTCTGCCACGGCGATGGGCTCGGGCTGCGGTGACAATTTGATGAACCGCCCTGGCGGCGGCGCTTCCGCCACCTCGACCGGCGCGGCATAGACCGGCGTCGGCGCAACATAGGCCCGCGCCGGCGGCGACAGCACGATCGGCGCCGCGCTGGCGTACTGCGTGCCGAAGCTCTGCGGCGCCACGTCGGGGTAACGCGGCCCGGCCGGAATATCGAGCGGGATCGAGTTCATCGCATACATCGCGCCCGGCGACTGCTTCTGCGGCTCGTGTCCGGCGATCCGCGGCCCGATCGACGCCACATAACGCCGCGTCTCCAGCGGCAACGTCCGGTTGCGCGTCAGGTAGTCGTCTAACCGTCCCGGCCCGGCATTGTAAGCCGCCAGGAAGCCAGGTGCCCCGTAAATGTCGTACATCTCGCGAAGATAGGCCGTCCCCGCCATGACGTTGTTGTGCGGGTCATAGGGATCGTCGCCCAACTCCCGATACCGCCCGCGCAGATCGTCATAAGTGGCCGGCATCACCTGCATCAGCCCCATCGCGCCCGCGCCCGACGTCACCAGCTGCCCGTTGCGCCCATACAGGCTGCCGCCGGATTCCTGCCGCATCACTTCGCGGATCCACTTCTCTGGCACGTCGTACTTGCCGGACGCCTCACGGATATACGGTCCCCACGGATCGCTCGCCGGACCCGGCGGCGAGTAGCTGCGCCGCTCCGCCTTCGACAGATACCGGGTCGACTCCTGCTGCGCCGAGATCTGCGGCTTGCTCGCGCACCCCGCAAGCAACGCAATGGCGCCGACGGTTCCGAAAAGATTGGCTGCAGTGCTGCGACGCAAACGTGGCCTCCGTGGTGGGCCGTGTTTTCACGGCAGGCAGTTAAGATGACCTTAACGGCCATCGCTCAACTCGATCTGTAGAAGCTGTCCGTAAACCCCTAACCCGCCGCCCAAATCCGGGCAAACCTTTTCTTCACACCCTCGCGAGCCACCGCCTCTTCGCTGCCGAATGTTGTGTCGCTTGCCCTGATCGGATACGGGCAGCGCATGAGCCTCAGTCAGACCGAACTCCCCCGGATGGCGAGCAGTGCCCTCCCGCGGACGCTCGTCCTACAATCCGGCCTCGGCCACACCGAGCGCCAGCGACTCGCCATTGCCGACATCGTCGAAGCCTGCCGTCTCTGGCGTCTGGCCTTCACGCTGGGCTGGTTCGACATCCGCCTCCGCTATCGCGGCTCCATGCTGGGTCCATTCTGGCTCACCCTCTCGACCGCCGTGATGGTCGTGGCTCTGGGTGTCTTGTACTCCCGATTGTTTAATATGGAGTTACACGACTACCTGCCGTTCCTGGCCCTCTCCCTTGTGCTCTGGGGCGTGCTCTCCACCGTCATCGGCGAAGCCTGCACCTGCTTTACCTCCGCCGAGGGCACCATCCGCTCCATGCGCATGCCCTTCACGCTGCATCCCATGCGAGTCGTCACCCGAAACGTCATCATCCTGGCCCACAACGTCGTCGTCATCGTCGCCGTCTATGCCTGGTTCGACAACTGGCCCGGCCTGCGCGCGCTGACGGCCATCCCGGGATTGCTGCTCTGGGTGATCGACGGCTTGGCCGTCTGCTTCCTGCTCGGCCCCATCGGCGCCCGCTTCCGCGACATCCCGCCCATCGTCGCCAGCGTCATCCAGATCGCCTTCTTCGTCAGCCCCATCATCTGGAAACCCGAATTGCTCAAGGGCAACGCGCTCGAGCTGCTCTGGCTCAACCCATTCTACACGCTGCTGGAAATCGTCCGCGGCCCCATGCTCGGCCAATACGTCACCCTGCACGTCTGGGCTTCCGCCCTGGCCTACAGCGCCGTCCTGATTGGTCTCGCCTGGCTGCTGTTCACCCGCACCCGCGCCCGCCTGGCATTCTGGGTCTAGCCGGTGGCCAGCCTCACCGTCCGCGACCTCTCGGTCGACTTCCCGATCTATCACGGCAATAGCCGCAGCCTGAAGAAGCACATCTTCGCTCGCGCCAGCGGCCGCCTGCAGCAGGACGACAAGTCCCGCATCGTCGTCAACGCGCTCCGCGACATCGCGCTCGACCTACGCAGCGGCGACCGCCTCGGCCTCATCGGCGGCAACGGCGCTGGCAAGACCACGCTCCTCCGCACCCTGGCCGGCATCTACGAACCCGTCCACGGCCGCATCGAGATCCAGGGCCGCATCGGCGCCTTGCTCGACCCCAACCTCGGCATGAACTCCGAACTCACCGGCCGCGAGAACATCGTCCTCCGCGGCCTCTACAACGGCTACCCCCGCCCCGAGATCGACCAGCTCGAGCGTGACGTCGAGGCCTTTGCCGAACTCGGCGACTTCCTCGATCTCCCCATGCGCTTCTACAGCGCCGGCATGACCGTCCGCCTCGGCTTCGCGCTCGCCACCGCCATCCGCCCCGAAGTCCTGCTGATGGACGAATGGTTCCTCGCCGGCGACGCCGCCTTCATGGAGAAGGCCTCCGTCCGTCTCGAAAGCGTCGTCAACCAGGCTGAGATCCTGGTCCTGTCGTCGCACTCCCCCGGCGTGATCCTTAACTGGAGCACCCGCGTCATCCGCATGGACGCCGGCCGCATCGTCGACGATGGCCCGCCGCAGGAAGTCATGGACCGCTATCTCGGCACCGCCCCGGCCCCGATCGTGGCCGAAGCATGAGCGGCCGTTCGGTTATCTTCGACACCGAAACCACCGGCCTCGACCCGGCCACCGGCGACCGCGTCATCGAGATCGCCTGCATCGAGCTGCACCGTGACCTCCCCACCGGCAACACCTACCACACCCTCATCGACCCCGAGCGAGACATCCCGGAAGAAGCCACCCGCGTCCACGGCATCCGCCGCCATCAGCTCCAGGGTAAACCCCGCTTCGCCGACATCGCCGACGACTTCCTGGCCTTCATCGGCGACTCGCCCCTGATCGCCCACAACGCCCCTTTCGACTTCGGCTTCATCAACGCCGAACTCCGCCGCGCCGACCGCGCTCCCCTAGATCTGTCCCGCATGATCGACACCCTGGCCTTGGCCAAGGCCCGCTTCCCCGGCCTCCCCAACAGCCTCGACAGCCTCTGCCGCCGCTACGATATCGACCTCAGCCAGCGCACCAGCCACAATGCCCTGCTCGACTGCCGCCTGCTCTCCGACGTCTACGTCGAACTCACCGGCGGCCGCCAATCCGCTCTCACCCTGCAGGACCAGTCCGGCGGCGCCATGTCGGCGGTAGCCTACCGCCCCGTCTCCGACCGCACCCCCATTCTCGTCCACCCGGACCCGGCGGCCCTGGAACGACACACCGCTTTCCTCGCCCGCCTCAAGGAACCCGTCTGGCTCGCCCCCTGACCGCCGGGTAAATCATCGCGCGGCCACGGTCGGCTCGGCCACCAGCGTCTCCTCCTCCCGGCTGACCGAAGTCCGAAGGTAAGTCCTCAACTCGTCGCCGAACTCGGTCAGTAGCCGCACCCGCAGATCACGGTTGATGATCGCCAGCGCCTCGTCGTTCTGCAGCCGGTTGCCGTTGTTGAACCAGACGGCGAACGTCTCGTCGTCCAGGCGTGTGACCACATCGTCCCGGTCCAGTCGTTTCCGAATGATATGCTCGGCCGACAGCATGGCGCGGAGACCGACCCGCATCCAATCGCCGCCCAGCGCACTCCGTAGGGCGGACAGGCTGATCGGCCGAAACTCCCCGATGCTCTGGCTGGCATACAGCGCGAACTCAGCAGAAAGCCCGGATCGTTCCAACCGGCTGCTCTCAGGAATCATCGTGATGACCTTGTAGAGATGATGGTCGAAATCGACGACCACCGAGGTCAGCGTGACAGCGATAGCCGCGCCGGACTTCGTTTTGACGTCGCAGGTCGCCCGATAAACCTCCTCTTTCTCGGATCGCCCGTTACTCGCGACGGCCCCGTCATCGACGAGCGTGCTCGTGAATTGATCGAGCTTCATGTTTTTCAATTCATCGGGCGAGAAACCGACGAGCGCACGGAACGCCGAGTTGGCCATCATGATGTTGCCATGACCGTCCACCAACAGGATGGGCGCGTCGATGCGGGCGAACATCGACGTGAGCAGCAGCTTCACTTTGTTGTCGCGGAACGAGCTTTTGACAATCGGCGTGACGACCGTCCCGATGAACGCTTTCAACTCGGAGGCGATCTGGGCTGCAAGCACGGCCGCCGGGTCGGTTCCTGCATGCTGCCCAGTGCGTTTGGTAACGGCGTGGAGTTTGATGGCGGTTTCCACTCCACCCGCCAACTCCCTCAGTTTCATGAGGTCGGCAACCGAGAACCTGCGCGGCACCTTGTCGGCCACGCACAGCGTGCCAAGCGGAAGGCCGGTGGGGCCGCTGATCGCGATGCCGGCATACGACCGGATGCCGCCGTCTCCGGTGACGCACGGCTTGTCGAACACCCGAGCGTCCAGTGTCGTATCCTGGATCGTAAGAACGTCGGATGGCTGCAGGATCGCGTATTCGCAGATCGAATGGGAACGCGGCGCCGACGGTGCGGAAATTCCCACGCCCGCTTTGATGAACTGGGTGTCTCGGCCGACCAGCGTGATCGCCGCGATCGGTGTCGAAAGTATCTGGCTGGCAAGCAACGGAAATATATCGAACTCGGGACTGGCCTGAACTTCGAGAAGATTCAACTCTTCCAGGGCTGAAAGCCTGGCGTCCTCGAGATGAGGCAACGGTGCGTCGGGCATATCAGTCTTTCAGGGGAGATAATCCTCAGAAGACCACAGCCCGATGAATCACTGGTTAACCGATCGTTACGACACCGCCCATATACGGAACCAGCACCTCCGGCACCACAATCGCGCCGCCCTGCTGCTGATAGCTCTCCATCACCGCAATCAGGCATCGCCCGAGCGCCACGCCCGACCCGTTCAGCGCATGCACCGGCCCCGCGACCTTCCCGTCCGCCCCGCGCATCCGCGCGTTCATCCGCCGCGCCTGGAAATCCCGCGTGTTGGAACAGGAACTGATCTCCCGCCAGGCCTTCTGACCCGGCAGCCAAACCTCCAGATCGAACGTCTTCGCCGCCCCGAACCCGGTATCCCCCGCGCACAGCAGTATCCGCCGATACGCCAGCCCCAACTTCTCCAGCACCGCCTCCGCACAAGCCGTCATCCGCTCGTGCTCCGCCTCGCTCTGCTCCGGCGCCGTGATGCTCACCAGTTCCACCTTCCGGAACTGATGCTGCCGCAGCATCCCCCGTGTATCCCGTCCCGCCGACCCGGCCTCGCTCCGGAAACACTCCGACAACGCCGTCATCCGCATCGGCAACTCGGCCTCGGGAACGATCTGCCCCATTACCATGCTGGTCAGCGGCACCTCCGCCGTCGGGATCAACCACCGCCCATCCGTCGTCCGGAACAGATCGTCGGCAAACTTCGGCAGCTTGTCCGTCCCATAGGCCGCGTCGTCATTGACCAGTAGCGGCACCTGCATCTCGGTATAGCCATGCGCCCCCGTATGCAGGTCGAGCATGAACTGCCCCAACGCCCGTTCCATCCGCGCCAAGCCGCCGCGCAGGATGGTGAACCGAGCCCCCGACATCCGCGTCGCCGCCTCGAACTCCATCATCCCGAGCGTCTCGCCCAGCTCAAAATGCTCCCGCGCACCGTCCAGCTGCCGCGGCTCGCCGACCTGCTTGACCACGATGTTGCCGCTCTCGTCGGCCCCCTCCGGCACCGCCGGGTCAAGCCGGTTCGGCAACACATCGAGCATCACCTTGATGCTCGCCTCGTGCCGCGCCGCGTCGGTCTCCAGCGCGCCCATCCGCTCCCGTAGCGCTGTGGCCTCCGCCTCCAGCGCCGCAGAATCCGTCCCCGTCCGCTTGGCCTGCCCGATCTGCTTGGACAGCGCATTCCGCTGCGCCTGCCCCTCCTGCATTGTCGTCAGCGCCGCCCGCCGCTCCGTATCCAGCGCCAGGATCGCCTCCGCCCGTGCCGGCAATCCCCGCCGCGCCAGATCCCGGTCGAATACCGCCGGCTCCGCCCGGATCGCCCGAATGTCATGCATGGCTCAGATCTCGACGGGTTTGGGCTCTAGGATGCGAGCGCACTGGATGGAAACTTCGTACAAGAGAATGAGCGGCACCGCCAAGCCGGTCTGCGTGATCACGTCCGGCGGCGTCAGCACTGCCGCGATCACGAACATCCCCACATACGCATACCGCCGATACTTCTTCAGCCCGGCCGAACTCACGATCCCGACCTTGGCCAACAGGCTCAACAGCACCGGCAACTGGAACGCGATCCCGAACGCGAAGATGAGCTTCATCACCAAGCTCAGATACTCGGAAACCTTGGCTTCCAGCTCGATCGGCAACCCGCCCGCCCCGGTTGGCGTCTCGAAGCTCAGAAAGAACGACCAGGCTTCCGGAAAGATGAAGTAGTACGCCAGCGCCGCCCCGGCCAGGAACAGCACCGGCGTCGCCACCAGGAACGGTACGATCGCGTTCTTCTCGCTGCGATACAGCCCCGGCGCCACGAACAGGTAGATCTGGCTCGCCACCACCGGGAACGACACGAACCCGGCCCCGAAGAACGCCACCCGCAGATAGGTGAAGAACGCCTCGTACAGCTGCGTGTAGATCATGCGCCGGTTGCCGCCGCGCGCTTCCAGGATGTTGGCCAGCGGCCGCACCAGGAACGAATAGATGTCCCGGCTGAAATAATAACAAACCGCGAAACACACCGCGAACGCCACCGCCGACCACAGCAGCCGCCGTCGCAGCTCGATCAGATGCTCCAGCAGCGGCATCGGCTTGTCGTCGATCGGATCGTCTTTTGCGTCGGCCAGGGTGTTCACTACCAGTCGGAGAAGCCGGTCGCGCCGTCAGGCGTGATCGGTCGGGGCAAAAGCCGGCGGGGCGAAACTCGGCGGAATAAACGCCGGCGCCACTCGAGCCACTGGCTCGGCCCGCGGCGCATAATGCGGCGGCACGAACGCCGGCGCCGGACCCGATGCCGTAGCCGGCAGGGCAGGGGACGCCGCGATCGAATACTCGGGCAACGGTGCATCGCGCACATTGGCCGACACCACGCCAACGGCCGTGTCATGCACGGTGTCATGAACTGGCACGGCCGGCGGCGGCGGCGAGAAGTTGGACCCCGGGTCGGCGATGTTCTTGCGGATCGTCCCGTCGCCATCCACCGCGCTCAGGATCTTACCCTTGATGTCCATCCGCCGGATGTCGTTGAACGTGTCCCGAACCTCGCTCATGTTCGCGTCGCGCATCATCTCGTCGACATGGGTCTGGAACTCGCCCGCCATCTTGCGC
>JBPBQE010000503.1:0-9841 GCA_050954595.1 Janthinobacterium lividum | reverse complement strand
GCAGCTCCTGGCCGAAATACAGGGCTGCCACGACGACGGCGCCACCGTTGAGCATGGCGGTGGTGCGCACGGCCGAGGCGGTCAGCTTGCGTTCGGTCAGCATGGTGGGGGCAGGGTGGTCTACGATGACGTCGGGTCCTTAAGAAGTTCGCGAGAATGGCCACATCCGCGAGACGGTGTCACGCCGCCGCGGCGCTCAACCGTGAAGCGGCCACACCCATAGAATCATCGGCAAGCCGACCACGATCACCATGAAGGAGAGCGGCGCCCCAAGCCTCGAGTAGTCGGCGAACCGATACCCGCCGGGCCCCATGACGAGGGTGTTGCACTGATGTCCAAGCGGCGAAAGGAAGTCGCAGCCAGCGCCTAGCGCGACGGCCATGAGGAACGGATCGACGTTGTAGCCGAGCTTGAGCGCGACGCTGGCGGCCAGTGGACCCATGATGAGCACGGTGGGCGCGTTATGGAGGAACGGCGTCACTATGAGGGTGATGACCAGGATGAAGCAAAGCGCCCAGGGTCCGGGCAGGCCCTGCACCACGGAGAGCACCAGATTGGCCAGCAGGGCGGTGCCGCCACTATCGTGCAGGGCATGGGTGACCGGGATCAGCGCGCCGAGCAGGATCAGGACGTGCCATTCCACCGTCTCATAGGCTTCATGCATCGTCATCGTGCGCAGCAGCAGCATGGCCACCGCGGCCAGGAAGAAGGCGACGCCGACGGTGAGCACGTGGGCGGCGACGAGGCCCATGGCCACGGCCAGGACGAGCACGGGCCAGATGCTGCGCTCGTTGCGGCCCAGGCTAATGCTGCGATGAGCCAGCGGCAGGATGCGGAGTTCGCCCAGCGTGTCGGCCATCTGCGGCGATGCGCTGCGCAGCACGATGACGTCGCCGGCACGCAGACGGACGGTGGCTAGTCGCTGGCTGATACGCTTGCCGCTGCGGCTGACGGCCATGACGCTCATCTCGTAGCGGTCCTGCAGCTGCGTCTGGGTGACCGTGCGGCCAACCAGGGCCGAGTCGGCCGTGATGACGCCCTCGACGATCTGCGCCTCGCCGCTTGCCGACCCGGCCAGCCGGAGATCGGCCCGGCCGACCAGGCGATCGAGATCGGACGGCTCGCCGCGCAGCAGCAACAGATCGTCCTCGCGCACCAGGCTATCGGCACGCGGCGGGAAGCGCCGGAATCGCTCGCGGATCACCATGGCGACCTGGACGTCACCTTCGGCCATGGCCTCGAGCTCGGCGACGGTGCGGCCCACCGCGGCGGACTGGGCCGGCACGTTCGCCTCGGCGGTGTAGCTCTCGAGATTGAAGGCGGCGCTCATCCCGGACGCGCCGCGGCGGCCGCGTGGCAACAGGCCCCAGGCGAAGCTCACGAACACCAGCCCGGCGAGTGCCACCGCAAGGCCGACCGGCGTGAAGGAAAACAGGCTGAACGGCTTGCCGATCGTGTCGAAGCGGACCTTGGAAATCAGAATGTTCGGCGCCGTGCCGACCATGGTGACGATACCGCCGAGCATGGCGGAGAACGCCATCGGCATCAGCACGGCCGAGGCCGGGGTCTTGTTGCGGCGGCAGAGCTGCATCGCGACCGGCATGAACACGGCCAGGGCGCCGACGTTCTTGGTCACCATCGATAGGCCCATGCAGCACGCGCACAGGACCGGAACCTGTATGGCCGTGGTCTTCAGCTTCGGCAGCAGCGGACGCATCGCCGCTTCGACAACCCCCGAGCGGGCGATGGCGGCGCTGACGACCAGCGCGGCACCGATGATGACCACGACGTCGTCCGAGAAACCCTCGAACGCGTGCTTGGCCGGGATAATACCGACGATCAGCCCGATGCCCAGCGAGGTGAGCGCAATGAGGTCATAGGGCAGTCGGCCCCAGGCGAAGGCACCGACGGTGCAGCCCAGGAGTGTGAAAGCGAGGATCTGATCGGTTGTCATCTCGCCGTTCACCTTATGTTAGGACGGAGCTGTGCAACCCTGGTAGGCGGCTGGTGTTTTCAGGGGATGCCACGGTTTTGCGGGCGGCGAAAGTTCGTAGGCGAGGTGAGTGGGTGAGATTCGGCTGCCAAATGCGATCGGAGCGACGGCGACATGAGTAAGATTTTGTTGGTCGAGGACCATGAGGAAATCTGGGACTTCCTTTCGCGCCGGTTGAAGCGCCGCGGGTTCGACGTGGTGCTGGCCACCGATGGGCAACAGGCAGTCGACAAGGCGTCGAGTGAGCGGCCGGACATCGTTCTGCTCGACATGAACCTGCCGATCATGGACGGCTGGACCGTTGCAGGAACCATCAAGGGTAACCCGGAACTGAGCGGGACACCGATCATCGCTTTGACGGCACACGCGATGTCGGGCGATCGCGAGAAGGCGCTTGCCGCCGGATGCGATGATTACCATCCGAAACCGGTCGATTTTTCGAGATTGTTGATGCAGATCGACGAACAGCTAGCTCGGACGGTGTCCGCCTAAGTCGTTCGGCGATGAGTTTCTTGCAGTTGTTCAAGTGGCGTGAGCCGGCCGACGGAGCTTCGCCCGCGCTCGAGGCGTTAGCTACCGGGGTCGGTCCGTTGGCGATTGACACCCAAGCCTTTGGCAGTGGACGGCGCGAGCGGGACGCCAATGACGGGACGGCCGTCATTCAGGATGCGCTGGGCGTCAAAGTGCTGCACGGATGGCTGCAGAACCGGCATCAGACCCTGATGCCGTTGACGTTCAACGTCGCCACCTTGTCGGCCCTGCAGCGCGCAGCGTTGGCACGGATGCTCGCGTCTTTTCTTTTGATAGGGCGGCCCTCTGCGGAGGCCATCGAGTTCGGGCCGACGCTGCGGAGTTGGCTGGGCGGCGTAGGCGGCGACCCCAACACGTTGATGGCCTTTGACCAGGGCCTCACCGCCCCGTTGCCGCTGAACGAGACATTCAATCTCGCGCAAGAACTGGGCCTGTCGATCTACGCCTATGTCGCGGCACTCATGGCGTCCGACACGCGCTACCCGGTCAGCGTCATGCTGTGCGACATGATCCAGGCCCGCTTCGACCTACCGACTGCGATCGTTCGCAGCGCTGCCCGGCGCTATCGCCGCTAGCAGCGGCATCTAGGCTTCCGTCATCGCTCGCAAAGCCTGTTGCAGTTCTCCGCTGCCGATCAGCAGCGTTCGCGAGATGTCTGCCAGTGTGACCCAGCCGACGATCATCGACGTTTCCGGGTTCTGAACCGGCATCCGACGTATATGATTTGCCGCCATGGCATCCATCGCCGAATGCAGGGTGTCGGAGGGTCGGCAGGTGATTACCGGACGCGATGCGATGTCACGGAGCCGGGTCGACACCGGGTCGAGGCCTTTGGCCACGACCCGGTAGAGCAAATCCCGATCCGTCACGATCCCATGGAGCCGATCGGCCGTTCCGACCGGCAGCGCACCGACATCGATCTCGCCCATCAGCTCGGCGGCATCCTGTGCGGATGCCTTCTGACCGATGAACTCGACTTCTCGGCTCATGACATCGCCGACGTTCATGCGTCGGGTTGACGCAGCTCGAACAGCAACAGGGACCGCGACGTGACACCATAGCTCTGCCCGAACTCGAAGACGGGTTCGTCACTCAGCTCCGGCTGATTGGTGTCGATCATCAGGCGCCACTCGCCGCCGCCATAAACATCCGGCAGCTTGAAATCAACGAGTGTGTGCGAGGCATTGAAGATCATCAACACGGTGCGGTCGCTGCCGCGCTTGCGGATCCCGGTAGGCTGAGCACGGCCATCGAGGATGAGACCCATGCATTTGGCGATCGGGTCCTCCCAATTCGCCGGCGTCATCTCTGTGCCGGACGGTGTCAGCCAGGTCAGCTCGCTGATCTGCAAATCTTCGTTGTAGGCGCCAGTGAGGAAACGCTCACGCCGCAGAATCGGGAAGTTCCGGCGGATCTGCGCCAACTTGGTAACGAACCGCATCAACGACTTGCCGGGCGCACCGATATCCCAGTTGACCCAAGAAATTTCGTTGTCTTGGCAGTAGGCATTGTTGTTGCCGTTCTGCGTGCGTCCGAACTCGTCGCCGGCGACGAGCATGGGAAGGCCCTGCGATAGCAGCAGTGTGGCCAGCACGTTTCGCTTGGAGCGTTCGCGAAGCTCGTTGATCTCCGGATCGTCAGTCGGACCTTCGACGCCGCAGTTCCAACTCAGGTTGTTGCTGTTGCCGTCACGATTATTCTCGCCGTTCGCGTCGTTGTGCTTCTCGTTATAGGAGAAGCTGTCGTTCAGCGTGAAACCGTCATGGGCGGTGACGAAGTTGACGCTCGACCACGGCCGGCGCCCGCCCCAGTCGAATTTGTCGGCCGAGCCAGTGATCCGCTGTGCCAACTCCGGAAGCATGCCGTCGTCGCCCTTCCAGAATGCGCGCACGGTGTCACGGAAGCGGTCGTTCCATTCCGCCCAGCCCGGCGCAAAGCCGCCGACCTGATAGCCGCCCGGACCGCAATCCCACGGCTCGGCAATGAGCTTAACCTCCTGAAGCACTGGGTCCTGCCCAACAGCGCGGAGGAAGCCGCTCTGGATGTCGAAGCCGTGCGGCTCGCGGGCCAGGATGGTGCCGAGGTCGAAGCGGAAGCCGTCGACATGCATGTCCTCCGCCCAGTAACGCAGGCTGTCGGTGACCATCTGGATCACACGAGGATGGCTGAGGTTGACCGTGTTCCCGGTGCCGGTGTCGTTGATGTAGTAGCGCGGCTGGTCGGGTAGCAGGCGGTAGTAGCTCGCGTTATCGATACCCTTGAAGGAGAGCGTCGCGCCCTTCTCGTTGCCTTCGGCGGTGTGGTTGTAGACCACGTCGAGGATGACCTCGAGGCCGGCATCGTGTAGCCGTGCCACCATCTCCTTGAACTCGGCGAACGCGAAATCCGGATTGCTGGCGTACCGCCGGACCGGCGAGAAGAAGCCGATCGTGTTGTAGCCCCAGTAGTTCACCATGCCCTTCTCGAGCAGGTAGTCATCGTTAACGAAGCTGTGGATGGGCAGCAACTCGACGGAGGTGACGCCGATCGACTTCAGGTGCCGGATGACCGCCGGGTCGGCCAGGCCGCGGAACGTGCCGCGATAGGGCTCGGGTACGTCAGGGTGGAGCTTGGTGTAGCCCTTGACGTGCAACTCGGCCACGACAAGCTGGTCCCAGCCGAGATTGGGGCGGCGGTCGTTGCCCCAAGTGAAGGCGCTGTCGATGACTCGCGCCTTTGGCATGTACTTCGCACTGTCACGTTCATCGAACGTCAGGTCGTCGCCGCTCTCGACCTGGTAACCGAACAGGGCAGGGTTCCACTCGACCTGGCCGATCAGCGATTTGGCATAGGGATCGAGCAACAGCTTGTTGTGATTGAACCGGTGGCCCTCCAGCGGAGCGTAGGGGCCGTGGACTCGGTAACCATAGATCGTCCCGGGTCGGGCATTGGGCACGAAGCCGTGGAAGATCTCGTTGGTGTATTCTGGCAGTTCGAGGCGTTCGAGTTCGGTCTCGCCCTGGTCATCGAACAGGCACAGCTCAACCTTCGTGGCGTTTGCGGAGAAGATCGAGAAATTTACGCCAAGACCCGTCCAAGCAGCGCCGCGCGGGGAGGGGCGGCCCTCGAGAATTTTGGATTTCGGCAGACTAATGCTCATGGGTAGCTTTCGGGGATGAAACGTATCAACACGCGATCATGCGTTTGGGTTCATACGTCGCGGTAAACGTTCCGTCGATGTGACGTGAAAGCTGCTCGTGACCGTCCGACTCCGGCGATTCTGGCGATCGCGTCAGATGGCAAATCCGATTCCGGCGCGGGCAAGGCCGCCGCCGATGCCGACCGGCGTGCCGTCCGCCCGCCAGCAGGCAGCGCCCGTCAGCGTTCCGTCCGATCCGAAACCGATCGCATTCATGCCGCCGGCAATGCGAGGCGAGGCAACCACGTCGTGACCCATGCCTTTCAGTTCGTCTCGCACGCGGTCGACCAGCCCGGCCTCGATTTCGAGAACGTGCCCTTGGGTGAAGATACGGGGAGCTTCGACGGCCTCCTGTAGCGACATGCCGTGATCGACGAGGTTGACGATTGCCTGCAGTGCCGAGGGGAAGATCCGCAACGCGCCCGGTAGGCCCAGCGCAAACGCCAGGCGGCCATCGCGCAACGCCATCATGGGCGCCATCGAGGTGAAAACCCGTTTGCCTGGCGCGATGGAAAGCGCCCGGCCAGGATGCGGGTCGAAGTTGAACATGTAGTTGTTGCAGATCAGGCCGGTGCCGGGCACGGCGACGCGGGCGCCGAACAGGCCGTTGAGCGTCTGCGTCGTGCTGACAACGACCCCGCCACTGTCGGCTACCGTGACGTGCGTCGTGTCGGCGCTTTCACCGGCGGCGATCCCGGCCTGCCATGTGCGAGCGCGCGTGAGGTCGATTTCGGCACGGCGGCTGGCGGCGTAAGCGGGCGAGATCAGCTTGGCGATCGGGACGGCGACGAAATCCGGGTCGCCGGTGACGGCAGAGCGATCGGCAAAGGCACATTTCAGCACTTCGGCCAGCAGATGAATGGATCGGACCGAACCGAATCCCATCGCACGGAGGTCGAAGCCTTCGAGCATGCCGAGCATCTGCGCGATGTGCACGCCCGACGAGGCCGGCGGGGGCGGGCCGACGATCTCGTAGCCGCGATAGGTGGTGCGCACGGGGTCACGTTGCTTGACGGCGTAGGCGGCGAGGTCGGCCGCGGTGATCAAGCCTCCTGACTCGGCCATGAACTCGGTGAGCGCGTGGCCGAGGATGCCGCCGTAGAGGGAGGCTGCGCCCTGCTCGGCGATCAAGCGCAGGGTGGCGGCGTAATCCGGGCGGCGTATGCGCGAGCCGGCAGGGGCCGGGCTGCCGTTCGGGAGCAGAAGCGCGGCCAAGTCTGGGTCGCGAGACAAGTCGGCGGCGCAATCGCCGATGCAGGTTTCGAGGTATGGCGTGACGATGAAGCCAGCATCGGCGATGGCGACGGCCGGGCGCAGCACATCGGTCAGCGGCATCGTGCCGAACTGCTCAAGCGTCTGGCACCAGGCAGCTAGCGCGCCAGGCACCGCGACCGCGCGCGACCCGGCGTAATTCTCCCGACCCACCGTCTCCTGATAATCGGGCAACACGTCCGAGACGGGACGGTACAAATCCGGCGTGGCGGCCAGCGGGGCGGTGCTGAGCCCATCCACGATGACGTGCCGGCCATCGGCCAAGCGGAGATGCGCGACCCCGCCGCCGAGCACGCCGACCATCATCGGTTCGGCGACGGTGAGGGCGAACAGCGCCGCGATGGCGGCATCAACCGCATTGCCGCCCGCCAGCAGGATTTGAGCGCCGGCCGACGACGCCAGCGGATTGTTGGTGACGACCATGCCGCGCGAGCCGGTCGCGGAGCCCTTCTCGCAGGTGAAGCCGAACCGACCGGTCAACGCACGAGATCCTTCTCCGGGATCGGCTCGCCGCGCGCGACACGTTGGATGTTGCCGAACATCTGGAGCACCGTCGGCTCGAACGTCTCGGCGGCGTGTGCGGCAATGTGCGGCGTCAGCACCAGGCCAGGTACGCCGATCAGGTCGGACCCGACGGGCAGCGGCTCGGTGGCGAAAACATCCATCGCAGCCGCCTGAATGATGCGGTTGTTCAATGCCCAGATCAGGTCGGCCTCGACCACGACGCCGCCGCGGGCGACGTTGATCAGCACGGCACCGGGCTTCATGCGGTGAAATGCGGCCCGGTCGATCAGCCCGGTCGTCTCCGGTGTGAGCGGACAGTGCAGCGAAACGATGTCCGCCTGGGCCAGCAGTTCGTCGAGCGGGACATAGCGGGCTCCGAACTCGGCATCGGCGTCGAGGCAGCGGCGCTGCGTATACAGGATCGGGCAATCGAAACCGGCGAGGAGGCGGGCGTAGGCTTGGCCGATGGCGCCAAAGCCGACGATGCCGACCGTCTTGCCGGAAAGTTGCAGGCTGGGGCGGCCGAAATTGCCGCCGGTCCATTGGCCCTCGGCCAGCGCGGCATGGCCGTGCGCGAGGTGCCGCATGCAGGCGATGGTGAGGCCCAGGGTAAATTCTGCTACGGGAACGGCGTTGCTGCCGGTGGTGCGTGCGACCGGCAGACCCATGGCACGCGCGGTGTCCAGATCGAAATTATCGACGCCCACGCCCCATTTATGCAGCAATTTGAGTCGTGTGGCCGCGCGGAGCACGTTCCCGGGCACGGCAATCTGGCCAGAGATCGCGTAATCGGCTTCGGCGATGATGGATTGGAGATGCGCCTCGTCGCGCGAGGTTCCCCAGGTAAGCTGCATCCCGGGCGGAACCAGCTTTTGCAACCGCTCGGCGGTGGCGGGTGGAATCGGGTCGAGAACGACGATCGTTTCAGTCATGCATACACGCGCGTTGGGAAGGTTGGCCGGAAAGAGACGACGCTTCGGGCGTTGCTGCAAGCTCAGAGGCCGCAACGGTTCAGGCGTCGGCCGGCCTCAAGCGTGCGACCCGGCCGTCGTCTCGAGCCCGGCGCAAACGGCGCGGCCTCGCCCGGACCGTTTGGCGTCATAGAGCGCGCGGTCGGCCGCTTCGATCAGCGCATGCGGCCCGGTATCGACGTTGCCAGGCACCATGAGCGCCAGGCCGGCACTGACCGAGATCCACTGCGTCGGCGATGCGCGATGAGGAAGTTCGAGGTTGCGGATCTCCAAGACCACGCGGTCGGCCATCGATGCCGCGTCATGCAGGTCGATGTTGGGGATGAGGATCGCGATCTCCTCGCCGCCGTAGCGGGAGACGACGTCGTCGGTCGAGCGTGCCCGCAGCGCAATCGCCGCGGCGATGCTGCGAAGGCATTCGTCACCGGCGAGATGGCCATAGGTGTCGTTATACAGCTTGAAGTAGTCAACATCGACCATGATGAGGGCAATGGACGATCCGCGCCTTTTGGCGCGCTTCCATGCGAGATCGAGCGCGGAGTCGAAGCAACGCCGGTTGGCCAAACCCGTCAGCGGATCGCGCAAGGTGAGCTTCTCGAGCTCGTGGTCGCGTAGCTGGACCTGTTCAACGGCGCGGTTGAGCGTCCGGCCGAGAATCTTCAGTTCAGCGACGGTGAACTCCTCGACGCGCACGCGGGCATCGAGGTTGCCGCTGCCGAAGCTGACGGCCATGCGGGCCAGCGAGGAAAGCGGGCGGACGATGGAGATTTCCGCAACGGCCGACGCAATCAGCACACCACAGGTCAACGCTGCCGCGTCGGTGAGCAGCCCGAAGATCAAATTCCGATCGGCTTCGGCAGCGACGACGGCTTTGTTCAAGCTGACCACGACGGCCGAATGCGCGCCGGAGTCCCCGGGCAACCAGCGATACCCGACAAGACGGGTCTCTCCGTCCGGTGTGATGATCTCGGTGATGCCACGGCTGGAGGTCTTGATCAGCTCGGCTAGCTTCGGCGGCAAAGTCTGGTGCTCGATAGGCTTTTTCAACTTGGGCAGTTGGGCGATCACGGTGCCGTCCCGGCCGTTGACGATCTGGATGGAGGCGCCGGTGGAACCGGACAGGCTCGCGGCCACGTCCTCGAACCAGGGCAGGCTCAATGCGGCGCTGATCACACTGTGCGCGCCGTCTCGGTTGGCCACGCCGGGCGTGGCGACGACAACCGCGGGGGTGCCGGTCGCCCGGGAAATCAGCAACTCACTAATGACGGTCTCGGGCGCGTCCGGGGCCGAAGCTTCCTGGAAACCAGCGACGGTCGGCGACTTTGAAGGTCGGTGGCACCAATTGTGTGCCCGTACACGACATCGATCCGTCCGGGCGCACGACGGCCATCA
>JBPBQE010000435.1:0-9926 GCA_050954595.1 Janthinobacterium lividum | reverse complement strand
TCGGTCTCGACCTGGAAATGGTCGCCGCGCCCGATGTCGCCGAGCCGTTGCTGCATGCGGATGTCGACGCCCACGGCCCGGCATTCGGCCACCAGCATTTCCACGATCTGCCGCGCCGAGCCGTCACAGAATAGTTGGCCGAGCGTCTTCTCGTGCCAGGCGATGCCGTGCCGCTCGACCATGTCGAGGAAATCCTGTGGCGTGTAGCGGGACAGGGCGGAGCGGCAGAATTTCGGGTTGGCCGACAGGAAGCGCTCCGGCCGGCAGTCGAGATTGGTGAAGTTGCAGCGTCCACCGCCAGAGATGAGGATTTTCTCGCCGGGTTGCCTGGCATGGTCGAGCACCACCACGCGGCGCCCCCGCTGGCCCGCGGTGAGGGCGCACATCAGCCCGGCCGCGCCGGCGCCGAGAATGATGATGTCGGTATCGGGCATAGCGAGGAAAAAGGCTTCCATTCTCCCGAAATCAAGGTCCGGTGCCTGTTATCGCTGCGGTGCGATGGTTTAGGGTCATCCCATGAAACGGAGCATCGTCGTCATCGGCGCCGGAGCGGTCGGGGCCGCTACCGCCCTGGAACTCCTGCGCGACGGGCATCGCGTGACGATCGTCGAACCCGGCCCGCCCGGCGGCGAGCAGGCCGCCAGCTATGGCAATGGCTGCTGGCTCTCGACCATGTCCGTCATTCCGCCGGCTGGGCCCGGCACCTGGCGCAAGGTCCCGGGCTTCTTGCTGGATCCGCTGGGCCCATTGTCGATCCGCTGGCGATATCTGCCGCGGGTGGTGTCGTGGCTGTTGCGCTATCTCGCCGCGGGTTGGACCGAGGAGCGCGTCATGCGAACGGCGCAGGCGCTGCGGCCGCTGCTTGAGGATGCGCCCGCGCTGCACGCCACCTTGGCGGACGAAGCCGGGGTCGGCGCGCTGATCGAGCGCAAGGGATTGATGTACGTGTACCCGGACCGCGCCGCGTTCGAGGCGGAGGCGTCGTCGTTCCGCACGCGCGCCGCGGTGGGTCTGCGCTGGCTCGAACTCGACGAAGACGAGATGCGGCAGCGTGAGCCGTCATTGGATCGGCGCTACCGGTTCGGCGTGCTGATCGAGGATGCCGGCCATTGCCGCGATCCCGGCGCCTATGTCGCCGCGTTGGTCGCGTTGGGCACTAGGGAAGGTGCGACGCTGCGGCAATGCCGCGCGACTGGCTTCCGTATTGAGGGCGGGCGCTTGCGGGCGGTGGAGACCGATGCGGGGCCGGTCGAGTGCGATGGCGCCGTCATCTGCGCCGGGGCGCGGTCCAAGGCATTGGCCAAGTTGGCCGGCGATACGGTGCCGCTGGAAAGCGAGCGCGGCTACCATGCCGTGTTGCGCGACCCGGAGACGGGGCCGCGGGTGCCGCTGATGCCGTCGGACGGCAAGATGGCCATCACCATGACCGATGGCGGCCTGCGTTGCGCGGGACAGGTGGAAATTGCCGGGCTGGAAGCCGCGCCGGATTGGCGGCGGGCCGAGGTGCTGCGCGACCACCTGGTGCGATGTTTTCCCGATCTGCCGCGCGATCTACCGGCCGAGCGGATCACCGTCTGGATGGGGCATCGCCCCAGCATGCCGGACGGCCTAGCTTGTATCGGGCCATCGCGCGCCACGCCGGATATTCTTTATGCTTTCGGCCACGGTCATGTCGGCCTGGTCGCCGCGGCACGCACCGGCCGGGTCGTTGCCCAGATGGCCGGCGGACGCACGCCGGAAATCCCCATCGCCGCGTTCGACCCGGCGCGTTTTCGTTAGCTTTGAAAGGACTGAGATGATCAGCAAGACCAGCCGCCGTTCCCTGGCCGCCGCCGCCGCCCTCTTGCCTGTCGGCCTGATCGGCACGGCCCAGGCGCAGGAGAAGGGCGAGAGCACATTCGACCGCGTGCAGCGCACCAAGACGCTGCGCATCGCCGTGCTGCCCGGCGAGCTGCCGTATTTCGCCAAGGATTTGGTTGCCGGCACCTGGAGCGGCGCCTGCATCGAGATGGCGAAGAACATCGCCGGCGTGTTCGATGCCAAGCTGGCTTTTGTCGAATCCACCTACGGCAACTCGGTGCTGGATCTGCAGTCCAACAAGATCGACCTCGCCTTCGCGCTCAACCCGACGCCGCAGCGGGCGCTGTCGATCGCGTTCACGCGGCCGACCATCATCAATCCGTTCGGCTGCCTGGCCAAAAAGGGCTTCGACCCGAAGGTATGGGCCGATCTCGACAAGCCGGAGGTGAAGGTGGCGTTCGACATCGGCTCCTCGCACGACACGGTGGCGCATCGGTATCTGACCAAGGCGCAGCTCACCGGCTTCAAGACGCGCGACGATTGCGTGCTGGCGCTGCAATCCGGCCGGGTCGATGCGGTGGTGATGGCGGCCACGCTCGGAGTGGCGGCAGTCGGGAAGAACCCCGCGATGGGGCCGTATCACCTGCTCAAACAGCCGGACGTCGCGCTGCCGAGCAGCCTGGGCGTGCAATACGAGCCGGACCAGCGCTTCCGCGAGGTGTTGAACGCCTGGATCGACTTCAACCGCGGCAGCGGCCAAATCCGCGAATGGATGATCGCGGGGATGGAGCAACTCGGGGCCAAGCGCGACGAGCTGCCGCCCGAGATGACGTTCTAGTTCTGGGCCGGCATGGTCTACCAGTGGAGCTTCGGCTTTCTTTCGCGCTACATCCCGCTGTTCATCTCGGGGGTCGAAGTGACGCTGGCCTATACGGTCGGCACCATCGCGCTGGGCATGATCCTCGGCTTGGCGATCGGCATGGCGCGGCTCTCCAAATCGCGTCTGGTTAATGCGCCACTGGTAGCCCTGATCGAGTTCTTCCGCTGCACGCCGTTGCTGGTGCTGATCATCTGGTTCTACTACGCGTTGCCGGTGCTGCTGAACGTGCAGATTTCGGCGACGATAGCGGCGGTGCTGGTGCTGTCGCTCTATACCGGCGCGTTCTATGCCGAGATCTTCCGCGGCGGTATCCTGTCCATCGAGCCGGGACAGTGGGACGCGGCACGCGCGCTCGGGCTACGGCCGTGGCACGTGATGCGCCTGGCCATCCTGCCGCAAGCGGTGCGGCGGATGGTGCCGCCGTTGCTGAACCAGTCCATCACGCAGCTGAAGAACACGTCTCTAGTATCGACCATCGCCGTGCCTGACCTGCTCTACCAGGGCACGCTGATCACGGCGGATACGTATCGGCCGCTGGAAGTCTACACCGTCGTCGCGGCGATCTACTTTGTCCTGTTGTTCCCGACGACGCGGTTCGTGCAGCATTACGAGCAGCGCCTGGCCAAGCGGGCATGACCGTCACCGTGGTGACTGGCGGCGGGTCCGGCATCGGTGCCGCCTTGTGCCGGCGGCTGGCCGGGCCGGGTGCGCGCGTGCTGATCCATACCGGGCGGCGGCGGAATGTGGCCGATGCGCTGGCCGCCGATCTCGTCGCGGCCGGGGCGGAGGCGCTGGTGGCGGTCGAGGATTTCCTGGTTCCGGCGCGGGCCGAAGCGGTCGTCGCGGCGGCTACCGAGCGATGGGGCCGGGTCGACCGCGTGGTGCATGCCGCCGGGTTCGCTGACCGGCGACCAATCGGGGCGTTGGATGCGGCCGGGTTGGAGGCCAGCCTGGCCGCCAACGTCACCGCGTTCTTTCACCTCGTCACCGCCGCCTTACCGCTGCTCCGGCAGAGTTCAGCGCCGCGCATCGTCGCCGTCGGCTCCTTCCTGGCCGACCGCGTCCGGTTCGGGCCGGACATGCTGTTTCCGGCGACCTCCGCCAGCAAGGCGGCGCTGGCCGGGCTGGTGCGGTCCCTAGCGATGCAGCTCGCGCCCGAGCGCATCCCGGTCAACGCGGTACTCCCCGGCTTCATCGCCAAGGACCCGGCGCAACACACCGCCCTCGACGCGGATGCCCGCGCCCGGGTCACCGCGCTGGTCCCGTTCGGCCGTTACGGCGAGCCGGACGAGGTCGCCGCCGCGATCATGTTCCTGCTCGGCCCCGACGCGGCGTTCATCACCGGCCAGTCCTTGCACGTCGATGGCGGGCTCACGCTGTGACGGGCGGCGTCCAATGCCGGCCGGGAACGCTGTCGAGCAACGCCTGCGTGTAGGGATGCGACGGGTGGGCGAACACCGCATCGGTGCGGCCCTGCTCGACGATGACGCCGCGCTGCATCACCGCGACCCGGTCGCAGATCTGCGCCGCGACCCGGAGGTCGTGCGTGATGAACAGCATCGTCAGCCCGAGCCGCACGCGTAGGTCCTCTAGCAGCGCCAGCACCTGCGCCTGCACCGAGACGTCGAGCGCGGAGACCGGTTCGTCGGCGATCAGTAGTTCGGGCTCCATTGCCAGCGCGCGGGCGATGCCGATGCGCTGACGCTGGCCGCCGCTGAACTCGTGCGGGAAGCGGTCCACGGCGCCGGGATCGAGCCGCACCAGGTCCAGCAGCTCGGCGGCACGGGTGCGGGCCTGGGTGCGGCCCATGCCATGTGCGACCGGCCCTTCCATCAGGATGTCGCCGACCCGGCGCCGCGGATTGAGCGAGGCGAACGGGTCCTGGAACACCATCTGGATGCGCTTGCGGTAAGGCAGCCAGCCCGTCCGGTCGAGCGGGCGCAGATCGGTGCCGTCGAACCTGATGGCGCCCTCGTCGGCCACCACTAGCCGCACCACGCAGCGCGCCAGCGTGCTCTTGCCGGAGCCGCTTTCGCCCACCAGCCCGAGCGTCTCGCCGCGGCGGATCTGCAACGATGCCGCTTGCACCGCCGGAACGACGCGGCCGGCGCCGAACAGGCTGCGGCTTCGATAAATCTTGCCGACGCGGTCGAGGTCCAGCAGCACCGGGCCTTCCGCGGCGGGGCGCTGATCGGCGGCCCGGTGCGGCACGGCGGCGATCAGGGCGCGGGTGTAGGGATGTTGCGGTGCGTGCAGCACGGCGTCGGCGCTGCCCTGCTCGACGATGACGCCGCGCTGCATGACGGCGACGCGGTCGGCGATGTCGGCCACGACGCCGAAATCGTGGGTGATGAACAGCACGCCGGTGCCGCGGCGGCGCTGGATATCGCGAATTAGGGTGAGAATCTGTTTCTGGGTGGTGACGTCCAGCGCCGTGGTGGGCTCGTCGGCGATCAGGATCGCGGGTTCCAGCGCGAGCGCGGTGGCGATCATCACGCGCTGACGCTGCCCGCCGGAAAGGGCGTGCGGGTAGGAGCGGGCAATACGGACCGGGTCGGGCAGGCCGACGGCCTCGAGCAGATCGGCGACCCGGCTTCCGACCGGCCGGCGGTGCGCCTGCATCACTTCGGCCACTTGGTCACCGATGCGCATCAGCGGATTGAGCGCGGTCATCGGCTCCTGAAACACGGTGCCGATGCGGGCGCCGCGGAGCGCGCGCATGGCGGCGGGCGTGGCGTGGCGGAGATCGGCGCCCTCGAAGCCGATATGCCCACCGGTTATTTTCAAACCGGGTGGGAGCAGACCGGTCAGCGCCGCAGCGGAGATGGACTTGCCGGAGCCGCTTTCCCCAACGATACAGAGCACTTCGCCGGGATCGAGGCTGAACGAGACGCCGTCGACCGCGTTGGGCCGATCCGCCCCGGCCGGCAAGCTGACGGTGAGGTTCTCGATGCTGAGCAGGCTCATCGACGGCACGCCAGGCGGGGGTTGAGCGCGTCGCTGAGGCCTTCGCCGACCAAGTTCAGGGCGAGCACGGTGAGGAACAGCGCCAGGCCGGGGAAGATGCTCATCCAGGGGGCGAGCCGGATGACGCTGCGGCCGGCACCGATCATGAAGCCCCATGACATCAGGTTGGGATCACCGAGCCCGAGGAACGACAGCGCGGCCTCCAGCAGGATGGCGCTGGCCACCATCAGGCTGGCGAGCACGATGATGGGCGAGAGCGCGTTGGGCAGGATCTCGCGGAATACGATGGCGCTGCGGGACCGCCCGAGCACTTCGGCGGCCTGGACGAACTCGCGGGTGCGCAGCGTCATGAACTCGGCACGCACGACGCGGGTGACCGGCGGCCAGGAGACCACGGCGATGGCGGTCACGATGGAGGCGATCGAGGGCGTGAAGATCGCCACCAGCACGACGGCCAGGATGAATGACGGCACGGTTTGGAAGAACTCGGTGAACCGCATGATCACGTCGTCGACCCAACCGCCTGCGTAACCGGCGATCGCGCCGAGCACCACGCCGAGCAGCAATCCCGCCGCCGTCGAGACGGCCCCGACCAGGAGCGAGACCCATGATCCATAGGCGATGTCGGCAGCGACGTCGCGGCCGAGGCTGTCGGAGCCGAGCCAGAACCCTTCCTCACCGGGCGGCGAAAACGGCGCGCCCTGCATGTCCCACGGCGAGAATGGAAACACGACCGGCGCGAGCGCGGCCATGACGCCCACCAGGAGTAGGATCACCAGCCCGACCGCAGCGCCGCGGTTACGGAGAAAGGCGCGGAAGAAACTCACGCTGCGGACATCCGTGGATCGATTACGAGATAGATCAGGTCGGTGACGAGGTTGAACACGACGACCAGCACCGAGGTGGTCAGGAATACGCCCAGCAGCACCTGGTAGTCGCGCGCCAGCAGGGCGTCGAAGGCGAGGCGACCGATGCCGGGCCAGGCGAATACGGTTTCGACCAGCACGGAGCCGCCGATCAGTTGCCCGGCCTGGATGCCCGCCAGGGTGACGACCGGAAGCAAGGCGTTGCGCAGGATGTGGCGGCGCAGGATGCGGCCCTCGGCGACGCCTTTGGAGCGCGCGGTCCTGATGAAATCCTGGCCGGCGACCTCCAGCATGGCGCTGCGGGTGAGGCGGGCATAGACGCCCATGTAGAACAGGCCAAGCGTCAGCGCCGGGAGCACCAGGTAGCGTGCCCGATCGGCGATGTCGGCCCAGCCGTGCAGGTCGGCGCCGACCGTCTGCATGCCGAACGCCGGCAGCCAGCCGAGCCAGACGCTGAAGATCAACACCAGCATCAGCCCGACCCAGAAGATCGGCGTGGCGTAGAAGCCGAGGGCGACCGTGGTGATGAGGCTGTCCGCCCAGGTGCCGACCCGGCGCGCCGCCGCCGCCCCGAGCGAGATGCCGGCCAACAGCGCGAAGCAGAACGCCGTCCCGGTCAGCAACAGCGTCGCCGGGAGCCGCTCGCCGATCAGGCTGGCCACCGTGCGCTGCTGCCGGTGCGACACGCCGAGGTCGCCTTGAGCGACGGAGGACACGTATCGCCAGAGCTGGGTCGAGAGCGGCTGATCCAGCCCGAACTGATGCCGCAGCTGTTCGATGAATTGCGGGTCGGCGGCACCGGATTGCCCGGCCATGACGCTGGCGGGGTCGCCAGGAGCGGCGTGGATGAGGAAGAAATTAACCACGATGATGGCAAACACAATCGCCACCATCTTGATGCCCCGCGCGAGCAGGAAGCGGCCAGCTCGGATCACTCGCGCATCAGCCGATGGACACGTCGTCGAAACAGGCGTGAACGCCGGTGCCGTATTCGAGCAGGTTGTGCACCTTCTTGTCGTGGATGGTCGGGAACGACATCTCCAGCAGCCAGATCTGCGGGATTTGCTCGACCAGCAGCTTCTGCACCGCGAAGAACGCCGTTTGCCGGTCCGCCGGGAGCGGCGCCTTGCGCGCCTCGGCGAACAGCCGGTCGACCTCCGGGTTGGTGTAGCCGCCGGTGTTGGTAAAGACGATGTGCTGGATGTTGGTGGACACGTAGGTCCGTTCCACGCCCAGCGTGGGGTCACCGTATTGGTAGAGGTAGTTGATCGTGGTGTCGTAATCCCAATCGGCGACGCGCTTGGCCCAGCCGCCAGTGTCTGTGCTTTCGAGCGTCACCTCGATGCCGATGCGCTTGAGCGAGGCGCGGATGTATTCGGCCAGCCGGGTCCAGACCTCGCCGTAAGGCAGGGTGAGGTGCCGTATCTTGAACCGCACGCCGTCGGCGCCGGGTTTCACCCCGGCTTCGTCGAGCAGCGCGGTCGCTTTTTTCACGTCGAACGGTGCGAGCGCGACGCTGGGATCGAAATAACGGGTGCTCGAGGCGACCGGGCTGGTGGCAGCCTTGCCGATGCCGAACCACAGGCGGTTGAGGATGAAGTTGCGGTCGAGCGCCATGCTGATGGCCTGCCGCACGCGCACATCGTCCAGCGGCTTGACCCGGTGATTCAGCTCCAACCACATCAGCGGCGCGAAATAGCCCCAGCCCTTGGTCTCGACCTCGAGGTTGGGCAACTCGCGGAAGCGCGGCACGTCGAACGGCTCGATGTCGCCGGCGGCGGACATCATGACCTGGCCGGTCTGCAGCGCCAGCGCCCGGCTCTGGCTGTCGGGCACGATGCGGTAGGTGATGGCCTCGAGGTAGGGTTTGCCGGGCCGCCAATAATCCGCGAATTTCTTGAGCTGGATGAAGTTGCCGCGCTGCCATTCGACGAACTCGAAGGGGCCGGTGCCGATCGGCTTCTGATTCGCCGGGTTGTTGCGGTAGGAAGCGGCATCGGCGCCGGGCGTGTCGTAGATGTGCTTCGGCACGATCGCGGTGGCGGTGACGTCGAACATTAGCAGGAACGGCTCGAACGGTTCCTTAAGCGTGATGACGACGGTGTGCGGGTCCGGTGCCGTGGCGGTGTCGATGTTCTGGAACACGGCGCGGGCGCGGGGCGCCAGGGTGAAATGGAACTTCATGATCGAGAAGATCACATCGTCGGCGGTCATCGGCGTGCCGTCGTGAAACTTGACGTTGTCCTGCAGCGAGAAGGTCCAGCTCTTCTTGTCGTCCGACAGGGTCCAGCTCTTGGCCAGTAGCGGCAGCGGGTCGAGCGTCGGGCTGAACGACAGCAGGCTTTGGTAGATCTTGGACTGCACCAGCAGCGCCGGTGCCTGGCTGTTGACGCCCGGGATCAGGATGGCGGGCTCGGGGGTGAGCAGGCTGGTCAGCGTGCCGCCAGACTTTGGCGCAGTCTGGGCCTCAGCGCGTGTCTGATTGTGCAGCAAAGTGATCACGGAGGCGGCAGTTGCGGTGGCGAGGAGGTCTCGCCGGGTCAGCTGGGGCACGGTATTCGGTCTCCTGGCGCGATGCGGCGCCGTTGACGGAATATAAAGCAAGACCCGTGCCGACTAACTCTGCCAGCGGCTCCGAGGCGGCGCCAGGCCGAGGTTCTCGCGCAGCGTCATGCCCTCGTATTCCGACCGGAAGCGCCCGCGACGGCGCAGTTCGGGAACCACCAGCTGGGCAAAATCCTCCATCCCGCCCGGTAGATGCGTCGGCGTGATGTTGAAGCCGTCCGCAGCGCCGTCGTCGAGCCATTGCTCCATCGTGTCGGCGATTTCCGTGGGGGTGCCGATCAGGCGGAAGCCCTCGCCGATGGCGTACTGGCTGTACATCTGGCGGATGCTGAGGCCGTCGCGCTTGGCCCGCTCCCACCAGCTATAGGCCATCGAGCGCATCTTGGCGTTCACCGGCTCCGGCACCGGCCCGTCGAGATCGTAGCCCGACAAATCGCCCATCAGCCCGTAGATCCGCGCCAGCCCGGCGAGCGGGTCGATCAGTGACTGCAATTGCTCCAGCTTGGCTTGCGCCTCAGCCGCGGTGCGCCCGACGATCGG
This sequence comes from Janthinobacterium lividum, assembly GCA_050954595.1. Taxonomy (GTDB): domain Bacteria; phylum Pseudomonadota; class Alphaproteobacteria; order Acetobacterales; family Acetobacteraceae; genus JAVVHH01. The sequence continues at coordinate 308 of JBPBQE010000435.1, read as the reverse complement.
CACCAGCGCGGGCATGATCTTCAGCTCGTCGGGCTCGCGGCCGTACTGCGCCATGCGGCCTTTGACGGCGCCGTAGTATTCCTTCGCGGCCGCGAAATCGTTGTTGGACGCATACACCACGTCGGCATCCGCGGCGGCGATCTCCTGGCCCATCGCATTGGCGCCGGCCTGCACCAGGATCGGGCGGCCCTGCGGCGTCGGCTTGACGCTGAGGGGACCGCGCACCTGGAAGTGCGAACCCTTGTGGTTCAGCGTGTGGAGCTTGGCCGGGTCGTAGAACTGGCCGGTGGCCTTGTTCTGCGTGAACG
>JBPBQE010000501.1:0-9956 GCA_050954595.1 Janthinobacterium lividum | reverse complement strand
TGGAACTTGGGCGCCCGGCTTACGTCCGTCTCCCGTAGAATGAGACGAGATGACCGGTCTGCGACTACCTTTCGACCCGTGCAACACAGTCACGGTGCATGCGAGACACCGGTGACTACTCCATCCACTGACCTGGCCGAACTGTTCACCGTCTCGCGTCCAACGGTTTACCGCACCCTCAAGCGGCAACAGTCCGTCACGCAGCAATGACAAAGCCCCGGCCAGCCGCCATTGCACCGATTATCCACGATTTGTGATGGGCTCCGTCCTCTAATCTTGCGCCGAAGCGTAGGCGAGGCTGTCACGGAAATGGCGGACCTTCGCCTCGGAGCTAGAGAGAATGCGATCCAAGCCATCAAGCGGGAAGGCGGGATCAACTCGGCGGCAGATGCCATGATCCTCGGCGAACACTTGTCGGTTGACGGCAGCAACGGACTTGAAAAACGGCCCGACGATAGGCTCGATCTCCGGGCTGGCGAGGCGGGAGGTCAGCAGACGGCTGGTGAAGTGCGTAGTCGCTCCGTTACGCGCGGGCATGAAAGTTTGGAGTGCGTAGCTGTAGCCGAAGGTGGAAGTGAGAAAGGCGAAGGGGAACAGATAGATTGCAGTATAGCCGGGTTCGGCCGCGTAGACGTCGAAGAAACGGCGCATGTTGGTGAGGCGGCGAGCCATGCGGGTGTTGCCGATCGCGGCGGTCAAGACGGAGTTGCGGCCGAAGAAGGTATCGACGCCGGCATCGAGCTCGAGCAGGCCGAGACTGTCGGGGTGGACCATGTGAACATGGTCCGGCTCCAACGCGTTCTCTACGGCGATGCGCCAGGGGCACTCGTATGTGTAGGCGTTGATGTCGCGGGCACGGTCGATGTCAGCGGACATCGCGGCCAGGGTCGGTGCCAGGGCACCCAGCTGGGTCGATAGGGTGGACAGGGGGGTGACGCCGACAAACAGAAAATCACCACACCACTCGACGCGATACTGGCAGAGCCGTGCCGCGGCGAGATCGCAGGGGCGATAGGTCTCGGGCTTGGGGATGCGGAGCTTACCGCCCCGATAGCTCCAGCCGTGATAGGCGCAGAGTGCCGGAGCGTTGCCGCGGTCATCGAGGAAGAAGCGGGCGCCGCGATGAGGACAAACGTTATCGAACGCGATGACCGTGCCTTTGTCATTGTAGAGCACGAGGTCACCGAGCGGCCATTCGAGGCGAACGAAATCGCGATCCGCGCCGACTTCGCTTCGATGGGCGACGAGGTGCCAGTAGGAGGTGGCGAGATCGATGTCTGCCGCGAGCGTCATGGTCAGAGCCTCCGGGCTGGCGCGGCGTAGACAGTAACGCCATCACCGACGGAACGGACGACGACCGAGCCGGCACCGATCGTGCAGGAAGCGCCGAGCTTCACCTTAGGCAGGATGCAGGCACCGGAGCCGACGAAGGTAGCGCGGCCGATATCGGCGTAGCCGGTCAGGTCGACGTAGCCGGAGAGAGTTGCGAAATCGCCTAGGCACGCATCGTGGCCAACGCTCGAATAGCCGTTGACGGTGGCGAAATCTCCAACTGTGGCATTTGCGGAAATGTCGGTGTTTAGGGCGATGATGGCACCTTGGCCGATGCGGGCAGAGGCGGAAACCCATGCCGTTGGGTGAATCAGGCGAGCAAAACAGGAAGCTCCCAGCTTGGCGACGAGAAGCTGCTTGGCGGCGGGGGCGGAGACGGCCATGACCAGGTTGTGCCCGGCAACCGCGGTGTAGCCCTCGATCGTGCCGAGTTGCGGCAGGTCATGACCGGTGCCGCGCATTGGGCTATCGCCGTCGTCGAGATAGCCGATGAACCGGTCACCGGTGGCGCGAAAGCCGGGGGTGAACCAATCATGCAGTTCGCGCGCGAAGGCTCCGCCGCCGACGAGGACATAGTCGGTCACGTGGTCACCCTGCCGTAAACCCGCCATCGACCGCCAAGACCGCGCCGGTTACCCAGGCGGACGCTGCCGAGAGCAGGAAGAGGGCCGCGGAGGCGACGTCGTCAGCGGTGCCGAAGCCGAGGGCGTGAGCGCGCTCGTACTCGGCAACCGACGTGTCGGAGAGGCCGCGGAGCAACCGATCGTGCATCTGGGTCTTGACGCCCCCGGCGGCGATGGCGTTGACGCGGATGGGGCGAAGTTCCCAGGCCAACGAGCGGGTCAGACCTTCGATGCCGGCTTTGGCCGCGGAGTAGGTCGACAAGCCTGGCCGGCCACGCGTTGCGGCGGCCGACGACATCAGGACGATCGAGCTGTTGGGTCGCATGACGCCGGTTTTGCCGACGGCACGGCCGATTCCGAGGCCGCCAAACAGGGCGGCCCCCATAGCGGCATCGATATGTTTCTGGCGGACTAGACGCGCCGGTAATGCCACTTCGTTGCCGGCCGCGTGAAAGACGCCGTCGAGACCGTCGACTGAGACGGCTGCGTCTACGACAAGCCCGGCGGCAGCGTCGGCGTCGTCGATCGTTGCCACGACCGCACGGTGCTGCGAGCCCGCAAGTGCGGCGACGGTCGCGTTGAGCCGGGCGGCGTCGCGGCCGGTGGCGATGACCCGGCCGCCGCAACTGGCAATCATCGACGCGGTGGCGCGACCCAGGCCGGAAGAGGCGCCGGTGACGAGAATGGTGCGCCCGGCGAGAGCGTTGGGCGCGAAGATCATGCGGCCAGCAGTTCGGCGCAGCGAAGCTCGACCGCGTCCAACAAGGCCGCACCCCACGAAAAGCCAACGCCGAAGCCGGCCAACAGAAGGTTCACGGGACCAGTGGTGATACGCTCGGACAGGTCGGTGCATATCAGCAAGGGGATCGAGGCGGAGCTGGTGTTACCGTAGCGGTCGATGTTGATCGGCATGCTTTCGGGAGCGATCGCTAATTTCTTGGCGATGTGGCGGAGCATGAATCGGTTGGCCTGATGCAGGGCGAAGAAATCGACGTCAGCCACGCTACGCCCAGCAGTGTCGAGCATGGTGCGGATCAGCGACGGGACGGCGCGAAGGGTGAAACTGAAGACGGCGCCGCCGTCCATAACGAGAGTTTCGTTGGCGGCCGCTGGATCGGCCGGCGGGCGAAAGCCGCCGCCAGCGACGGCGAGGTGGGCGGCGCCGGTGCCGTCAGTGCCGAGGATGAACTGGGTCGGGGCGGCACTCCTGGAGCGCTCGAAGGCTGAGGCCGAGCCGGCATCGCCGAACAGGAGGGCGGTGGCGCGGTCAGCCGGGTCAATAAGCCGGCTACTGGTGTCGCCGGCCAAGAGAAGAACTCGGGTGCAGCCGGCGGCGATCATGGCCGCGGCAAGCCAGACACCGTACACGTAGCCCGAACAGCCGAGTCCGACATCGAAAGCTTGGCAGTGGTTGGCAAGGCCGAGCCGTCCATGTAACGTACACGACGTAGCGGGCATGCGCTGGTCTGGTGTTTGAGTAACGAAAATCAGGGCGTCGACGCTGTCGCGTGCCCATTCCAGTCGAGTGAGCAGGCGCTCGGCCGCGTCAAAGCAGAGGTCACCTGCCGTCTGCGAAACATCGGCCCAGTAACGCGCGCCAACGCCGGTCATGGCGGTGATCTCCGCGACCGCCTTTTCGCCCCAACGCTCCTGAAAAGCGTCGTTGTCAACCCGGCGCTGCGGCAAGGCGCACACCACCCCGCGGAGCGTAACGTCGGCCACCGAGAGGGCCGGGTGCCGCGTGTGGCTCATGCGGGGACGTTCTGGGCGACCAAATTATCTAGGTCGGCCACTGTGTGGCAGGCGGCGAGAGTGGAGCCCGAGATCACGGTGCCGAAGCACTCGTCGATCAGCGCGACGCACGAGATGATGGCCAGCGAGTCCCATCCGTGGTCGGCAAGCTTTGTGGTCGGCGCGAGATCGGTCACGGCGACCTCGAGAATGTCGGCGATACCTTCGTGAAATGCGTTCATTTTGAACTTCCCCAAGATGTAGAGAGTTACAGTATTGACTGTACTAATTGAGAATTATTTAACGGCGACCGATTTCGGCCAAGTCATGCGTCGTGACCCGAATCTTGCGGTTCGGCGTGCGTGCCGGCAGCGGGCCCGCGAGGCGCGCCAGGGCGGCGCAGACGGTATCGATCTGCGCCGGGCTGAGGTCCTGCCAAAAGGGCAAACCAATGGTCTGGCGAGCCAGACGCTCGGTCACCGGAAGCGGTTCTGCGCGGCAGGCGCGATAGGCTGGCTGGGTGTGGCAGCCGGCGCCCCACCAATGGAGCGTCGCGACACCCTGGGCGTTCAAAGCAGCTTCCAGTTTAGGGCGGAGAGTGGGCCAGACGACGCTGAACGTGGAGCCGACCCAGCCATCGCCGAAACCGGGGGAGAGTGCGACGTTGCGGGGAAGTTGAGAGATATAGTTACGGCCGATCGCGGCCCAGTTGGCGCGGGTAACCGACCATTCGTCGAGGCCGGCGAGACCGACGGCGGCGGCGTATTCGGACAGCTTGGCGTTGATTCCGGGGACCATGGCCGCACGCGAGCCGGAGAAGCCGAATTGTGAAAAACGTCGGATCTGAAGCATCGTCTCCGGGTCACGGCAGATCACTGCGCCGCCCTCCCCTACGCCGAACACCTTGGTCGCGTGCAGGCTGACGGCAATGGGGCACTTGCCAGGCGGCATCGGACCGTCGTGGCGCAACGTGTCGAAGGCGGCTGCACCGTCGATGATAACTGGAATGCCGGTTTGGCGCTGCACAGCGTCCCATGCCGCTAGATCGAGTGGAGCCCCGAAGGGGGAGACGACGAGGATGGCCCCGACATCGTGACGCTGTGCGAGCGCCATGATGTCGGCGGGATCGGGGACCCAGGTCCGCGGACACACGTCGACGAAATGCGGCGTGAGCCCGGCAGCCTCGACCGCGCCGGCACTGGCGACGAAGGTCCAGGAGGGCATGAGGCAGACTGTCCCCGGGCGAGCACCGCTCGCGCGAAGGAGCAGCGTCAGCCCGACCGTCGCATTGGCGACCAGAGCCACGTCTTGTGAACGAACGCCCCAGTGCTCGGCCAGACGCGCCTGGAAGGCGAGTGCAAGCGGGCCATGGTTAGCATACCAGGCGTTCCGGTCGATCTGCCTGAGATACGGTAGCAGGGCCGCAGCATCAGGCAGGCGCGGTTTGGCGACCTGAATGGATGCGGGCGCCGGGCCATGGTGAGGGCCGGGCAACGATACAGTGTTGGTTTTGGCCATAAGCATGACCGGCTCCGATACGTTGGAGCCCATTGTGACGGGGAGGGCTTAACGATCGGTGAACGAACACCTGTGATTCAGGCCCGGTACTCGACCAGCTTGGCCGTCATGCGGACTTCGTGCGCGAGTTCCAGCAGCGAAAGCATATAGCGTTCGCCGCTGAACATCCGTTCGGTGAGGTCGAGGGCGGGCTGGGTGAGCGGAGTGTAATCGGTGCGATCGTGATAGATTTCGTGCAGGCGATCCCTCAGGTCCGGATCGCGCGGGTCGACGGCGAAGAACGTCGGGATCGCTTCGAATTCCCGCTTCATGAAGTCGTTTTCGTCCGACACCACACAGCAGCGTGCGTCCATCGCATACGCAACACGTTCGTGGACGCCGGATGAGAAATTCGGACTGGTGTTCAGCATGAATTGCGTCTCGGCATACATGCGTGGCAGGCCATCCGCGTCGAAGGCGGGATGGAAGCGCGCGCGCGTCGCTTCCGCGCTGACATGGTCCCAGCCGCGGCCGTAGATGTCGACCGGAAGATCGAGCAACGCCCTCGTCATGGCGGTCGAGCGGGTGTCGCGCACGTAGAGGTCGACCTCGGTCATAAGAGAGAAAAGCAGTTCGGTTCGTTGTTCGGGCACCAGGTCATGAGCTTCGGCGGCGTCGACCACGAGGTCGGTGATGTCGCCGGTCGGGCGGGCGAGGGCGGCGGCGGCGGCATCCTCCATCACGGTGCGCCAGCGCGGCGGCATAAGCGACCATGCCGCCCGCCGCTGCTCGGGGTCGGCGCCGGTCTTGACGAAGATCATGCGACGGGGGCGCTCGGTCCAGGAAATATCGTCGCGATGCGGGTTGGGGACCAGGCCGCCGTGCACCAGCGCGGATGGTTGGCGGGCCTTGATGAAGCGGCGCTGCACCTGCAGCCACTCCGGATAGAGGTAGGCATTGACGACGTAACCGGACGTAACGTTGTGGTTGCAGGGACGCCAAGCGGGCGGGTCGGCAAGGATGGAGATGAAGGGGATCTTGGCTTGATCCCAGAAACATTTCCCCTCGATCTCAAATTTGGCACCGATGCCGGCATGGCCCCAGGCCATCGTGATCCCCTGCTTCCAGAGGCTATCGAAACGGTCATGCCATGTGGGCTCGTTGAGGTCGATCACGTGTCCCTCGACACCAAACGGTTTCAACATGTCCATGAGGTTGCGGCTGAGATGGCGCAGGATGCCATTCTCGTTCTGGCCGACGAAGGCGACAATTACGTTGCTGGACGACATGGTAGGCCCTTTTGGACTTCAAATGGTTCAGTGGCTCGCTGCTCATAATAGGTAAATTCTAAGAAACGTTTAATCGCCCGATATGTTTTCGTAACGTTCTAGAACAGCCGCCGTCCGGCAAGGGCGCCCTTGATAGGGGTAGGTTCGGGATACGTGTAAAATCGTCGAGCGAACCGAGTAGACCGACGGGTGACGGGCGAAGGTGTCAGGGCCAGTGTCTTGGACATGTGCAGCCCCGAAGAGAGCAGACAGAAAACATGCACCGGGTTGCCGGTCCGTTCCTGAACACTGTGGGAACCGGGTGGTGCAAATCGTGACCCCAGGTTGAGCCTCATCGCGCCGGCCGATAGAGTTCGGCGTTCAGAGGAGACTTCGCGTTGCGTCGAGTCATCAAAGCCGGTCACGTCGTCGCGTTTCAGAACGGCGGCCACCGCCATCTCCGCGACGGGGTCGTCGTCTGCGAGAACGACCGCATCGTCCATGTCGGGCACGGTTTCGACGGCGACGCCGACGAGATCGTCGAGGCGCCCGGCAAGGTGCTGACGCCGGGCCTGATCAACACGCACGTCCATCTGAGCGAGTCGCCGCTCGACAAGAGCTTCGTCGAGGATCGCGGCCCGCGGCAGTTCTATCTGTCCGGCCTGTTCGAGTTCCTCACCGCCCGCAACGTCTCGATCACCGACGCCATGCGCCGCGACTGCATCGCCTATTCCATCCCCGAACTGATCCGCACCGGCACGACCACGGTGATGGAGATCGGCACCCGCGGGCATGACGTGACGGAGCTTGCCGGCCGCGCCGGGCTGCGCGCGTATATCGCGCAGTCGTATCGGTCCGGCCGCTGGTTCACCGATGACGGCCGCACCGTGACTGTGTTGCACGGGTCGAAAGGTAGTCGCAGACCGGTCATCTCGTCTCATTCTACGGGAGACGGACGTAAGCCGGGCGCCCAAGTTCCAGCATGCGGTTCATTGCGTTCACGGCGAGGCCGACCTCGATCACTCGCCGCCGATCGGTGCGGGATCGCAGACCGTCGCCGATGACCCGTTTGAAACGGCTGATGTCGGCTTCTACCAGGGCCCGCCAGTTGTAGCCGGAAACCTTCTGCCAAACCATGCGGCCGCGCTGGGCGATGACCTGCAGGTGCCGGTCGCGCACGGTTGGCGCCCTATCGGCTGTGTCGCTGGGCACGGCGCTGGAGCGTGGCGAGACGACGACGGACGCCTTGGGATGGCGTGCAGCGACCTCGCGGTAGACGCCATCCTGGTCGTACGCGCCGTCGGCGGTGAACGACGCGACCGGGCCATCCACCTGATCGAGCAAGACCCCGACCTGTGAGGCATCATCGACATCGCTGGTGGTGACCGTCGCCGCCGCGATCTGTCCGGTGTCGGCGTCCACGGCGATGTGGAGCTTGCGCCAGGACCGCCGTGTCTTCGTGCCGTGCTTCTCGAGCAGCCATTCGCCTGAGCCGTGCAGCTTCAGCCCCGTACTGTCCACCAGCAGGTGGACGGGACCGACGCCTGGTCTTGGACGAACCACGTCCAGGCTTTCGGCCCGGCGGCTCAGGGTCGTATGGTCCGGCACCGCGAGATCAAGACCGAGCAGGGTGATGATGGAGCCGATCAGCCCTTCGGTCTGCCGCAGCGCCAAGTGGAATACCGTCCTCAACGTCAGTGCCGTCGCAATCGCCAGGCCCGAGTAACGTGGCTGGCCGCCTCGCGTCTTTCGTACCTCAGCTTTCCATGCCGCAATCGCCGCTTCGGTGAACCATACGGTCAGGCTGCCCCGCTGGCGCAGAGCGGCATCGTAGGCGGCAGAGTTCGTGACCCGGTGTCGTTGTTTTGGAATGCGATGACGACGCTCGGCATTGGCTTTGAACGGCACGACAACCTACCCCAGAAAATGACCGGGGTGGCCCCCGCATCATCTTACCTCAGCCGGCTGAAGCAATCCGTGCAACAGAGCCGTTCATCACTAAATCTGGGGTTCCTGCCACACTGGACTCCTCGACGTCCCATGCAACAAGCCGAAGCGAACCGTCCCTTTCCGGCACACGATCAAAGACCAATACGCCCGTGGCGCCAAACAAAGCTGGATCTACCGGACCAGTCTCCGGTTGCCACCTTTGTCGCTGAAAGAACATCGCATCCCCAAGCGGCCCGGTATCGACTACCTCACATTTCAGGCCCTCGGGGTCGACATGCGGTGGAGGCGCTATGACGCAAGTCGTGCGGACATCATCAGCCGTATGCACTTCCCGCAAGTCAGCGTCGGTCAAAGCGGCAACGCGCCTGATCTCTCGCAGCCTGTCGATCATCGCTTCTCGCAGAAAGACGTTCCCCAACGTCCTGCGCCGATACGTATTGGTGTTCCAGGTTGACTGCTCACCCTGGATCGCTGAGCCTCTTGGGCTGATTTGAACGAGCCTGCCTACGTCGTCGGCAATCTGGTCCTGAAGCTGGCGAAGGTGCTTGCTCGAGCAGATCCATTGTTCGATTGAGCCAACGGGGGAGTTGCAGTCTGTTCGATCCGGAGCTACCGGCACTTGCTGTGCTCGCGTCGGCACTCCTGCTAGCAAAAGAGCTACGCCGGCGGCGAGGAGCATCGGAGTGCTTTGCATGTCACGGTATCACTTGCAAAGAAATTAGCTGAAGTCTCAAAATCTTACGCCCTGTTCGCCAAGATAAATCGCGATTTGCTGACTGTCTGTCGCAAGAGTGCGAGCAGCTTCCCTTGCGTTCTCTGCGCCGCCGCGCAGCGCACACTCTGCGCTGCCGACATGACCAATTACTCCATCTCCAATAGTCGTGCGACCTTGCCAATTCTTCTTGTAATATAAAATTAGTCTAAGAACTTCCACTCGCAACCCTGGGTGCAATACCAGCTCCGTCGGGCCGACGTAATAGGTGTGTTCACCATCCTGAAGACTTGAGACAACGGCGATCGGCGACCGTTTAGCAGGCCATATATAGTAAAATTAGATAAATTATCTACGGCCATGTAAAGATGTTTTGCAATTGCTGTTCCAGTATTTTTCATAAATATGTGATAGTAAATAGGCATAAGTTGTAGAATTTCTTGTGCAAGTTCTTCTTTATCCAGTTTACCAAATGACATTGAGACTTCAAACTGTATCACCGGTGAGCCCGCGCGTTTAAAGGCGTCTTCAATGTCATAATGTTCCATAGCGAAAGTATTGTCTCCCGCACGCTTATAATATTGCTTTTCCCCAGATGCCTCACATCGATGAGGGCGACGTTCTGAACGCTCTATAAAAACGACGAGATAGCCGGAGCCTTTTTCTGTGTCTGACGGAACTGTCTCCAACTTGATGCCGTCGTGCCGCGGGATTAAGAGTTGGCCGACAAGTGTCTGGGCCTCGTAGGCAAAACGTTCGAGATCAGCAATTGGCGATAGATTTTGGGCGCAATCTATCCCGTCGTCGCCCTTCCGGGCATCAACACCCCAGACAAGGATTCCA
>JBPBQE010000469.1:0-9970 GCA_050954595.1 Janthinobacterium lividum | reverse complement strand
CGCCCTCCCTCCCCTTGCGGACCACGGTCGACGCGACGGACCCCACGCGGAAGCGCGACCTGCTGCCGGTGCTCTACGTTGCCGGCTTTGTGGTGTTGGCGGGTAGCCTGATCTATTTGTGGCAGAACCCGCCGGCCTCGCCGATTGCGACCCAGGCGGCCGGTCAGGTCGATACGCTGCAGACGCAGCTTGCCGCCTTGCGCGACCAAGTGACGAAGATGTCGGAGAAGCCGGCCGGGCCGAGCGCCGCCGATTTCACCAAATTGCAGCAGCAGGTCGGGGCGTTGGAAAGCCGACAGGTCGTCGCTCCAGCCGCCCTCGCCGCGTTGTCCGACAAGGTCGGCACGCTCGAAAAGCGCCCGGCGGTGGACCCGGCGACCATCACGCAACTCACGGACAAGATCGCCGCGCTGGAAGCGCGCAAGATCGTCACGCCGGAGCAGCTTTCGTTGCTGTCGGACCAGGTTCAGGCCGTTGGCCGACAGATCCCCGACGTCGCGCCGCTGACGCAGCGGCTCGCGGCGCTCGAGCAGCGCCCGACCTTCGACCCGGCCAAGTTGAGCGACCTCGCCGGCAAGATGCAGCAATCGCAGGATGCCGAAGGCAAGCTCGGCACGCGGCTCGACGCGCTGGAGAAGCAGGCGAGCGCGCAGACCGATCAGCTGAAGGCGTTGACGCAGAAGGCACAGATCACGGCGCGGCTGCAGGGCATGGCGGCGGCGCTGGCGGCCGGGCAGAAGCTGGGTGACATCCCTGGCGCACCTCCTGCCCTGGCGCGCTTCGCCACCGAGGCGCCGCCGACGGAGTCGTCGTTGCGGGAGAGCTTCGATCGCTATGCCGACGCGGCGCAGAAGGCGAGCCAGCCGGCCATCACGGCCAATCAGGATTTCGGCGCCAGGCTCTGGACCCGGGCGCAACAGGCGGTGACGGTTCGCCAGGGTGACCGCGTCCTGGTCGGCGACCCGATCGCCGGCGTGATCGCGCATGCGCACGAGAAGCTGGACAATGGTGACCTGGCCGGCTCAGTCGACGCGTTGAAGGGTCTTGCCGGCCCGGCAGCGGCGGCGATGCAGCCGTGGACGGAAAAGGCGCAGTCGCTGGTCGCGGCGCGCTCGGCTATCGCCAGCCTGGCGGCCAACTGATGCGCAGCGCCATCGGGCTATTCATTGCGGCAGTCATCTGCGTTGCCATCGCGTGGTGGGTGTCGCTGCTGCCAGGCTCGATCACCGCGACGATCGGCGCCACCACGCTGCAGACGTCGACGCCGTTCGCCGTGCTGCTGGCCGCGCTCGCGTTTATCGTCCTGTATGCGATCTTCCGCCTCATCGCTTGGGTCATCAGCATCCCGCGGCGCGTGCGACATGGCAGCGGCAACCGCACGCGGATCAAGGGCGAGTTGGCCCTGAACCGGGCGCTGATCGCGCTGGCAGCGGACGATTCCGGCGGCGCGCGGCGCGAGGCCGATCGCGGTCGGCGCCTGCTCGGCGACACGCCGTTGACGTTGCTGATCGCAGCGCAGGCCGGCCGGCAGGCGGGTCGCGAGGATGAGGCTGCGGCTTTGTACGAGCAATTGGCCGAGCGGTCGGACTCGCGGCTGCTGGGCCTGCGTGGCCTGATGCGGATCGCCGTGGAGCAGGAAGATTGGGAACGCGCGACGGCGCTGGCGACGGAGGCCGAAAAGGCGCATCCGGGTGCCGCCTGGTTGCGGGACGAGCGGCGCTACATGGCGCAGGCGACCGGGGATTGGAACGAGGCGTTGCGGCTGTCGAGCGCCGACAACAAGGCGGCGCTAGCGGTGATCGCGGCGCAGAACGAGACCGATCCGAAAGCGGCGTTGGCGTTGTCGAAGCAGGCATTCGATGCCGAGCCGACGCTGGCCCCGGCGGCGATCGCCTATGCCAAAGCGTTGCGCGCGAACGGCAAGCAACGCCAGGCACAAGACGTGCTGCGGAGTGCCTGGTCGGCCAAGCCGCATCCGGATCTGGCCCAGGCGTTCGTATCAGAATCGGGCGACAAGCTGGCGCAGGCGCGCGAGATGGCCGTGCTGGTGCGATCCAACCCGGACAATCCCGAGGCCTACATCGCCATCGCCCGGGCGGCGCTGGATGCCGGGCTCACCGGGGAAGCCAAACGGCAATTGCAGCAGGCGCAGGACGCCGGGATGAACCAGCGACGGTTGTGGTCCCTGATGGCCGACGTCGCCATGCTGGACGGCCGGACCGAGGATGCGCAGGACGCGATGCGCCACATGCACGATGCCGAGGCGGATCCGTCATGGCGCTGTTCGTCGTGCGGAACGGCTTACGAGCAGTGGCAACCGGTGTGCGAGAATTGCCGCTCCACCGGGACGGTGAAGTGGCAACTGCCGGGCGATGTCACCGTGGTGCCGCGCCGGCGCCTGAGTTCATCCTTCGGAGCGGAGGGACTGGCGACCTGAATCTAAACCGGTCATGCAACTAGCCCGCTACCTTACGGTTGGAGCTATGTTGGTTGATTAGGTGGAGTGAACATGATTTCAGGATTCCAGAATGGAATGCAGCGGAGCCGGTCGTTCGTGGCCGGTGCCGTCGTGGTCGGGCTAATTGCCTTAGGTGGTTGTTCGAATAGCAACCTGCCTGCGGCCACGATCCCGGCCAGCGGCGTCACGTCATCGAATGGTGGCGGCATGCGGGCTACCGGTGCCATCCCCGACGTCGGCGTGACCAATGGTCAGGCAACCGTCGGTACCATGTCCTCCAACCCCCGCGTGCCTCGCTACTGATGCGCTCGCGCGGTGCGGATCAACTCCGCACCGCGCGTTTGGTTACCCTTCGAACGGATCCCGCATCAGGATCGTATCGTCTCGCTCGGGGCTAGTGCTCAACAGAGTCACCGGCGTTTCCACCAATTCCTCGACGCGCTTAATGTACTTGATCGCTTGCGCCGGCAGGTCAGCCCAACTGCGGGCGCCACGCGTGCTGCCGGTCCAGCCTTCGATAGTTTCGTAGATTGGGGTAGCTGCTGCCTGAGCCGCCTGCCCGGCCGGCAAGTGACTGAAGCGCTGGCCGCCAATGTCGTAGCCGACGCCGATCTTCAACTCCTCCATACCGTCGAGCACGTCGAGCTTGGTCAACGCCAAGCCATGAATGCCGCCAACCTTGCAGGCCTGGCGGACCATCGTGGCGTCGAACCAGCCGCAACGGCGCGGGCGGCCGGTGACGGTGCCGAACTCGTGGCCGCGGGTACCGAGAAGCTGACCGATGTCGTCAGTCAATTCGGTCGGGAATGGGCCGGAGCCAACGCGGGTCGTGTAGGCCTTTGCGATGCCGAGCACGAAGCCGATGGAGGCTGGCCCGACGCCGGAGCCGGCCGCGGCGGTAGCGGCGATGGTGTTGCTGCTGGTGACGAATGGGTAGGTGCCGTGATCGACGTCGAGCATGACGGCCTGTGCGCCCTCGAACAGAATGCGGGTGCCGGCGCGGCGGGCGTCCTCGAGACGCACCCAGACGGGCTCGATATGCGGCAGCAGGCGCGGAGCGAGTTCGAGCAGGCGATCCAGCAGCACTTGCTTCTCGAACGTCTCGGCACCGAGACCCTTGAGCAGCGTGTTGTGGTGCAGCAGCAGCTCGTCGAGCTTGTGCGACAATGTCTCGGGTTCGGCCAGGTCGCAGGCGCGGATGGCGCGGCGGGCGACCTTGTCCTCGTAAGCCGGGCCGATGCCGCGGCCGGTCGTGCCGATCTTGTGCTCGCCGCGGGCGGCTTCGCGGGCGCGATCGAGGGCGCCGTGCACCGGCAGGATCAGGACGGCATTCTCGGCGATGCGCAGATTGTCGGGCGAGACGTTCAGGCCCTGGGCGCGCACGCGATCCATCTCTGCCAGCAGGGCCTCGGGATCGACGACGACGCCGTTGCCGATGATGCCCAGCTTGCCGCGAACCAGGCCGCTCGGCAGCAGCGACAGCTTGTAGGTCTGGTTGCCGACCACCAGCGTATGGCCGGCATTATGGCCACCCTGGAACCGCACCACGATCTCGGCCCGGCTGGCGAGCCAATCGACGATCTTTCCTTTGCCTTCGTCGCCCCACTGGGCGCCGATGACGGCAACGTTTGCCATAACCCTGTCCTTTTCTTTTCTTAGGGCGCGGTGACTGGCACCGGCGCCCCGTCCTGAACGATGTGCGAGCACCCTAGCCGCCGGGCTTCGGCGGCACCATCCGCCGTGCCGCTCGGCTGAGCTTCCAAGGCGGGCACGGTTGCAAAACCCTGGTCGCGGAGTGCCGCACCGACGGAGCGGGCGGTGCCCCATGGAAGATAGACCCGGTTCCGAGTGGCCGGCGCGGCACGGGCGCGGAGCACGGCGTCGGGATACAGGGTCAGGCCGGTCGCGGGCTCGTTGTCCCCGGAGACATAGCGGCCGCCGCGCCCGATCTCCTCGTGATGACCCGGCGAGAACACCGTCACGCACAGACCGGTATGATAACGAAAGCCGCGGAACTCGATCGGGTCGAGCGTCAGACGCAGATCCGGCGCTTCGGCCCGGATGGCCGCGATGCTGTCAGCCAGGCGTTGATACAGAGCGCGGGAGACGGGGCCGAGCTCGGCTGTGCCCAGGATCGTCAGCGCGCGGTCGGCCGGGCCGGCGACCAGCAGCAACTCGGCGAGCAGCCCGGCGATGGAGCCACCGACCTTGGCGACGGCGGCGGCATCCTTACGGTCGAGAGCGCGGACGAGCTTGTCGCGCGCGGGGCCGCTGATGCCGGCTTCGTCCATGAGTGCGGGCGCCAGGGTCGGCATGGTGACGTCGAAGCTGACGCGCTCCAAGCCGATCGCCGCCAGCGCTTCGGCGGCGAGGACCACGACTTCGGCGTCAGCAGCCGGGTTGTCGACACCGATCAATTCGATGCCGGCCTGGGCGACCTGGCGGTCCGGCGCGAGCTGGGTCGCATGCACGCGGAGACACTGGCCAGCGTAGGACAGGCGCAGCGGCCGGGGATGGCCGGCCAGGCGAGTGCTGGCGATGCGGGCCATCTGCGGCGTCATGTCGGCGCGCAACCCCATCATGCGGCGCGACTCCGGGTCCATCAGGCGAAAGGTCTGGTCCGCCATGGCAGCACCGGCGCCGGCGAGCAGGCTGTCCTCGAACTCGATCAAGGGCGGCTTGACGCGCTGGTAGCCGTTGGCGGCGAACACCTGCATCACGGTCGAGACGGCCTCGGCCTCGATCTCCGCGCTCGGTGGCAAGAGATCGACGAGGCCGACCGGGAGGAGCGCCAGGTTCGGCGGTTCGCCGTTCATGCGGCGCGGGCTTCGGCGTAGGCCCAGTCGAGCCAGGGTAACAGCGCTTCAATGTCAGCAGTCTCGACCGTGGCGCCACCCCAGATGCGTAAGCCCGGCGGCGCATCGCGATGGGCGGCGATGTCGTAGGCGACGCCTTCGCGATCGAGCAGCGACGCCATCCGCTTGGCCAGGCCGGGATCGGCGCCGGGCATGACGAGCGAGATGCTGGTGGGCGACCGGGTCGCCGGGTCGGCGCAAAGGAACTCGATCCAGGGGGTGCGCTCGATCCAGGCGGCGATGGCGGCGAGGTTGGCTTCGCTGCGGCGGATCAGGCCACCGAGTCCGCCGGCGGACTCGGCCCAGCGGAGACCGTCGAGCGCGTCTTCGGCGCAGAGCATCGAGGGGGTATTGATGGTTTCGCCGCGGAACAGGCCCTCGTTCAGCTTACCGCCGCTGGTAAGGCGGAACAGCTTCGGCATCGGCCAGGCAGGTTTATGGGTTTCGAGGCGTTCGACGGCACGCGGGGAGAGCGCGAGCATGCCGTGCGCCGCCTCACCGCCGAGCGCCTTTTGCCAGGACCAGGTGACGACATCGAGCTTGTCGTAAGGCAGGTCCATCGCGAACGCGGCGGAGGTGGCGTCGCAGATGACCAGGCCGGCGCGGTCGGCGGCAATGAAGTCGCCGTTCGGCATGCGGACGCCCGAGGTTGTGCCGTTCCAGGCGAGGACGAGGTCGTGCGCCGGGTCGATAGCGGCGAGGTCGGGGAGCGCGCCGTACGGAGCCGAGAGCACGCGGGCATTGTCGAGCTTGAGTTGCTTGACGATGTCGGTGGCCCAGGTGGCGGAGAAAGTCTCGAACGACAGGATGTCGACCGGTCGGGCACCGAGGAGCGACCACATGGCCATCTCGACGGCGCCGGTGTCCGAGCCCGGCACGATGGCGACGCGCCAGTCGGCGGGCATCTGCAACAGGGCATGGGAGCGGTCGATGATCTCGGCCAGGCGTGCCTTCGGGCCGGCGGCGCGGTGCGAGCGGCCGAGTAGCGCGCCCTCGAGCGCGGCGAGCGACCAGCCGGGGCGCTTGGCGCAGGGACCGGAGGAGAAATCCGGGTTGTTGGGACGATGTGTCGGACGGGTGGCCGTCCGCGCGTCCGCCTGCGCTGAAACCAGCGTGTCTGCCATGATGGCGCTTCCTTCGACCCTGGGAGATTGACCCGGCGGCGTTGTAACCCCGGTTCGCCTCATGCCGGAAGGGGCGCGGCGGTATTGCTGCTCCCGGGCGTTTCCTTGACTCGGTCACCGCGCCGCAGTCACTGGCCGAAACGCTTCGGAGCACACCATGCGCCTCACGACGATCACGCTGACGACTCTGCTTCTTGCCGCCCCTGCGCTGGCGCAAACGGACCCGCATGCAGGCATGAAGATGGGTGCTGCCCCGGCCGCCGACGGCTCGATGATGGAGTCGATGGACAAGATGAATAAGGCGATGAGCAGCGCGCCGATGACCGGCGAGGCCGACCACGATTTCGTCGTCATGATGCTGCCGCACCACCAGGGTGCGGTCGACATGGCGAAGTATGAACTGGCGCACGGCAAAGACCCGGCCTTGCTGAAGCTGTCGCGCGAGATCGTGGCGGCGCAGGACAAGGAGATTGCCTTCATGAAGAGCTGGCTGGCAAAGCATCCGTCGAAGTAGCGGCATCGGCCGTCATTGCGAGGCGTGTCGCGACGCGCTCGCGATGACGGTTGGAGGTCAGCTTTCGAGGCGGAATGCGTCTTCGATGCGGCGCACCGACCCGGCCGCGTCGACCAACAGGACGTCGAAGCGCATACCGGCGGGGCCCCAATCCGGGTGTTCGGCGATGACGATCTCCGCGGCGGCGAGAAGGCGGGCGCGCTGTTTGGGGCCGAGCGACCAGGCGGCACCGGCCAAGGTGGGCCGGGCTTTAACCTCGATAAACGCGAGAAGGCCGGCGTGCTCGGCGATGAGATCGATCTCGCCCGCTGCCGTGCGGTGACGCCGGGCTTTGATGACCCAGCCGGCAGCTTCGAGCGCGTCGCTCGCCATCGTCTCGGCCGCAACGCCGAGACGATGCGCCGCCCTCCCCCGTGCGGGCCGTGGGCCGATCACGCGAGGGCGGCAATGCCCTCCCGGGCTGGGAGGCGCCCCTCCTCGACCGCATGACAGGCAACGCTGACGGGGCCGTCAACGGTGAAGCCCGGTCGTTCGGCACTGCAGCGTGCATTGGCGAAGGCGCAGCGGGGATGGAAGGTGCAGCCGCTGGGCGGGTCGATCGGGCTCGGCACTTCGCCGCCGACCGGGGTCCGCTGCCGACCGGTCATGGCCAGGTCCGGAATCGCGTCGAGTAGCAGGCGCGTATACGGGTGCAGCGGGTTGGAGAAGATGGTCTCGCCCGGCCCGATCTCGACGATGCGGCCGAGATACATCACGCCGAGCTGGTCCGAGACGTGGCGCACGACGGCCAAGTTGTGGCTGATGAACAGGTAAGTGAGCTGCATCCGCTCCTGCAACTCGCGCATCAGGTTGAGGATTTGCGCTTGAACGGAGACGTCGAGGGCGGAGGTCGGTTCGTCGGCGACAAGGAAGTCGGGCTCGCTCGAGAGCGCGCGGGCGATGCTGATTCGCTGGCGCTGGCCACCGCTGAACTCGTGGGGGAATTTCTCGCCATCCTTGGCGGATAGGCCGACCTGCTCGAGCAATTGGCCGACGCGATCGGTGACGTCGCGCTTGCCGGTCAGTATTTTGAACGCCCGCAGCGGCTCGGCGACGATGTCGCGCACGCGCCAGCGCGGGTTGAGCGAGGCGTAGGGATCCTGGAAAATCATGTTCATGCGGCGCCGCAACTCGGGCTGCGCGCGGGCGGCCGAGAGGGGTTGGCCTTCGAACAGCATCTGGCCGCCGCTCGGCGGATAAAGGCCCACGGCAAGGCGGGCAATGGTGGATTTGCCGCAGCCACTCTCGCCGACCAGCGACAAGGTCTGCCCCTTGGCAATACGGAACGACACGTCGTCCACGGCGCGCAGGGTCTGCTTGCCCTCGCCGGACATCTTGCGCTGCAGCCAGGGCCGCGAGACGTCGAAATGACGCGCGACGTGATCGGCGACCAGAACGTCAGACATGGGCGACCTCGCCGTCTTTTTGGGGGACGATCTCTTGGGGGGCATATAGCCAGCACGCCGCTTGCGTCGCCTGCGCCGGCATTAGGCCGGGACGGCCGGTGATGCACCGGTCGAATACCTTGGGGCACCGCGGATTATACGGACAGCCCGGCGGGATCGCATTCAGCCGCGGCATCGCGCCGTCGATCTGATGCAGCCGCGCCAGGCGGCGATCCAGCGCCGGGATGCTGTCCATCAGGCCGCGTGTGTAGGGGTGCGACGGGCGATGAACGATATCGGCAACCGGCCCGATCTCGATGATGCGGCCGGCATACATCACCGCGACGCGGTCCGCGGTCTCGGCGATGACGCCCATGTCGTGCGTCACCAGCATCACCGAGGTCCCGTGCTCGCGGGTCAATTCCTTCAGCAGCGAGATAATCTGGGCCTGGATGGAGACGTCGAGCGCGGTGGTCGGCTCATCGGCAACGACCAGGCGCGGCTCGGTGCAGAGCGCCAGGGCGATGACGACGCGCTGGCGCATGCCGCCGGAGAATTCGTGCGGGTAGCTATCGATGCGCCGGGCAGCGGCAGGGATGCCGACGCGCTCGAGCCAGGAGACCGCGCGCTTGCGGGCGTCGGCATCCGAGAGCGGGAGATGGGTTTGGATGGTTTCGACCAGCTGGCGGCCGACCGTGTAGAGCGGGTTCAGCGTGGTCAGCGGATCCTGGAAGATGGCGCCGATCTGCTTGCCGCGGATATGGCGCATGCCTTCAGGGGACAGATTGTCGATGCGCTTGCCGTCGAAGCGGATCTGACCGGAGCGGACGCGGCCGGGCTTCTCGAGCAGGCCGATGATGGCGGCGCCAGTCAAGGATTTGCCGGCGCCGCTCTCGCCGACGACGCCGAGCACCTCGCCGGGCGCGATGGCGAAATCCACGCCGTCGAGGGCGAGCAGGGTGCCGCGCCGGGTCACGAATTCGACGGAGAGGTGATCGACCTCCAACAGGCTGGTCATCAGCGAAGTGTCCATCAACGTAGCCGGGGGTTCATGGCATCGCGCAACCAATCACCGAACAGGTTGATGGACAGCACGATCAGCAGCAGCGTGACGCCGGGGAACACCGCGATCCACCATTCGCCGCTGTAAAGGAAGTCGTTGCCGACACGGATCAGCGTGCCGACGGAAGGTTGGGTCGGCGGCAGGCCGACGCCGAGATAGGACAGCGTCGCCTCCGTGATGATGGCCAGGCCGATGGTGAGTGTGGCTATGACGACGACGGGGCCGAGCACGTTCGGCAGGATATGCGTCAGCATGATACGACCCGGCGATAAGCCGATAACCTGGGCGGCCATGACATATTCCTTGCCGCGCTCGACCAGCGTGGAGCCGCGGACGGTGCGGGCGAATTGCGGCCAGAACGAGATGCCGATGGCAAAGATCAGCACGTAGATCTGCACGCTGTCGCGCACGGCAACCGGGAGCGAGACGCTGACGACGCCGTCGATCAGTAACGCGATCAGGATGGCGGGGAATGACAGCTGCACATCGGCGAGGCGCATCAATGCGGCATCCACGGCACCGCCGGCATAGC
>JBPBQE010000360.1:0-9999 GCA_050954595.1 Janthinobacterium lividum | reverse complement strand
TTGATGGCCGCGGTCGATGCGGCCCTGCTGTCCGATGGCACGCTGAATTTCCTGATGTTCTGGGGCTGCGGCCCGCGACGGACCGCGGCGGCGCCGGACCGCGCGGCGGTCGATGCGTTGGGCGATCTGCTGGCCGCCGCCGAGGCGGCAGCTCCGGTGCGGGCGCGGGCGCATGTCATCTGCACCGACCTGCATGCGACCAATAACGGCCATTCGGAGTCGCATTTCCTCACCTATTTCTCCGAAATCCGCGGCCAGGCGGCTGGCCTCGATGCAACGTTTGAGTTGGAGTCCGCGGTGTGGCGGCGAGGCGGGCTGACCAAGGCAGCGGTCTCGGCGCTCGAACAGGAGCCGGCATTCCAGGCGCGGTGGCAGGAGTTCAAGTTGCGGGACCGCTTCATACAGCAGGCGAGCCGGCATTCCGGGCTGGACGACAAGACGGCCGCGGCCCGGCATTATTACGCGACCTGTCTGCTCGAGCGAGACGTGCTCAAATCGTTGTTCGGGCGCTCGGTCTTCCTCACCTATAACGGCCCCGAGTTCAACGAGTGCTTCCCGGACCTGCCGACGCTCTACGTTTATCCCGGGCCGCGCGGGCGCAACGACAAGCCGTGGTTCGTCGACGTCGAGACGCAGGTGGCGGCGGCGTGAACCGGCCGGTCCCGGGCCGCTATCGGCCGAAGGGCAAGCTGCTCGACGGGGCGGCCATGCCCGAGGTCGAGCGGCCGGCGCCGCGATTCCTTCCGGTGGGCGATATCGGGATCAGCGTGCAGTTCGGCACGGAGATCGACCAGGGTGCCAATGATTGCGTCGTCGCGCTGGATCGGCTGATCGCCGCGGCGCCGCTGCGGGGCGTGATCGAGACGGTGCCGAGCTACCGGTCGCTGCTGGTGGTGTTCGAACCAGCCTGGATCGAGCGGGAGGCGCTGCTGGCCAGCCTGCGCTCGCTGGCGGCGCGCGCGGGCCGAAGCGGGACGCGCGCTGGGCGGGGATGGAGCATCCCGGTCGTCTACGAGCCACCGTTCGGGGAGGATCTGCCGGAGGTAGCCGGGCTGCTCGGGCTGTCGGCCCCGGCGGTGGTAGCGGCGCATACCAAGGGGCCGTTCCGCGTTTACATGCTCGGCTTCCAGCCGGGGCTGCCCAATCTCGGCGGCCTACCGCCGGAGTTGCACGTGTCGCGCCGCACGGTGCCGCGGGCGCCGGTACCTGGCGGCAGCGTGATGATCGGCGGTGGTCAGGGTGCGATCATGCCGCTGCCAACGCCCAGCGGGTTCTATCTGCTGGGGCGGACGCCGATTCGCCTGTTCGACCGGCGGCGGCTGGAGCCGGCCTTGCTGAAGGCGGGCGACACCATTCGGTTCCGGCAGATCGGGCCGGAGGAGTTCGCGGCGATCGATGCTGCGGTAGCGGCGGGCGACGTCGATGCCGGCGTGGTGCTCGAGACGGAAGCGGCATGAGCGGGAGCGGCGTGGCGGGCGCGTTGCTGCATGCGGTCGCGCCGAGCCCGTTCTCGACGGTGCAGGATTTCGGCCGGGTCGGGTGGCGGCGCTTTGGGGTGACGGGCGCTGGCGCGATGGACCTTGAGAGCCATGCGGTGGCCAACGCACTGGTGGGCAACGCCGTCGAGGCAGCGACGATCGAGTTCGCGCATGGCGGCGGCGAGTGGGCGATCTCTGGGGCGCGGGCGCGGATCGCGGTCGCAGGCGGATCGTTCGCGGCGAGTATCGACGGGCGAGCGGTGCCCGAGGGGTCGAGTGCGGTGCTGCGGCCCGGCGAACGGCTGCAGATCGGCGGTGCGCGCGACGCTGTGTGGGGATATCTCGCGGTGTCGGGCGGCATCCGGGTCGAGCGTGAGCTGGGGAGCCGGGCGACATACGCCCGGGCGGGGATCGGCGGGCTCGACGGGCGCAAGCTGGAGGTAGGGGATGCCCTGCCGATACAGCCGCCGGCGGTAGCGGGGCCGGAGCGCCGGCTGGATCGCGCGTCCCCCGGTGACCCGGCGGCACCGATCCGCGTCGTACTGGGGCCACAGGACGATTACTTCACAGCGGAGTCCATCGCGGTCTTCCTCGGCAGCCATTATCAGGTGACGTGGCAAGCGGATCGGATGGGTTATCGACTCGAGGGACCGCCGCTGGAGCATTCGCGGGGGTTCAATATCGTATCGGACGCGATCCTGCCGGGAAGCATCCAGGTGCCGGGCAACGGGCGGCCGATCGTGTTGCTGCGCGATGCGCAGACCACGGGCGGCTACCCCAAGGTGGCGACGATCATCAGCGCCGATCTCGGGCGGTTCGCGCAATTGCGGCCGCTGAGCCGGATGCGGTTCGCGGCGGTGACGCCCGAGGCGGCGCAGTTGCTCAGGCGGGAGTTCATCACCCGGGTCCAGGCGACGGGCCTCCACGCGCGCGCCGGATGAGGTCATGAGTTGGGAGTTGGGGATGCTGCTCGCCATGCTGGCCGGGGCGGGCGCGGCGTCGGGGTTCCTGGCCGGGCTGTTCGGCGTCGGCGGCGGGGCGATCGTGGTGGCGGCGATGTATCAGGCGTTCAGCTATGCCGGGGTGGCGGACTCCGTCTGCATGCGCATGTCGCTCGGCACGGCATTCGCGGTGATGGTGCCGACGAGCGCGATGTCGTTCCGCGGCCATCTGCGGCGGGGCAGCGCGGACGGGCGGATCGCGCGGTTATGGGTGGTACCGGTGGTCTGCGGCGTGCTGGCGGGGAGCCTGCTCGCGACGCGGCTGGATGGGGAGAAGCTCAAGGCGATCTTCATCGTGCTGGTGTTGTTGAACGCGGCCAAGCTGCTGAGCGGGTGGCCGGCCTGGCGGATGGCGACGGATGTGCCGAGTGCGGCCGCGGTGCGGGTGAGCGGGGTGGTGATCGGGTTCCTGTCGTCGCTGATCGGGATCGGGGGCGGGATCTTCGGCAACATGTTCCTCACCGCCTATGGGCGGCCGATGCATCAGGCGATCGGGACGACGGCGAGCCTGGGGGCGATCATCTCGCTGGCCGGGACCTGCACGTTCATGCTGCTCGGGTTGGGCGAGAGCGGCACGCCGGCGGGATCGGTCGGCTTCGTGTCGGCCATCGCGTTCTGCATCGTGGCGCCGATCGCGACGGTACTGGCGCCCGTGGGCGTACGGCTGGCGCATCGGTTCACGCGCGAGCAGCTGCGCATCGGCTTCGGCGTGTTCCTGATTGTCGTCTCAGCCCGCTTCGTGGTGTCCTTTTTTCTGCACGGGTGAGTATTTTCGTGAGGCGTTTAAGGCGGCGTTAACGTCGATACGGCTTGATGAGGGTCTCAACGACTGTCCCGGGCCATCGATCATGATCTTTGCTTCGCCATCTTCGAACCGCACGCCGCGCGAGCGATTGGCGGCGCAGATCAATGTCGCCCGTGATCTGGCGCTGCACGGCAGTGCCGGACCGGCGCGGACGGTGTGCGGTTCGGTGTTCCTGGAGCATTTGCCGTCGCTGGCGCGGGATGGCGAGTTGCTGGCCTCGTATGTCGAATGCCTGCTGCTGCTGGAAATGATGGCGCTGCTGCCGCGGGTCGTGCAGGCGATCCATGGCGTCAGCCTCGACATCGTGCCGATGAGCAACCGGCTGGCCGGGCCCGGCGGCCGACGCTGGAAGCTGAACTTCGGCACCGGGGTCTCGTTGCCGATGTCGGCACCGGGTCGGTTGGAGCGGGTTCAGTCGGCCCAGCGGTGGAGCCGGATCATCTTGGCCGAGGCGGCCAGGGAGCCCGGCGCGACCGAGACCGTGGCCGCACGGGTGCTCGAGCCGGCGGTCTAGTCGCCCCCGGCATCGGCGCGGAACTGGGATTTCGGGTAAACGCCCAGGATACGGATCTCGCGGGAGAAGAACGCCAGCTCCTCGAGTGCGCGTTTGGGGCCGGGCTGGTCGGGATGTCCGTCGACGTCGCACATGAACTGGGTGGCGGTGAATTCGCCGCCGAGCATGTAGCTTTCCAGCCGGGTCATGTTGACGCCGTTGGTGGCGAAGCCGCCGAGCGCCTTATAGAGCGCGGCAGGAACGTTGCGGACACGGAAGACGAAGGTGGTCATCAAGCCGGGCGTATCGACCGGGGGCATCACACGGTCAGGCGAGGTGATGTAGAAGCGGGTGGTGTTGTGCGCGGCGTCCTCCACGTTGGCGCGGAGGACGTCGAGGCCATAGATCTCGGCGGCGAGCGCGGAGGCGATAGCGGCGTCGGCCGGGTTGTTCCATTCGGCGACGGATCTGGCGGCACCGGCCGTGTCGCCCTCGACGACCGTCTCGAGACCGAGTTCGGCGACGATGTGACGGACCTGGCCAAGGGCGACGGCGTGCGAATGGACGCGCTTGATGCCGGCGATGGTCGCGCCGCGGGGCGCCAGAAGACAGTGTTCGACGCGCTGGAAGTGCTCGCCGATGATGAAAAGGCCGCTATCGGGCAGCAGCGCGTGGATGTCCGGCACGCGGCCGGCCAGGCTGTTCTCACAGGCGAGCATGCCGAGATCCGCCTCGCGGTGACGGACGGCGTCGATGGCGCGCTCGAAAGTGGGGCACGGCAGCGTCGGCCGGTCGGGGAAGACGCGGCGGCAGGCGAGGTCCGAATACGCGCCGGGGATGCCTTGGAAGGCGATCATGAGTTGAGGTCTTTCCGGGCGCGTTCGAGGTCTGCAGGGGTGTCGACACCATAGGGTGCATGATCGACGCGGGCGCAAGCGATGCGCATACCGGCTTCGAGAGCGCGGAGTTGTTCGAGGCTTTCGCGGCGTTCGAGCGGGCTCTCGGGAAGGCTGACGAAGCGGGCCAGGGCGGCGCGGCGGTAGGCGTAGATGCCGATGTGATGCCAGCGGGGGCCGTCGCCGGCGGGGATTGGAGCGCGGGAGAAATAGAGCGCGGGGGAGACGGCACGGCCGCGCTCGAAGGCGCAGGCGGCTTTGACGACGGAGGGGGACAGTGCCTCCTCGGCGGTCTCGATGGGAGCGACGAGGGTGGCGATATCGATGGCCGGGTCGGCCAGGGGGGCGATGACGGCGCGGAGGTGAGCCGGCGGGATGGTCGGCAAGTCGCCTTGCAGGTTGACGACGATGTCGTGAGTGCCGTGCGGGTCCAGCGTCGAGAGCGCGGCATGGACGCGGTCGGAGCCGGATGGCAGCGTCGGGTCAGTCATTACAGCGACGCCGCCGGCGGCACGGATAGCGGCCGCGATCTCCTCGTCGGCGCAGGCGACGGCGACCGGGCCGATGGCGGCCTCGAGGGCGCGGTCGAGCACGTGCAGGATCATGGCACGGCCGGCGATGTCGGCCAGCGGCTTGCCCGGGAGGCGGGAGGATGCCATGCGGGAGGGAATGACGATGATGGGTTTCACGTTTGGTCGATCACGCTGGCTGAGTTGGTCGTTGAGCTTGGGCTGGGCGTTAAGCGGCGGGACCATAAGTAACCGCCATCGCCGGCGCAACGCTGGTCCGAAAGGGAATTTTTGATGTTGAAGCCCATTTTCACCGCCGCCCTGCTACTCGTCCTGCCGGTTTCGGCATTCGCGCAGACCGACACCAGCACCGGATCGACGGCGGGCACGTCGTCAGCCGCCCGGCCGGGACCGACGGGCAACCAGAACAATCCGCAGGCGGAGACCAACCAAGCGGGTCAGCCATCGAACGCACGCACCGCGCCAGGCAGCGTAGCGGCCCCCTCGATCCCGACGCCGACGCTGAGCCATAAGTCGCAAAAGGTGCCCGGCGGTCAGCCGGTCTCCAAGTCGGGCGCGATCCGCTGACGCCAGACGACAGAAACGCACTGCTCGCGGCGGCGGAGGCGGCGTTGGATGCCGCCGCCGCCGCGATACGACCCCATTTTCGGGCAGGCGTGACGGCGGACGACAAGTCGGACGCCAGCCCGGTGACGGTCGCCGACCGGGGCGCCGAACAAGCGATGCGCGCGGTACTCGCCGAGCGGTGCCCGTCATTCGGGATCATCGGCGAGGAGTTTGCGCCGGAACAGGCGGAACAACGCTTCTGCTGGGTACTCGATCCGATCGACGGAACGCGGGCGTTCATCACGGGGCGACCGATCTTCGGCAGCCTGATCGCATTGCTCGACGGCGACACGCCGGTGATGGGGTTGATCGATCAGCCGATCACCGGCGAGCGATGGATCGGGGTGGCTGGTGAGCCGACACAATTCCGCGGCGCCTATGGGCGTGCCGGATGCCGGCCGTGCCCGGTGCTGGGCGATGCGGAACTGGCATGCACATCACCGGAAATCTTCGACGTCGCGGGCTGGACCCGATTCCAGAAAGTGCAGCGCGCGGTCAAGCGGACCAGCTGGGGAGGCGACTGCTACGCCTATGGCTTGATCGCGCTGGGCGGCGTCGATGCGATCGTCGAGGCCGGGCTGAAGCTATGGGACTGGGCGGCGCTGGTGCCGGTGATCGAGGGGGCTGGCGGGTTGGTCCGCGATTGGACCGGCGCGCCGTTGCGGCGGGGCGGCTCGGGCGACGTGATCGCGGTGGGTGACCCGGCGCTGATGCCACACATCGTTGAATTGCTGAGGTAAGGTCGATGTCCAAGCTGCGCGCGCTGATGGTTTCGGTCGTTCTCTGGGCGGGGCCGGCGGCGGCACAGGCGCCTGAACCAGTGGCGGCGCAGGCGCCGACACGAAGCCATGCGCTGACGATCCTCGGAACGCCGCAACTGCCGGCAAACTTCCCATACTTTCCTTACGTGAACCCACAGGCCCCAAAAGGCGGAACGGTGACGTTCGCCATGGTCGGCAGCTTCGACGGCTTCAATCCATACATCCTGCGCGGCAACGCGGCAATCGGGCTGGGCGCGATCTGGCAACCCGGCGTTGGCGGAACCGCGTCGGGGACCGGGGGTGGGCATGTGTGGGAGAGCCTGCTGGTGCCGTCGGCTGACGAGGTGGCCACGGCCTATGGGCACCTGGCCGAAACCATCGAGCTGGCGGCGGACGGGATGTCGGTCGCGTTCGAGATCCGGCCGGAAGCCAAGTTCGCCGATGGCTCGGCGGTGACGGCGCAGGACGTGGTCTGGACCTTCAACACGCTGATGGAGAAAGGGCGGCCGTCGATCAAGGTGTCGCTGCAGGACGTGAAGGATGCGGTGGCGGAAGGGGAGCGCCGGGTCGTGTTCCACTTCAAGTCGAACACCAATCGGGAGCTGCCGTTGCTGGTGGGCGGGCTGCCGGTGCTGCCGATGAAGTGGTGGGCGTCGCGCGATTTCACCAAGCCACTGACGGAGCCGCCGCTGGGGTCAGGGCCGTATAAGGTCGGCGCATTCGAGTTGGGGCGGAGCGTGAGCTACGTGCGGGACCCGAACTGGTGGGCGCGCGATCGGCCGACCGGGCGGGGGTTCGCCAATTTCGACACGGTGAAGATCGAGTATTTTCGCGATCCCACGGTGGCGTTCCAGGCGTTCAAGTCGGGGCAGATCGACTACCGGCAGGAGAACATCAGCAAGCAGTGGGCGACGGGATACGATTTTCCGGCGGTGACGAACGGCTCGGTGGTGAAAGCGGAGATCCCGCACGAACTGCCGATCGGCATCCAGGGCTGGCTATTCAACACACGGCGCCCGCAATTCACCGATCGCCGCGTGCGGGAGGCGTTCGGGCAGTTGTTCGACTTCCAGTGGATGAACAAGAACCTGTTCTTCGGCGTGTATGACCGGACGACGAGCTATTTCGGCAACACGGCGCAGGAGGCCAAGGGGCTACCGGACGCCGGCGAGCGGGCGTTGCTGGAGCCGTTCAAGGATGCCATCCCGCCGGAGGTGCTGAGCCAGCCATTCACGTTGGCGGTGACGGACGGCTCCGGCAACAACCGCGACGGTCTCAAGCGGGCGCTGACGTTGCTGGAGCAAGCGGGATGGAAGGTGCGCGACCGCAAGCTGGTGGATGCGTCGGGCAAGCAGATGGCGTTCAGCATTCTGTTGAGCGATCCGTCGCTGGAGCGGATCGCCCTGCCCTATCAGCAATGGATGCAGCGGCTCGGGGTCGAGGTGAGCGTACGCACGGTCGATCCGGCGCAGTTCGAGCGACTGACCGACGAGTATGATTTCGACGTGACGACGATGATCTATCCGGGGTCGGAGCTGCCGGGCAACGAGTTGCGCGACGAGTTCTCCTGCGAGGGCGGCAAGGTGCAAGGCGGGGCAAACCTGGCCGGCATCTGCGACAAGGCGGTCGACGAGATGGTGCGACACGCGATCGACGCGAAGGACCGGGAGACGCTGGCGACTGCCGGGCGGGCGCTAGACCGGCTGTTGCTGAATGGCTGGTACATGGTACCGAACTGGTACGACTCAAAGTTCAAGATCGCGACCTGGAACCGGTTCGGGCATCCTGAGACGAAAATCCGCGACGGGTTCGTGCTCGATAGCTGGTGGGTCGACCCGGCGCTTGCGGCCAAGACGGACGCTGCTCGCCAATAGGCTCACCCCCGCGCGACGGTGCACTCAATCTGGCCGTGCGGCTCGTCGGTGGCAGTGAAGACGCAGTTATCCGACGACAGGCCGAAGCGGGACAGGTCGATCGGGATATAGTGCTTGTTGGGGCAGGCCATCGTCACGGTGTCCAGTTCCGGCACGGCCTCGAGCGCGCGTCCGGCCATGCGGAACAGACTATCCTGCACGCCGCGACTGTACGTGGTAGCGAACTCGGCAAGCATGGTGCGCAGGATGAGGGCGTTGGTCTGCTCGTAGTCGGTCGGCGCGGCGTTCCACGTCCAGTTCGCAGTCATCGCGGTGGCGACGATGCGGTCGGTGGTCTCCGGCAGGGTGGTGCAGTTGTCCTGCACGTAACCGACCCAGCCAGCCTCGGTGGATTTCATGAAGGTGAAGCCTTCGATGCCGGAGGTGATGGCGGCGCCGTCGCGGGTGGCAACGAGGGTGGCGATGCCGAGACCGTTGGCGTCGAGGACGAAATGGTGCGGATGCGGCGTGCCGTCTACCGCGGCACGGGGCCAGCGCGTCTCGTGGCAGGTGATGCTGACGCGGGTGATCTGGGCGTAGCGCTCGAGCAGGCGGGCGGCGAGCTTCTCGGCGAACGTCTCGGCGGCGGCGCGGAGATTCTCGCGGGCGACGATGTTGACGATGTTCTTGATCGTGTCGGTGGCGACGACCGTGCCGTTGTCGCCATCGGTGTAGGCGGCGGCAAAATCACCCTCGAGCATGGCCTGCACGGAGAGTTCGCGGACCTCGTTATAGGCGCCCTCGCGATAGACGCGCATGACGCGGACGCGGGCCTTGCCGTAGGTGTTGCTGGTCAACCGCATCGTCGCTCCTCAAGCCTGGTCCGTCGTCTGGAGGCCGTAGCTGGCGAAGCCGCGCATCGTCTCCGCGATCTCGGCGTCGGAGAGAATGTGCGGCGTGCCGAGTTGAAGGGCCAGGCAATATTGCTTGGCGAGCGTCTCGAGTTCGACGGCGAGCCACATGGCCTTGGCCAGGTTGGGCCCGACGACGATCATGCCGTGATTAGCCAGGAGGCAGGCGGAGCGGTCCTCCAGCGCGGTCAGCGCGAGGGCGGCGAGTTCGGCCGTTCCATACAGCGCGTACGGCGCGCAGCGGATGGTCGGGCCGCCGAAGGCCGCGATCATATAGTGGATGGCGGGGATCTCACGGCGGGCGATGGCCAGCGCGGTGCAATACGGGGCATGGGTATGGATCACGGCGCCGGCTTCGGGGCGGGCGCGGAGGATGTCGCGGTGGAACCGCCATTCGGTGGAAGGCTTGAGCGGCCCGGACCAGTCGCCGTCTGCATCGAGCGGCATGCTGGCGAGATCGCCGGGCTGCATGTCGTCGTAGGGGGTGGCCGACGGGGTGATCAACATGGTGTCGCCGAGGCGGGCGGAGATGTTGCCCGAAGTACCCTGATTGATGCCGAGAGCATTCATGGCGCGAGCTTGGGCGACGATGTCGCGGCGTAAGGTGGCGTCGTCCATGGGGTACTCCGTGCGGAACAGGTTTGGGGGCGGCCAAAACGGGTTGT
>JBPBQE010000179.1:0-10005 GCA_050954595.1 Janthinobacterium lividum | reverse complement strand
GCGCGCCGATGCGGTGTTCGCCATGAGTTCTCGACAGTTTATAACGAAGATGCGACAGGGGCGAGGCCCCTTGGAGCGGGCCGTTTTATGGATGAGGCGGAAACGTGTCAAGCCAAACCGGGTTTGGCCCAGCTCCCATCAGAGTGAGAAATCGGGCTTACGCTTCTCGGCGAACGCCGCCATTCCCTCTCGCTGGTGCGGGGTTCCGAACAGCGACAGGAACAAGGCACGCTCGGCCCGGACGCCCTCGGCCAACGTCGTCTCGAACGCGACGTTGACGGCGCGCTTGGCCATTGCCGCCGCAACCGGCGATTGCGCCGCGATCTTGCCCGCGACTTTCAGCGCTGTGTCCATCAGCTCAGCCGCCGGGACGACTTGGCTTACCAGGCTGCTCCGCTCGGCTTCCGCGGCATCCATCATGCGCCCGGTCAGGCACAGGTCCATGGTCTTGGACTTGCCAATCGCCCGGCTCATCCGCTGCGTGCCGCCGGCGCCGGGGATGACGCCGAGGTTGATCTCCGGCTGCCCGAACCGCGCCGTGTCGGCCGCGATGATGAAGTCGCACATCATCGCCAGCTCGCAGCCGCCGCCAAGGGCGAACCCGGCCACTGCCGCGACCACCGGCTTTTTGACCCGCAACACCGTTTCCCAGCGCGCGCCGATGAAATCGTCCAAGAACACGTCCGGATAGTTGCGCTCGCGCATCTCCTTGATGTCCGCCCCGGCTGCGAACGCCTTCTCCGAGCCGGTCAGAACGATCGCGCCGATGGTCTGGTCCGCGTCGAAGGCCAGGAGCTGGTCGCCGAGTTCGCCCATGAGCTGATCGCACAGCGCATTGAGCGCCTGCGGCCGGTTCAGCCTGATCACGCCCACGCGACCGTGGGTCTCGACGAGTATCATCTCAGCCATGTGCAATCCCGTTGTTCGAGCGTCGTTACTATGTCTCGTATAAGGAAAGCCGGTCAGGCGCTACAGCTGGCCCCACCGAGGACGCAGAAGCGGGCGCAATGCGGATGGTTCAGCGCCACCGGTCGCGTCGCCTCGGCCAACGTGTCACCGAGATCGAAGCCGGAATCGTACGGCAACAACGTGCAGGCAGCGACACGGGGTCCTGGCTCGCCGCGGCGGTGAACCACCATGCGGCTGGTGGCGCACATCACGGAATCCGGCGATTTGTGCAGGATCGACCAACAGGCCTCGGTGATCTCCGGCGTATCGGCGCCGGCATCCATCTCCGGGAACAGCACCAGGCGCTCCGGATCGCCGACGTCGATCGGTAGGCCGAGGGCAGCGAAGCCTAAGCGTGCCGCCGCCGGGCTCTCTCCCGGTAACAGGCGGGCGGCGATGGCGATCCGTGCGCCCGCCGTCGACAGCCAGCGAAGCCCATCCATCGCGATCGCCCAGGTGCCGGCGCCGCGCTCGGCCTCGTGGATTTCCGGGCGATGATGGTCGAGGCTGACGCGAAAGGTGAGGCGGTCGCCGAAGCGGCCGATCAGCCGCAGGAGGTCGGGCTCGAAACGGCGCATCGGGCGCATCGCGTTGGTCAGCACGAGAACGCGGAAACCGCGCACCAAGGCGGCTTCCAGCATCGGGATGATTTCGCGGTTCATGAACGGCTCGCCGCCGGTCAGCCCGATCTCGGTGGTGTCGAGCCCGAGGCGGGCGGTCTCGTCGAGATAAGCGCTCATCTCGGTGGCGCGCAGGTAGATCAGCGCATCGTTGGTTGGTGAACTCTCTATGTAGCAAGTCGCGCAGGCGATGTTGCAGAGCGTGCCGGTGTTGAACCAGAGCGTGCGCAGCGCAACTAGGCTGACGGTGGCGCGGGTATCGCCGCCGGCGGTGCGGGCCGGGTCGCGGAATTTGGCGGCCGCGAGGGTCGGGCCAGCGGACCGGAAGGGCGACGGCGCGAGCATAGACTGTATTAGGGGATGCGGCGGGCGTGTGCCAACAGACGCGCCCAGCGTTTCAGGGCGGGGCTGAACAGTTTCGGGCGCAGGCTGGCGAACGCGGCTTGCTTCGAGCGTTCCGACCGGGTCGGGTAGGCGATGATCGCCCCGGACAGGGCGAAGCGCGATGCGCGGCCGGCCAGCACTTGCGCCCATGGCAACAGCAACTCGCCGGCCCCGGTGCCGACGACCGTGACCCCCGCGGTCCGTCCGTTGACGCGCACCAGCTTGACGAAGCCGACCGGCGTGCCTTCGGCGACCGACCGATCGTCCTCGGCGAACGGGGCTACGTCCACCTCGACCCGGCCGCCCCCGGCGCGCGCCTCTGCCTCGGTCGGGCCGAGTTGAGCGAGTTCGGGGTCAGTGTAGATCGCCTGCGGCACGTGGCGGCGCTCGGCCTTGGTGGGTAAGCCGAGGGCGATGTTCTGCACGACCACGGTGCCCTCGTGGCCGGCGACGTGGGTCAGCCGCGGCCCGGCCCGGCAGTCGCCGATGGCGTAGATATGCCGAACCGCCGTGCGGCAGCGCGCGTCGACGACCAATCCGTCCGGCCCGGCCGAGAGGCCTGCCTGATCGAGGCCGAGTTCCGTCACCGCTTCGCGTCCGGTCGCGACCAGGATGTGACTGGCCACGATCGGCTCGCCGTCGTCGCAGTGCAGCACCGGGCCGGGATCGATCCGTGTAATGGACGTGTGCGACCGGATGGTCACGCCGTCGCGGTGCAGCGCCGCCAGCACGGTGGCGGCGGCATCGTGGTCGGCGTGGGCGAGCGGTAACCCGGCGTCGATCAGCGTCACCGCCGACCCGAGCCGGCGAAATGCCTGCGCCATCTCCACCCCGACCGCGCCGGCACCGAGGATCGCGAGATGGTCCGGCAGGGTCTCCAGATCCCACAGCGTCTCGTTGATCAGGAACCCGACCTCACGCAGCCCGGGGATCGGCGGCACCGCCGGGCGTGAGCCGGTGGCCAGCACGATGCGCGGCGCGGTGAGCACCCGGTCGCCGACGGCGACGCGATGGGGTGACAGAAACCGGGCCGACCCGGCGATTACCTCGACACCATAGCCCGCCATCGTCTCGGCGGAATCGTGCGGCGCAATGGTGTCGATCGCCCGGCGGACATGCGCCCGCACGGCCGCGAAGTCGATCGATGGCGGCGCCACGCGGATGCCGAAGCGGCCGGCATCGCGCACCGCCTGTGCGGCGGCAGCGGCGGCCAGGAGCGCCTTGGACGGGACACAACCGGTGTTGAGGCATTCGCCGCCCATTCGCTCGCGCTCGACTAACGCGGTGCGCAGCCCGTACAGGGCACAGCCCCCGGCGGCAGTGAGGCCGGCCGCACCTGCGCCGATCACCATCACGTCAAACCTGTCGTCGTATCTGCCGGCGGTCATGCC
Organism: Janthinobacterium lividum; assembly: GCA_050954595.1. Taxonomy (GTDB): domain Bacteria; phylum Pseudomonadota; class Alphaproteobacteria; order Acetobacterales; family Acetobacteraceae; genus JAVVHH01. Next base: position 6,662 of record JBPBQE010000179.1, on the reverse strand, counting down.
GTGTTATGGCCGCGCCGTGATGATGTCGCAAAACGGTAGGCGCGTGCTCGTGACGGGTGCGGGTGGTTGGCTCGGGGGTGAGGTCGCGGCGCGGCTGGTCGCGTCAGGTGCCGTGGTGACCGCCCTGGTGCGACGGCGGGCTGAGGTGCGTGGCAACGATGGTCAGCTAGTGCCGGTCGCGCGCACGCTGGTGGGCGACATCGCGGAGCCGCTGCTGGGATGGACGCCGGCGGCGTGGGCGGAGGAGGCCGGCGCGTTCGATCTCGTCGTCCATTGCGCGGCGCTGACGCAATTCACGGCTGAGCCGGAGCTGGCACACGCCGTCAACGTGACGGGCAGCGAGACTGTCGCCGCGCTGGCCGCCGCCGGGGCAGGGCGCTTGCTGCATGTCAGCACCGCGTATGTGAACGGTGGGCGCGACGGGATCGTGCTGGAGAGCGACGCGCCGGTGGGGCCGTTCACCAACACCTACGAGGCTAGCAAGGCGGAAGCCGAGCAGGTGGTTCGGCGACCGGACCTGCAGACGGTGATCGCGCGGCCGTCGATCGTGCTGGGCGAGTGGGCGACCGGCGCGGTCCGCGAGTTCGGGACGTTCTACTATTTATTGAAGGCACTCGCCGACGGTTGGGTGAAACGGATGCCGGCGGATCCCGCCGCCACGCTGGACATGGTGCCGGTCGATCACGTGGTGGGAGGCATCACCGCGCTGATCGAGCATTTCGAGCCCGCGGCGGGTGGCACCTTCCATCTCGTCTCCGGTGCACCGACGCCCATGCAGGCGTTTCCCGATACGCTGGCCCGCTTCCCCGGCCTCGCAGTTCCCGCCTTCGTTCGACCGGACGAGATGGCGCCGCAGGGGCGGGCCTTTACTCGGCTGATCGCGCCCTATGCGCCGTATTTCCTGCGCAACCCGCGCTTCGACGACCGGGAGTTTCGCCGGTTGACCGGCTCGTCCTGTCCGCCAACCGATGCGGGCTGGTGGGAGCGACTGGTGGCGTTCGCCCTCGAGGCCGGGTTCATCGGCGCGGCCCAGGCGTCGCGGACAGGCCGGAATGGCATGGCCAGCGACGCGCCGACGCCGAGTTCGGCCGGGTCGCGATAGGCGGGTACGCCGATTTCGATCGCCTCTTGCGGGACGTCGAGGCGGAAGGTGCGGTGCAGGTGATCCCACACCGATAGGCCGGACGACCAGTTGCTGTCGGTCTGGTCCTGCACCGCGGAGTGATGGATGCCGTGCATCCGCGGCGTGGTCAGCACGCGGGACAGGACACGCTCGAGCCCGAACGGCAGGTGGATGTTGCTATGGTGGAACGCCACCGAGAGAAAGAAGAAGCTTTGCCAGACCGCCAATGCGCGCGGGCTGGCGCCGGCGGTCAGCACCTGCAGCGCGCGATAGGGTGCGGAGATCGCCATGTCGGCGGCGTGGAAACGCAGCGCCGTGCTGGCATCGAGGTCGAGATCGACGTGGTGGACCAGGTGGAAGCGCCACAGCCCGGGAACCTTGTGCGTCAGGACGTGCCAAAAATAGATGCCGTAATCCATCACGAGGACGGCGACCGCATCACGTCCCCAGGCCGGTAGCGGCAGCCATTGCGACAGGCCGATGCGGCGCCGCTCCACGAAACGGGACAGCGGCGTGACGATCGGCGCCTCGAGCGCCTGCACCACCGCCAGCGCGCCTGCGCCGAGGACGACGTTGCGGACGCTGCGCTCGGGCTCGCACTGGGTCCGCGCGCGAAGCGGCCAGCGCCGCTCGGCCAGCAGGATGCCGACGATTCCGGCGCACATCAGGGCAGGGGGGAGCAGCGCGCGGAGCTTGGCCATCTCGCCTGAACCGCTTCGCGCGGCTGCGGTTCCGGGCTATGCGCCCCTCATGGAACCGGCCCGCCTGGTCATCTTTACCCGCTACCCCACGCCCGGCGCGGCCAAGACGCGGCTGATCCCGGCGCTCGGCCCCGACGGTGCCGCCGCCCTGCACCGAAGATTGACGGAGCGGACGCTGGCGGTGGCCCGCGCGGCGGATGTGCGGTTCGAGCTATGGACCACCGGCGCTGACCCGGCCGCGTTCCACGATTGGCTCGGCGACGTCCGCGTTCGCCAGCAGCCCGAGGGCGATTTGGGACAGCGCCTGCTTGCCGCCGCGGCGCCCTATCCGGTCATTTTCATCGGCACGGACGCGCCGGACCTGATGCCGGCCCATCTGCGCGCCGCGGCCGATGCGGTCGGGACAGGACGCGCGGTGATCGGGGCAGCGGAGGATGGTGGCTACTGGCTACTCGGCCTGCCCGCTGCCGTGCCCGGCGTGTTCGACGGCATCGCCTGGAGCACGGCCACGGTATTCGCCGACACGCTCGGCCGTCTTCGCGCCGCCGGCTACGCGCCGCTGCGGCTGCCGACGCTGTCGGATCTCGATACGCCGGACGATCTGGCGCGCTGGCCGGAGCTGATGCCGTGACCGATCCGTCGAGCGGGGCGGTATCGATCGTGATCCCCGCGCTCGACGAAGCCGCCGCCTTGCCGCGCCTGCGCCGTCATCTCGACCTGCTCGACCCGGCGCCGCGCGAGATCATCCTCGTCGATGGTGGCAGCAGCGACGACACCGTGGCCGTGGCGCACGAGGCCGGGTTCACCGTGGTGAGGAGTGTCCGCGGCAGGGCGCAGCAGATCAATGCCGGCGTGGCAGTGGCCGCCGGTCCGCTGGTAGTCGTGCTGCATGCCGACACGGTGTTGCCGGACGATGCGGTCAGGGTGATCGGCCGCACGCTCGCCGATGCGAGGGTGGCGCTGGCTGGTTTCACGCCGGTGATCTCCGGGCCGGACAAGGTACGGTGGGCGACCACGGCGCATAACTGGCTCAAGACCTGGTATGCGCCGCTGCTGTTCCGCCCGGCGATGTTCTGCCGTGGCTTGCGGCTGCTGTTCGGCGATCACGCCATGTTCTTCCGGCGAGCAGATTTCCTGGCCGTGGGCGGGTGTGACGAGACGTTGGTATTAATGGAGGACGCCGATCTCTGTATCCGGCTATCGAGGATCGGGTGGGTGCGGCTGGTGAACCGGATCGTGATGACCAGCGACCGCCGAATCGCGCGCTGGGGCGAGTGGCGGGCGAACTGGATCTATCTCAGCGTTGGCGTACGCTGGGGGCTGGGGCGTCGCAAGCGTTTGACGGAGCGTTACCCGGATATTCGTTGAAATTTTGGGCAGTAGAACGTGCTGCGGGCGGATTGCACCATGCGGGCGACGCCGTCGCACTCCGGCTTACCCGGGCAGGCGGGGCAGGGTTCGCCTTCGCGGCCATAAACCTGCCAGGCATGTTGGAAATAGCCGAGTTCGCCGCCGGGCTGGACGTAGTCGCGCAGAGTGGACCCGCCATCTGCGATGGCTTCGTTCAGCGTCGCCTTGATCTCCGGCACCAGCCGCCGGGTCGGCACCGTGCCGGCCAGGGCGGTGGGGGAGATGCGAGCACGGTATAGCGCCTCGCAGACGTAGATGTTGCCCAGCCCGGCCACGAGGCGCTGATCCAGCAGCGCCGCCTTGATTGGCGTGCGTTTGCCGCTCAGCGCCGTCTCGAGCACCTTGGGCGTGAAGAACTTCGACAGCGGCTCCGGCCCCAGCCCGGCCAGCAGGCGATGATCGTCCTCGTAATTGGTTCGCACCAGGTCGATCGACCCGAAACGGCGGGGATCGACGAAAGCGACCTCCCAGCCATCGTCGGTCTCCAGCACCACGTGCTCGTGCAGTTCGGGGTCGTTCTTGCCCCGCGGGCGCAGGGTGATGCGGCCTGACATGCCGAGGTGCAGCAGCACGCTGTCATCGTTGTCGAGCCGCATGAGGATGTATTTGGCCCGCCGGCGAAAGCCGACGACGCGGGCACCGGTCAGCCGAGCGGCCAGGTTCGCCGGCATGGCCCAGCGCAGGTCGGGTCGCCGCACCTCGGCGCGGACGATCACGCGACCGTCAAGACGGGCCTGCATCCCGCGCATCACGGTCTCTACTTCGGGGAGTTCCGGCATGGACGGATTGCTCTATAGATCGATGCCATGAGCGGCAATCCCGAGACGGATTTCGGCTACCGGCAAGTGCCCGTGGCGGAAAAGAAAGAACTCGTGCGCGAGGTGTTCCAGAGCGTGGCGCCCCGCTACGACCTGATGAACGATTTGATGTCGCTGGGCGTGCACCGCGGCTGGAAACGCGACTTCATCGCTGGGCTGGACCCACGGCCGAACCGCACGCTGCTGGACCTGGCGGGCGGCACCGGGGACATCAGCTTCGGCTGGCTCGCCAAGGGCGGCGGCCCCGCCATTCTGTCGGACATCAATCCGGCGATGCTGTCGGTGGGGCAGGACCGGGCGCGGTCCAAGTCCATCGGCAACGTGGATTTCCTGGTCGCCGACGCGGAAATCCTGCCGCTGCCAGATTGCAGCGTCGACCGGGTGAGTATGGCGTTCGGGCTGCGCAACTGCACCGATAAGCTGGCGGTGCTGCGCGAGGCGCATCGGGTGCTGCGGCCGGGCGGGCAGTTCCACTGCCTGGAGTTCTCGCGCGTGCAGGTATCGGCGCTCGAGAGCGTCTATGATGCGTGGTCGTTCCAGGTGATGCCGCTGCTGGGCAAGGTCGTGGCGGGTGATAGCGAAAGCTACCGCTATCTGGCCGAAAGCATCCGCACCTTCCCGGACCAGGAGACGTTGGCCGGCATGATGCGGGAGGCCGGGCTGTCGCGGGTGAGTTTCCGCAACCTGACCGGCGGCATCGCGGCGATCCATCGCGGCTGGCGCTTGTAATGTCGCGTATCCTGCTGATCGTCAGCGGCGGGATCGCGGCCTTCAAGTCGCTGGAGTTGGTGCGGCTGCTGCGCAAGGCGGGGCACGAGGTAACGGCGGTGCTGACCGAAGGTGGCACGCAGTTCGTGACGCCGCTTAGCTTGCAGGCACTGACGGAAGAGAAGGTCTATTCAGCGCTGTGGTCGCTCACCGACGAGAGCGAGATGGGGCACATCCAACTCAGCCGGAGCGCCGATCTCGTCGTCGTCGCGCCCGCGAGTGCGAACATCCTGGCCAAGATGGCCGCCGGGCTGACGGGCGATCTGGCGAGCACGGTGCTGCTGGCGACCGACAAGCCGGTACTGGTGGCGCCGGCAATGAACGTGCGGATGTGGCAGCACGCGGCGACGGTGGCGAACATGGCGACGCTGCGGGCGCGTGGCGTGGCGGTGATCGGGCCGGACGAGGGCGTCATGGCCTGCAACGAGTACGGACCAGGGCGGATGTCCGAGCCCCCCGCCATCCTGCAGGCGATCGAGGCGATGTTGGCGCCGGCCGGGGTCCTGGCGGGCAGACATGCGCTGGTCACCAGCGGGCCGACGCACGAGCCGATCGACCCGGTCCGCTACATCGCCAATCGCTCCTCGGGTCAGCAGGGCCACGCGATCGCGGCGGCGCTGGCGCGGTTGGGCGCGAGGGTGACGCTGGTGAGCGGCCCCGTTGGCGTGCCGGACCCGGTGGGTGTGACGGTGCGCCGGGTCGAGACCGCGGCGGAGATGCTGGCGGCGTGCGAGGCGGCGCTGCCGGCGGACGTGGCGGTGTGTGCGGCGGCGGTGGCGGATTGGCGGGTGGCGGAAGCGTCGGGGCAGAAGATCAAGAAGGATAGCAGCGGCGGCAGCCCGGCGCTGACGCTGATCCCCAATGCGGACATCCTAGCGCTGCTGTCGCAGCCGGGGCCGCGTCGCCCGCGACTGGTGATCGGCTTTGCCGCCGAGACCGAGCGCGTGGTCGAGCACGCGACGGCCAAACGGGCGCGCAAGGGCTGCGACTGGATCGTCGCCAACGACGTCAGCCCCGCGACCGGCATCATGGGCGGCGTGGCCAACGAGGTGCAGCTGATCAGCGAAACCGGAGCCGAGGCTTGGCCGCGGATGAGCAAGATCGCGGTGGCGGCCCGGTTAGCCGAGCGGATCGCGGCGGCGCTGACATGAACGTCGAACTACGGGTGCTCGACCCACGGCTGCATGAATGGGGCCTGCCGACCTACCAGTCGGCGCATGCGGCGGCGATCGATCTTCACGCCTGTCTCGACGCACCGCTGCGCATAGCACCCGGTAGCCCGGCGGTGCTGGTGCCGGCTGGCTTCGCCGTGCACATCGACGATCCCGGCGTTGCGGCGCTGATCCTGCCGCGCTCGGGGCTCGGGCACCGGAAAGGCTTGGTGCTCGGCAATACGGCCGGCCTGATCGACCCCGATTACATGGGCCCGATCATGGTCAGCGTCTGGAACCGCAACGCCGCCGGCGAGGCAATCATCCTGCAGCCCGGCGAGCGGTTCGCGCAGATGATGTTCGTCCCCGTCATCCGCCCGGCGCTGCAGCTCGTGACCTTGTTCTCGGCGATTTCGACCCGCGGGACCGGCGGCTTCGGATCGACCGGCGCCTGACGTTGACCCCGATCCAGCAATGCTGGATCGTTCCCTGACGAACCGGACATCAACCGGCACCGACCAAAAGGGAGCGTCATGAGGCAGATCCAGAGAACCTGCGCGTTGGGGCTCGTCGCCCTCGCGCTAACGAGCGTCGGCGCGGTCGCCTCGCCGTTTACGGTCACCACCACTGGGACAATCACCTCGGGCAGCGATCCCGCCAACCTGTTCGGCGCCGGGTCGAGCCTGGTCGG
>JBPBQE010000538.1:0-10017 GCA_050954595.1 Janthinobacterium lividum | reverse complement strand
CTGTCGGGCTGTGGCGGACCGTCGACGACAAGACCGGTGAAGTCCGGGGTGCAGTGCGGTTGTTCGAGAACAACGGCACGATTTACGGCAGGATCGAACAAGTCCTCGACCCGAAAGCGATCAATCAGATTTGCAGCAAATGCAGCGGTGATCGGCATAACAAACCGATTCTCGGGCTGGACGTAATTCGTGGCGTTCGCCCGGATGGCCCGGGCTATTGGAGCGGTGGTCAGATCCTCGACCCCGAGACCGGAGACGATTATCGCGTCTCGCTCCGACTCGATGATGGCGGCCGCAAGCTGATCGTGCGCGGGTCCATCCTCGGCGGCATGATCGGGCGCAGCCAGACCTGGGTCCGCGCGTCGCCCTGATCAGGCGACGACCGCTTCTTCATCCAGGACCGCATAGACCAGGCCGAGAAGACGGGATGCACTATCGTGTAGGCCGACGCGGTCAGCTTCTTGCGCGAGGGAGATAAGCCGGTCTGCGAGGATGAGCGGGCTGAAGCGCGGGGCCTGGCCGAGATGGACGGGCGTAGTGGCGAACGTGAAAAGATCGGGCGTCATCGGAGTTTCTCCTGCCTGCGGAATTTATCGGCCGCAGAGAGAGAATGAACCGACAACCGTTGACAAAAGGTTAAGGACGGTGACGCAAAGCGAAAATTCTCAATCGCGATGCGAGCGGCTCGTCCGGTTGCCGTTCGGCGTCCAGATCGGCGACCAAAGATGACAGGATGGTGCCGCGAAGCTCGGCGATTTCGGTCAGGGCCTGCCAGAACTCCGGTTCCAGCGCGACGCTCGTCCGGTGCCCTGCCAGGCTGAAACTATGCTTGATCAGGCGCATAGTCGGGCCACCGCCCACTGCGCGGCGTCGGCGACGACCGGGTCTGCATCATTGCACAGGCGTTCCGCGACGGGCCGGAGCGCGGGGTCGGCGGAGTTGCCGATCGCGATCATGACGTTGCGAACGAACCGATTGCGGCCGATGCGCTTGATGGGTCCGCCGGCGAACAGGGCGCGGAACCCTGCGTCGTCGAGGGCGGCAAGGTCGGCCAGGGCAGGGGCCGTCAGCTCGCCGCGGGCGCGCAGCTTGGCATGGGCGCCGACTGCGAAGCGGTTCCAGGGACAGGCGGCGAGGCAGTCGTCGCAGCCATAGATGCGGTTGCCCATCGCCTGGCGAAGCGCCTCCGGGATCGGGCCGGCGTGTTCGATCGTCAGGTAGGAAATGCACCGGGTCGCATCGAGTCGGTAGGGCGCTGGAAAGGCGTCGGTGGGGCAAGCGGTCATGCAGCGATGGCAGGAGCCGCAATGGTCGGTGCCGGCCGGGTCGGGCGCGAGGTCCAGGGTGGTCATGATCTCGCCGAGGAACAGCCAGGAGCCGAAGCTGCGGGACACGAGGTTGGTGTGCTTGCCCTGCCAGCCAAGTCCTGCCGCTTGCGCCACCGGCTTCTCCAGCACGGGTGCGGTATCGACGAACACTTTGATTTCCGGCCCGAATTGCCCGACGATCCAGCCGCCGAGCTGCTTGAGCATGCCTTTGACGACGTCATGGTAGTCGCGGTTGCGGGCATAAACCGAGATGTTGCCGCGGTCGGGGTGGGCGAGCGTGGCGAGCGGGTCGACTTCCGGGGCGTAAGACAGGCCAAGCGCAATGACGCTGCGAGCCTCCGGCCAGAGAGCGTTCGGGGCGGCACGTTGCTCGGCACGCTCCGCCAGCCAGGCCATCTCGCCATGCTGTCCGGCGGCGAGGAATGCCAGCAATCGTTCCCGTGCGTCGGTTGCCAGCGTGGCCGGGCCGAAACCGACGGCATGGAAGCCCAGTTCCAGCGCTCGGCCGCGGATCAGCGCCTTGGGATCAACCCCGGCCACGGTAGGTCGGCACGCCCTGGTCGGGGACCCACAGCCCGGCCGGCGGGGCCGCCATCTGCCAGAACACATCGATCGGAATGCCGCCGCGGGGATACCAATACGCGCCGATGCGCAGCCACACGGGGTCGAGCAGGTCGACCAGACGCTTGGCGATTTGCATCGTGCAGGCTTCGTGAAACGCGCCGTGGTTGCGGAAGCTGGCGAGATAGAATTTGAGCGACTTGCTTTCCACCAGCCAGGCGCCCGGCACATAGTCGAGCACGATGTGGGCGAAGTCCGGCTGACCCGTCAGCGGGCAGAGCGAGGTGAACTCCGGGGCGGTGAAGCGCACGAGGTAGTTTTCGCCGGGTTGCGGGTTTGCGACGCGCTCGAGCACCGCACTCTCCGGCGAGGCGGCGACGGTGGTGTGCTGACCGAGTTGGGTCAGGTGGGTCAGGTCACTCATCCAAGATCTCCGGCGGCCCACGACGCGCGGGTCTCGGCGGCGTGAATTTCAAATGTGCCGCTGCATATGGCGTTCCGCAGGCCGCGCATCAGGTCCTGGTAGTAGGTGATGTTGTGCTGGGTCAGCAGCATTGGGCCGAGCATCTCGTTCGCGCGGAACAAGTGATGCAGGTAGGCTCGGCTGTGACGGGTGCAGGCGGTGCAGCGGCAGGCCGGGTCGAGCGGCCCCTGGTTCTCCTGGTGGCGGGCATTGCGCAGGTTCAGCGTGCCGTGGCGCGTGTAGGCGCGGGCGGTGCGGCCGGCGCGGGTGGGCATGACGCAGTCGAACATGTCGATGCCGCGCGCCACGGCACCGACGAGGTCATCCGGGGTGCCGACGCCCATGAGGTAGCGGGGTTGGCCGGGCGGCAGGTGCGGAACTGTCGCTTCCAAGGTGGCAAACATGGCGGCCTGGCCTTCACCCACGGCGAGACCGCCGACTGCGTAGCCCTCGAAGCCGATGTCGAGTAGGGCAGCCACCGAACGCGCGCGCAATTCCGGGTCGACACCGCCCTGTACGATGCCGAATTGAGCGTAACCCGGCCGGGCCACGAACGCGGTGCGCGAGCGGGCCGCCCAGCGCATCGAGCGTTCCATGCTCGAACGCATCTCGTCGGCCGTGGCCGGGAACTTGGTGCATTCGTCGAACGCCATGGTGATCGTGGCGTCGAGCTTGTGCTGGATTTGTGTCGCGATCTCGGGCGTCAGGCGGTGGGCGCTGCCGTCCAGATGCGAGCGGAAGGTGACGCCGTCCTCGTCCAACGTGCGCAGGGCGGAGAGCGACATGACCTGGAAGCCGCCGCTGTCGGTGAGGATTGGGCCGGGCCAGTCCATGAATTTGTGCAGGCCGCCGAAACGTTCGACGCGGTCGGCGCCGGGTCGGAGCATGAGGTGGTAGGTGTTGCCTAGGACGATGCTGGCGCCGGTGGTGCGGACTTGGTCGGCCGTCATCGCCTTGACCGTGCCTGCGGTGCCGACGGGCATGAAGACGGGGGTGGCGACCGGGCCGTGTGCCGTGTTGAGCGTGCCGGCGCGGGCGGCGCCGTCGGTGGCCGCTTCTGTCCAGCCGAATGTCATGCGCGCTCCAGCAGCGATGAGTCGCCGTAGCTGTAGAAACGGTAGCCTGATGCAATGGCGTGGGCATAGGCGGCGCGCATGCGGTCGGTGCCGGCGAAGGCGCAGACCAGCATGAACAACGTCGAGCGCGGCAGGTGGAAGTTGGTCATCAGCGCGCCGACCCGGCGGAAGCGGAAACCCGGCGTGATGAACAACCGCGTATCACCGCGGAACGGGCGGACGATGCCGTCCTCGCCAGTCGCGCTCTCGATGAGGCGTAGCGACGTGGTGCCGACGGCGACGACGCGCTTGGCGGCGTTGATCGCGGCGGCGGCGGCCTCGGTGATCTCGCCGCGTTCGGCGTGCATGCGGTGGTCGCTGACGTCGTCGGTGCGAACCGGCAGGAACGTGCCGGCGCCGACATGCAGCGTGACGAGCGTGCGGCCAATGCCGGCGGCGTCCAGCGCGGCGAGGAGGCACGGAGTAAAGTGCAGACCGGCAGTGGGCGCGGCGACGGCCCCGGGGTCGGCGGCGAACACGGTCTGGTAGTCAGCTTGGTCGGCATCCGTGGGGCCGGTCGGACGGTCGATGTACGGCGGCAAGGCCAGGGCGCCGGCGGCCTCGAACGGGCCGTTGAAGCGGACGCGCACGGTGTCGGCGTCGCGAAACAGGATCTCGGCCTCAAGAGCAGGGTCGCGCGGGAAGGTGAGGCGATCGCCGGGCTTGAGGCGGCGGGCGTTGCGGGCGAGCGCGCTCCAACTGCCATCGGGTTGCGGTTGATCCAGGGTGAGGCCGATGCGGGCTTCGCCGCGCAGGGCTTCGAATTGAGCGGGGATGACGCGCGTGTCGTTGGCGACGAGGAGGTCGCCGGGCTGCAGCAGGGTAGGGAGGTCGGAGACGGCGTGGTCGGAGAGGCCGTCGGCGACGTGCAGCAGGCGGGCGGAGTCGCGGGGGCGTGCGGGCGCGTGGGCGATGCTTTCCGGCGGCAGCGGAAAGTCGAAATCGGAGAGGTTCACGCCGGCGGGCTTAGGCAGGAGTCGGGGCGACCCGGCGCAGCACGCGGATCAACGGCACGCTGAACAACACGGCCCATGCCTTGCCGACGATCTGGCCGGTCAGATGGTCGAGGCTGCCGAACGCGAAATGTAGAAAGACGAGGCTGTCGATGACCAGGCCGACGCCCGATGACAGCAAAACGGCCAACAGGAGGCGTCGGCGCTGCAACGGCGTGTAGATGGCGAAGTCGGCGATCTCGCTGAGCAGAAAGGCGAGCGCGGACGCGGCAACCAGCGCGGGCGGCGCCAGAAAGGCGGACAGCGCGGAACCGACGACGATGGCGGCGAAGCCCCAGCCGGCACCAAGGCAGCGCTGCACGACATCACGAAGGACCAACGCCGCGCCAGCCGCCAGCACGCCGGAGGGCGCCAGCATGCCCGGCAACACCGGCACCAGGCACGGTCCTTGCGGCACGCAAACCGTGCCGACGTTGCCGATCAGCCAGTTGGCGAACGGGATGCAGAGCAGGAAGCCGACAAGTGCCGCGATGCCGAGCGGCCGGGTGGTCATGATCGCGTTAGGTAGGATGCGATCTCGATGAGGTTGCCGTCGGGGTCACGGCAATAGACCGATTCCATCATGCCGAGGGCGCCTTCGCGGGCGATCGGCCCGGCGACAATGGTCACCTTGCAGCTATCGAGATGATCGGCGACGTCGTCCGGCCGAACGGCGGTGACGAAGCACAGATCGGCTGCGCCGGGCTGTGTGATCACACTGGTGGCCCACTTGCTCTCGTCAGCATCGAACGGGCGCAGATTGATCTTCTGTCCCCCGAACTTCAGCGCGGTTCGGCCACTCTCGCCGAATTCCTCCCGCTCCATGCCCAGCACGCGCTGGAACCACGACGCCGTTATCTCCACGTCTTGGCAGTTGATGACGATGTGGTCGATCCGGTCGACTGTGAACCGCATTTTCAGGTCAATCCGTCGTAAAAATCGTTGTTCTTGTCGTCGATGACGATGAAGGCCGGGAAGTCCTTCACCTCGATCCGCCAGACCGCTTCCATGCCGAGTTCCGGATATTCCAGCACCTCGACCTTGGTGATGCAGTCTTGCGCCAGGCGAGCGGCCGGGCCGCCGACGCTGCCGAGGTAGAAGCCGCCATAAGCCTTGCAGGCGTCGCGGACGGCGCGTGAGCGGTTGCCCTTGGCGAGCATGACGAACGAGCCGCCGGCGCGCTGCAACTCGGCGACATAGCTATCCATGCGCCCGGCCGTGGTCGGGCCGAAGGCGCCGGTCGGCATGCCGGCGGGAGTTTTGGCCGGGCCGGCGTAATACACCGGATGATCCTTGAGGTATTGCGGGACGCCTTCACCGCGGTCGAGCCGTTCCTTGAACTTGGCGTGGGCGATGTCGCGCGCGACGATCATTGGGCCGTTCAGCATGACCCGGGTCTTGACCGGGTATTGCGATAGCGTGCGGCGGATCGTCTCCATCGGCTGGTTGAGGTCGATGCTGACGGACTCGCCTGCCGCCTCCTCGATCTCGGGCAGGTATTTCGACGGATCGGTCTCAAGCTGCTCGAGGAAGACACCTTCCGGCGTGATCTTGGCCAGAATCTGGCGGTCGGCGCTGCAGGACACGCCGATGGCGACCGGCAGGCTGGCGCCGTGCCGCGGCATGCGGATGACGCGGACGTCGTGGCAGAAATATTTACCGCCGAATTGCGCGCCGATGCCGATGCGCCGGGTCAGTTCGAGAACCTGCTGCTCCATCTCGACGTCGCGGAACGCATGGGCGGACGGGCTGCCGGTGGTGGGCAGCGGATCGAGATACTTGGTCGAGGCGAGCTTGCAGGCCTTGAGGCAGAGGTCGGCCGAGGTGCCGCCGATGGCGATGGACAGGTGATAGGGCGGGCAGGCAGCGGTGCCGAGGGTCTTGATGCGGGTCTCGATATAGGCCAGCAGCTTTTCCGGGTTGAGGATCGCCCGGGTCTCCTGGAACAGGAAGAACTTGTTGGCCGAGCCGCCGCCCTTGGCGATGAACATCAGGTTCATCTCGTCGGCGTGGTCGTCACCGGGCGCGGCGTTGATGTCGAACTGGACCGGCAGGTTATTGCCGGTGTTGACCTCGTCGAACATCGTCAGCGGCGCCATTTGCGAGTAGCGCAGGTTGGTCTCGGTGTAGGTGCGATGCACGCCCCAGGAGATCGCCTCCTCTTCGTTACCTTCGACCCAGACGCGCTGGCCCTTTTTGCCGAACACCAGCGCCGTGCCGGTGTCCTGGCACATCGGCAACACACCGCCGGCCGCGATGTTGGCGTTCTTGAGCAGGTCCAGGGCGACAAAGCGGTCGTTGGCGCTGGCCTCCGGGTCGTCGAGGATGGAGCGGAGCTGCCGCAGATGGTAGGGGCGCAACAGGTGCGAGACGTCGTGATAAGCCTGGAAGGCTAACTCGCTGAGGGTGTCCGACTTGATCCGCAGCACGGTCTGCCCGTCACAAGTCAAGGTCGACACGCCAGCGATGTCCAGCTTGCGCCATTCCACGTCGCGCGGTCCCAACGGGAACATCGGCGCGTAAAGGAAGTTGGCCGGGCGTGCTTTCGCGGGAGCGACGGGGACGTTCATGGCGGGTCTCCTCAGTCCTTGCTGGGCGGGCGCTTACGGAATGCGTCGAGGCTCACGACCTGGTTGCTGCTGTCGGGCGCTTCGGTCTCGTCAGCCTTGGGTTCCTGTAGCGCTTGGGGGGCAGGATCCAGGACGGTGGTGACGGGTTCATCGGCATCATTGGCCGGGTGCTCTTCCGGCGGGCGGAACCGCAGGCCGAACTGGACATGCGGATCGGCGAACCCGGTGACGGCGTTGAGCGGCACCGACAGGATCGACGGCACGCCGCCGAACGACAGCCCGACCGAGAACCGCTGACCGGCCTCGTCGAGCTTGAGGTCCCAGAACTGATGTTGCAGCACGATCGTCATCTCGTTCGGATATTGAGCGAGCAGCCGTGGCGGGATCGAGACGCCGCGGGCGTCGGTCCGGAACGACACATAGAAATGGTGCTCGCCCGGCAGACCGTGTTCGGCGGCATAGGCCAGCGCCATGATCACGACCTGGCGTAGCGCCTCCTCCGTCCAGAGATCGTAGGGCAGCAGGCTGTCGGGGGTTTGCGGCGGGGCGTCGGTCGTATCGTCTTCCATCGGCGCCCCTTTAGCTGCAACGCCTCCAAATGGAAACGCCCAGGTTGTGTCAAAGGAGGAAGTGGGGGGTTTCTGTTGCCCGGTACCCCCCGAACCGCGCGTGTCACTGCTTACGCAGCGATCGCGAGCGCCTGATGATTGTCATTGGCACTTGTGATATGACCCGATAACGGCGGTATCATGCCGAGCAAAAGGAAGCTCTTTACCACGCGTGTCGAACCTGTGTCGCCCCCATAGCCCTGACAATCGAGGGTTTTGGTGGAGGCGCCGGGCACTGCCCCCGGGTCCACAACGCTTATTCCAACGTCCGTTTATCACCATAGATGGTCTTGCGACCAGCAACCTCGATATAGTCGAAGTCGCCTCCGGATGCTAGGGGGCGGCATGCCTTTGACCGAACTTCAGCGCGCCGAGATCGAGTCTCACCGCGCCGACACCGCCGCGACCCGGCGCCCCACTGTTCCCGCCCTGGAAGCCATGCTCTTCGAGGCCATCCCCGTCCTCGATCACGGCTTCGTCCGCGTCATCGACTACATGGGCGATGACGCCGCCATCGTCCAAGCTGCCCGCGTCAGCTATGGCCGCGGCACCCGCAAGGTCAGCGAGGATGCCGGGCTGATCCGCTACCTCATGCGGCACCGGCACAGCACGCCGTTCGAGATGTGCGAGATCAAGTACCACGTGAAGCTGCCGATCTTCGTGGCCCGGCAATGGATCCGCCACCGCACGGCGAACGTGAACGAGATTTCCGCCCGCTACTCGATCCTGGACCGCGAATTTTACCTGCCGTCGCCCGAGCACCTCGCCGCGCAAAGCTCGATCAACCGGCAAGGTCGCGGCGACGTGCTCCAGGGCGACGAAGCGACGCAGGTGATGGACATGCTGCGCGACGACGCGATGCGGACGTACGACAACTACGCCTGGATGCTGAATGAGGGCGACGCCGACCCGAACCGGCAGGGCTTGGCACGGGAGCTCGCCCGCATGAACCTCACGCTGAACACCTATACCCAGTGGTATTGGAAGGCCGACCTCCACAATCTGCTCAGCTTCCTGTCGCTGCGCGCCGATCCCCATGCGCAGTACGAGATCCGCGCCTACGCGGCGGCGATGCTGACCACGGTGGCGGCCTGGGTGCCGGCTGCCCACGAAGCGTTCCAGGAATACCGCGTCGGCGCCGTGACGTTCTCCGCCGGCATGCTCGACGTGGTGCGGCGCATGCTGGCGGGCGAAGCGGTCGAGCAGACCGCCAGCAAACTGTCCAAGCGCGAATGGGCCGAACTGATGGACGTCATCGGCAAGGCCCAGTCCCTGCCGGGCTAGTCCATGACGATCTTCGGCCCGGTCTGCTTGGCACCGTCGAGCCCGGCCAGCACCCGCTCGGCGATCGCCGCATAGGCCTCGGCCGCCGCGCTGTCCGGCACGGCGGCGACGATCGGGGT
Organism: Janthinobacterium lividum; assembly: GCA_050954595.1. Lineage (GTDB taxonomy): Bacteria > Pseudomonadota > Alphaproteobacteria > Acetobacterales > Acetobacteraceae > JAVVHH01. Next base: position 977 of record JBPBQE010000538.1, on the reverse strand, counting down.
GCCGGCATCGCCGGTCTCGCGAATGTCGAGCAGCAGCGGCACCTCGCCCAGGAACGGAACCCCGAGCGTGTCGGCCTCGCGCCGAGCGCCGCCGTGGCCGAACAGATGCGTCGTCTCGCCGCAATGCGGGCAGGCGAAGCTGCTCATGTTCTCGACCACGCCGAGCACGGGGACCATTACCTTCTCGAACATCCGCACGCCCCGTCTTGCGTCGATCAACGCGATGTCCTGCGGCGTTGAGACGATCACGGCGCCCGAGAGGCTGACCCGCTGCGCCATGGTGAGCTGCGCGTCACCGGTGCCGGGCGGCATGTCGACCACCATGATGTCGAGCGGGCCCCAATTGACCTGCGACATCATCTGCTCGAGCGCGCTGATCACCATCGGGCCGCGCCAGATCATCGCCCCGTCCGGATCGACCAGCAGGCCGATCGACATCGCTTTCAGGCCCCACACCTCGATCGGCTGCATCTTGCCATCGACGATCGGCGGCTTGCCGGACACGCCGAGCATCCGCGGCAGGCTCGGGCCATAGACGTCGGCATCGAGCAACCCGACCCGGTGCCCCGCTTGCGCGAAGGCGACCGCCAGGTTGACCGCCGTCGTCGACTTGCCGACGCCGCCTTTGCCCGATGCGACTGCCACGACATGCTTCACGTCCGTCAGCAACGATGGCCGCGGCGCCGGGGCCGCCTTGGGCGCGGCTTCGGGGGTCGGAGCGCGATGCGCGGTCAGGATGACGGTGGCGTTGGTCACGCCGGGTTGCCGGGCGAGCAGCTTCTCGGATTCCCGCCGCAGTGTCTCCATCAGCTGGGCCTGGCCGCGCTCGCCGATCAGCGTGAGCTGAACTAGTCCGTCGCGGGTTATCAGGCTATCGACCAAGCCCGCGGTGACGATGTCCCGGCCCGATTTCGGATCGCGGATGGCCCGCAGGGCGTCCCGCAGGCCTTGTTCCGTCGGCGCTACCATTTCGTGTA
>JBPBQE010000408.1:0-10027 GCA_050954595.1 Janthinobacterium lividum | reverse complement strand
TGGATCGTGCACCCTCCGGTTGCACTCCGGCCCAGTGATCGCCGACCAGGGTTCAATGCGGAGAGACGGCCCGATGTCACATAATTTCCAGAGCCGTTGCGCCTTTGGTGACTTCCGATGACCGGGGGACCCGCCGGTTTGGATCGGCGAACGTTGTTCGGGGTCGTCGGGACCGGAGTTGCAGGCGTTCTCGTGAGCGCCGACGCGGCGGCCGTGCCGCCAAGTCCGGTCGATACGGGCAGCGTCAGCGACGGCAAGGTGCGCTTTCCCGCGTGGCGTGACGCTGCCGATACGCCCACCGCTCCCCCGCCGGCCCCCATGCCGCCGGATCAGAGAGTTGGATTTGCCATCGTCGGGCTGGGCCGTCTCTCGCTCGAGCAGATCTTGCCTGCGTTCGCATCGTCGCTCAAAGCCCGGCCCGTGGCACTCGTTTCGGGATCGCCGGACAAGATGCGCACGGTGGCGCAGCAATACGGCATCGCGCCGGCCTCCTGCTACAGCTACGAGGATTTCGACCGTATCCGCGATAACCCGGCCATCAAGGCCGTCTATCTCGTCCTACCAAACTCGATGCATCGCGAGTTCTGCGAGCGCGCAGCCAAGGCGGGCAAGCATGTCCTGACCGAGAAGCCGATGTCGATCGGTTCCGCCGACGGACAGGCGATGGTCGATGCCTGCGCGGCGGCGGGCGTCAAGCTGATGGTGGCGTATCGGATCCAGTATGAGCCGTACAATCGCCGGGTCATGAGCTTGGTCCGGGGCCAGACCTTTGGTGGCACGTTGGCCTATCACGGCATCAACACGCAGACCGTCGCCAGCGATGGCGCGCTGCAATGGCGGCACAAGAAGGCGATGGCGGGCGGTGGTTCCTTGTTCGACATCGGGCTTTACTGCCTCAACACCGCTCGTTTCATGACCGGCGAGGAGCCCAACGAGATCTTTGCCACCACCTACTCGCGCCCCGACGACCCACGCTTCGCCGAGGTGGAGGAGACCGTGTCGTTCATGCTGCGTTTCCCGTCGGGCACCATCGCCAATTGCTTCACCAGCTATGGTGGACGGGACGACAAACACCAGCGGCTCAATCTCGAGGCAGCCGTGATCGACATGCCAAACGCCTATCAATACGTCGGCCAACGGATGACCGTGACCTCGCGTCAGCAAGACATGACGAGCGAGAACAGCCTCGTCCTGCCGCACAAGGATCAGTTCGCGCTCGAACTCGACCACATGGCCGATTGCGTGCTGACGGGTCGCCGGCCCTATACGCCGGGCGAGGAAGGCGTGCAGGACCATAAGTTGATGGAGGCGATCTATCAGAGTGCCCGCTCCGGCCAGCCTGTGAAGCTCGCGAGCGGCACCAGCCTCGACCAGTTCCGCGGACCGCCGCTGCCATCGGAGGGAGCCGCACAATGAAGGCGATCTTTCTCCTCATCGCGGCGGCGGCCGGCATCGGCAGCGCGCTGCAATCGGGCAGCAATGCCAGCCTGCAGAAATCGCTCACCACACCGTTATGGACCGTGGTGTTCGTGTGCCTGACCACGACAACAGCGGCGCTCATTGTGGCCTGCGTCTCGGGCGCACCGCTTCCCACGCGGGTGCAGTTCGGGGCGGCGCCATGGTGGGCGTGGTTGGGCGGCTTGTTCGGCCTGTGCTTCGTGCTGGCGACCGTTTTTGCCTCGCCCAAGCTGGGGGCCGGCCTGTTCGTCGCGCTGATCGTGACGTTCTCGGCCGTCACTTCGCTCATCCTCGACAACTACGGCTTGATGAGCTTCGACGTGCATCACGCCGGCATCGGCCGCATCGCGGGCGGTCTGCTCATGATCGCCGGCGTGGCGCTCATCGCCGCATTCTAGAGCACGGCTTTCCGAGCCGATTGGCTCGGAAAGTGCTCTGGGGCGTTCAGGCCTGCGTTCAGGCCGCCATCCAGCCGCCATCCACCAACAGGTTGTGGCCGTTGACGAAACTGGCCTCGCCGCTGGCCAAAAACAGCGTCGCCCGGGCGACGTCGAGCGGCGTACCGAGACGCGGCGATGGCGTGCGCGCCTGCGAATAATCGATCCAGCGAGGCTCCACGGCCCGGCCCGTCTTGCCGGTGAGTATCTTGCCGGGTGCGACGGCGTTGCAGACGATGTGCTGCCGTCCGTAATCCGCAGCGATCTGCCGGGTCATGTAGACCAGGCCCGATTTGCTGACCCCGTAGGCGAAATCCTCCGGTGCCGCGATCATGCCGTGCTGAGAGGATATGTTGACGATCCGCCCCCGCGCGTCGCCGACCACCGGTTGGTCGAGCATCTGCCTGACGGCAGCCCGTGCGCACAGGAATGCCCCCTTCAGGTTGACCGCCATGACCCGGTCCCAAAGCGCCTCCTCCGTTTGCGCAAGCGGCACTCCGGCGCGGATGGCGGCGTTGTTGACCAGGATGTCCACCCCACCATGGCGGGCAACCGTGTCGGCGAACAATGCGTCGACGTCGCCGGCCTGAGAGACGTCGCAGGTCACGAAATCTGCTTTCCGGCCCGCGGCACTGATCGCTTCCAGCACGGGCGGGCCTCCCTCCACCACCTGCTCGGTCACATCGGCGACGACCACGTGCGCCCCCTCGGTGGCGAATAGCAGCGCGATCGCGCGGCCGATGCCGGACGACCCGCCCGTCACGATCGCGACCTTGCCGTCCAACCTTCCAGCCATCGTCATGCTCCGTTGCTCCCGCAGAGTTCCCGACCTTCGAGGCTGCCGCGCCAGGCCAGATAACGCTCCGCGCGGCCAGGGAGGTCGTCGGTTCGGGGCGCCCAACCGATGGCATCGCGAAGGCGGCGATTGTTCATGGCCGAGCGGTCATGCGCCAATCCATGGCGGACGGTGGCTGCGCCGGCATCGATACGCCACCGGAAGCCGGGCCGGAGACCGGCGAGTGCCTCGCACCAGGCCGCCACCGTGGTCATCGTGCCGCCGCCCAGGTTGAACGGGCCTGGAAGCGGGGCTGGCGAGGCAAGCAGGTCGGCGATGGCTCTCGCTGCATCCTCGGCATCGATCCAGTCGCCTGCCATGGCGCGCGGCAGCACGCAGTCCCGACCGGTCAGTGCCGCTTCGGCACATTGCCAGTGCGGCGACATCAGTGGGCGCAAGCCGGTCGGGTGCTCGCCGATGCCGAAGCAAGGGCCGAGACGCACGGTGGTGGTAGCAATGCCGTGCAACTCGCCGAGACGGCGCACCACGCCTTCGGTCGCCAGTTTGGTCACCCCGTAGAGCGAGACCGGCCTGGGCAGCGTCGCCTCCTCGTCGAGGCTGCCATCCGCCTCGGCCACGGCCGCACCGTAGGCGGCGACGGAGCTGAGCGCCACGATGCGCGACACGCCCGCCCGGTGAGCGGCTTGCATCAACTGCGTCGTGCCGCCGAGGTTGACCTCGATCACCGTCTCCGGCCGCTCCGCTTCGGCTTGAGCATCCGGAGTCACGGCGGCCGCATGAATGACCCGATCGATCGGTGCCGCCTCGAAGGCCAGCCGAAGATCGTCGCCCGACCGGACGTCGCCCACGACGCAGCGTAACCCGGCGGCAGCACCGTCCCGCCATCCCGGCAGCGAGGACGCGAACACGACGACCTGCTCGCCCCGGCTCAGCAAGGTATGGGCCAGATTGCGGCCAACGAAGCCGCTGGCCCCGGTGAGTAGAACAGCCATCGTCGTCAGCTCCTGGCAATGGCGCGTCGCTCGGCCGCCGCCACCCAACGGGTGAACGGCCAGAGCAAGGCGAAGTAGATCAAGGCCGCTGCCATCAGCGGCGTGGGATTATAGGTCTGTTCTTGGGCCACGCGTGCGGACCGCAACAGCTCCGGCATCGCCACCAGGGCACCGATGGAGGTGGTCTTCACCAGTTCCAGCGCATTGCCCGCCAACGGCGCGACCACCTTGCGCACGGCCTGCGGCAGTAGCACGAGAAGGAGGATGCGAAAGCGGCTGAGACCCAGCGCCGCGGCGGCCTCGGCCTGCCCGGCGGGGATCGACGCCAACCCGGCGCGGAAGATCTCCCCGAAATAGCCCGTGTTGTTCAGCGCCAGAGCCACCACCACCGCCGCGAAGCCGCCGAGGCGAATGCCCAAGAAAGGCAGGCCGTAGAAGACCAGCACCAGCAACACCAACACTGGAAACGCGCGCAGCAGGTCGACCAGGACGAGCAGCACACGCCGCCCGACCGGGCCGGAGAAGCTGTACAGCATGGCGACCAGCAGCCCGCCGGCGATCGACACCGGCAAGGCGACGGCGGCCAACAAGGCGGTCAGCCGCAAGCCCTGCAGCAAGAGCGGATAAATCTCGGCAAGGCTGTCGAGGTTGGCGAAGTTGTCGATCAGGTCCTGCACGGCGCTACCTAAGCCCGCCCACGCGCCGCTCGAGAAAACGGCTGAGCACCACGAGGGGAATGAAGAACGACAGGTAGAAGGCCGCCGCCAGCGTCAGTGGCGAGGGGTTGGCCAGCACCGCCGTGACGCTCTGCGCACTGCTGAGCGCCTCGGGCAGTGCGATGGCCGAGCCCAGCGCCGTGCCTTTGGCGATCGCGACGGCCCGGTTGGTCAGCAGCGGCACGGCCAGCACGACGGCCTGGCGAAGCACCACCAGGCCGTAGACCTGGGCGGGGCGAAGGCCCAATGCCCGCGCGGCATCCCACTGGCCAGCGGGAACGGCCATGATGGCGGCATAGAAGATGTCCGCAGCGAACGCCGACAGCACCGCACCCAGCGCCAGCACCGTCGCCGCGAAGGGCGACAGCGCGATCCCGAGATAGGGCAGCGCGAAGTAAAGCACGATCAGCACGACCAGCTGCGGCAAGGTCCGGAACACATCCACCCAGATGGCGACGAGCCACCGAAGCGGCCGAACCGGCGAGCACCGCAGCAGGGCCAGCACCAAGCCGAGCAGGAGCCCCAGAACGATCAGGCAGAGCGACGCGGCAACCGTGATGCCGAAGCCGCGCAGCACCGCCGGCAGAGCCGCAGCCATGATCCCGCCGTTGAAGTAGTATTCGCCCAGGCTGTTCACGTGAAATCAGCCGCCGATGAGCGCTCTTGGCATCAGCTGCACGAGGCGGGATGCGGCGTCGGGTCGTAATTGGCGAAGCCCGGCGCACCCCAACCCTCATAAACCGTCACGACCGATGACCCTTCTGCAGGCGCCTCGCCGTAATACTTTTCGTAGAGCGCCTTGAGGCTGCCATCGCGCTTCATGCACTCCAGAACGCCTTCGACCTTGTTGCGGTAGGCAGCGTCCTCCAGCCGAAAGGCGTAGCCGAAGTTGCGGCCGTTGAAATCCTTGAAGCCGACCTTGATCGTGCGGTTGCGCGACGCCGCATAAACGGTGGTCGGGATTTCGTTCAGCGCGGTGAACGCGCGCCGGGTCAGCACGGCCTGCACGGTGTCGGGGAAGGTGTCGTAGCGTTCGACCTGGAAGCCGTAGCGCTCGGCATTCTCTGTCGCCCAGATGTCGGAGATGGTGCCGCGGTTCACGGCGACCACCTTGCCCTTCAGATCCTCGAACCCGGTCATGCTGTCCGCCTGACGCACGATGAAGCCGTTGCCGGTGGCGAAGAACGGCTCGGTGAACAGCATGCGGGCGGCGCGCTCGGCGGTGATGTTCAGCGGATTGACGGTGAACTCGATGCGCTTGGAGAACAGCGCCGGGAACAGGCCGGAGAAGTTGACGTCCACGATCTCGACCGACGGACGACCGAGCCGCTTGCCGACTTCGCGGATCAGGTCGGCACCGAACCCTTCGGCACCGCCGGTGCCCCGCACCATCCAGGGCGCCACGCCGAAGTCGGAGCCGACCACCAGCGGTGCGTTGGACGGGTGGTCGGCCTCCTGGGCCAGCGCGGCCGATTGAATGCCGATAGCCAGCAGGGATGCCGTCAGCAGAAGCCGGAAAGATAGTGCACGGTTCAAGACGGGAACTCCGATTCGGGGCTGTTGCGAGAGGGTCGTGTCATCACTCGTTCAGACCACGGCCTGGATACGGGTGCGTCGCCGTCCAATGCCGGGCGATGTCGATGCGCCGGGTCACCCAAACGCGGTCATGCTTGAGGATGTGGTCCAGCAGCCGGGCCAGTCCCGCGGCCCGGGATGGGTGCCCGATCAGGCGCATGTGCAGGCCAACGGACATCATCTTGGGCGCGTCGTCGCCTTCGGCGTAGAGCGTGTCGAAGCCGTCGCGGATGAAGGCAAACCAGTCGTCGGCGGTGCCGACATTGCCCAGGAACTTGCCGTCGTTATGGGTCAGCGAGTACGGCACCACGAGGTGGCCTTTGCCGTCCACCGTCACCCACCAGGGCAGTTCGTCCGCATAGCTGTCGCTGTCGTAGAGGAAGCCGCCTGCTTCGACGAGCAGACGACGCGTGTTCACGCTGGGCCCGTAGCGGCAATACCAGCCATCGGGCCGATGCCCGACCGTCTTTTCCAGCGAGGTGATCGCGCGGCGGATGTGGTCGCGCTCCTCGGCCTCCGAGAGCTGGAAGTGCTTAACCCAGCGCCACCCGTGGCAGCAGACGTCGTATCCGGCCTCCCGGATCACCGCCGCAGCCTCCGGATTGCGCTCCAGCGCAAGGGCGCAGCCGAACACCGTGAGCGGCAGGCCTCGCTCCTGGAACAAACGCTGCAGCCGCCAGAAGCCGACCCGCGAACCGTATTCGAACATGCTTTCGGCGCACAGATCGCGCCCAAAGGCAGCGGCCTGGCCATTGGAATCCGATACGCCCCACTCGGAGGCACCGTCGCCATCGGGATGCGACAGCTCCGACCCTTCCTCGTAATTCAGGACGAAATTGACGGCGATCCGCGCGCCGCCGGGCCATTGGGGATCGGGCGGCTGCGCGCCGTAGCCGCGGAAATCGCGTTGCACCTGGTAGACCATGCCGAGCGCCTCAGCCGAGCTCGAGTGTGAACGGCTGCACATCGACGAACTGCTCGTCATCGGCGCTGCCGTCACGCCAGATCAGCGTGGCGAAGCGGGCCGGGGTATCGAGCACAGCCATGGGATGGTGCCAGACATCGGCCCCGTAGGTGATGCCCTGGCCGGGACTGGCCAGGAATGCTTGGGCCTGCTCCATATCCGGGCCATCGGCACCGTGTGGCGCCACCAGAACCAGGAAACGGACGGGCGCCAGCGGCAGAAAGGTCTGCGACGAAAACCGGTGCCGCTCCATCTGGGTCACGCGCAGCGGCGGGCTGACCGGGTCCCGTTGGCTGAGGCCAAGGCTGGGTCGGGCCAACGGGCGCGTCGACGCCAGCGCCGCGTCCGCGTCACACCGGCCGTTGACGGTCGGGATCACCAACACGTCGCCATACGGCGCGAATGCTTCGGTCGTCAGTGGTTGAGCTTTCACGATGCGCATGCTGCGCCTCCTTCTTGATGGGACATCAACGCTTCAGGTTCGCCGCGACGCCGTTGTAGAAGCCGGTCAGCGCATCGCCGGCGATTGCACCGCCGGCGAACACTTCCATCTCGCCCTGCGCCTCCGGCCCGCGTAGCCGCCCGTAGACCAGGCGCAGGACCACGCCCGCCAGCACGGCCCATCCCGCGGCGGGAAAGACGATCAGCATGCCGGTGGCGAACAACACGCCCATCTGTCGCGTCGGGCCGCCGGCCAGTTGCAGCAACGCGCCCGGAATCGCCCAGAGCAGCAATTGCCAGGCCACGCCCGGTGCCGCACCCGCCTTGATGGTGGCGACATAGACCTTGGCCACCGGGGCCACCAAATTCGACGCGAAGTAGCCCTGGTAGGACACCAATACGACGAGCCCGGCGACCACGAAGGCGAACATGGCAGCCAGGTATTGTTGAAAGCGCCCGTCCCTCTCGAATGCCGGGTCGGCGCCATGGCCGCGCAGCATGAAGCCGGCCTTGAGGTCGTAGCCCATGTCGGCAAAGGCCGGGCCGGTGGCGGCGGAGAAGCCGACCAGCAACGCGAGCGACACGGGCGGGAAGCCAATCAGCATGCCGCCGATCAAGGTGATCAGCGTCACCGCAAAGGCGGGGAACCAACCGGAATGCATGGCCGCCAGCCCGACGATCAGCTCATGCACCAGGGCGGCGAAGGCGGCATAGACGATGAACAGCACCAGCATCCCCGTCGACAGCTCGCTCGACAATCCGCCACCCAGCGCGATCAACACGGCGATGGCCATGTAGGCGAGCGATCCCACCCCGAGCGCCCGGCCCGGCCCGGCCTGCACCGGCCCGTCCGCGGTTCGCCGCGCCAGGAGCACAGTCGCGACCTGAACCAGCGCCACCAGCCCGGCGCCAATCATGATGCCATGCGGGATGAACGCCGCGCCGATGTCGCCACGCGGCAACCAGCCGGAGAACAGCTGCGGCGAGTAGCCCCGCACCAGCAAGCCGATGCCGAACATGGATAGCGCCCAGACGTTACCGATGAAGGCCACGCCGAAGGCCGACATGGGGATGCCGAGGAACCCGGTGCCGACCACGCCCGCCACCACGCCGAACCCGAGAATGCCGATGCGGCGGCCCCCCTCGTCACCGGCACGGATCGCCTCGGCGGCCGCCACGCCCGGCGGCCAGGCCCCCTCGGCCGGGAACGCGCGGGAGCCGAACATGCGAAACAGCATGGTGGCGTCCACCAGCATGGCCAGCGCGACGCCGCCGAGCAGCGGCAGCACCAAATCCCCGCGGCCGAGCAGAAACGGGATACCGATCGGCAGCAGCAGGGAGTTGCCGGCCCCGAACGTGGCGGCCGAAATGGCGCTCTGGGCCAGGTTCTGCACATGGATCGACCGGAACCGGCTGAACAGCTCCATCGGAATGCGTGCCAGCGCCATGGCAACCAGCGCGCCGACGATGGAGGTGTTAGCCGTGACGCCGAGGGTCACGAGCATCTGCATGCCGATGATCGCGCCGACGACACAGAGCACGGTCAACAGGATCAGGGTGGCGGGTTCGAAGATGCTCGGGTGACGGGCTGGGGCGACCAGGTCCTTGGCGACCCGGTCCTTGGCGACATTGTCCATGATCTACTCCGCAGCACGGGAAAGGGGGGCCGTCACCCTGCCATCAAGCAAATCCTCTGCCACGCGGGCACTCGGGCGCCGCGCCGGGTCGCCGTAGCCGGCACCGCCTGCGAAGACGATTTCCGCAATCTCGTCCGGCGAGGTCAGCGTGACCAGCTCGCCCGGGCCGCAATCGTGCAACAGCGTGCCGTCCGGGGCGCGCACCCCGGCAAAGGCACGCGCGCCGGCCTGCCCACCCGCCAGGCCAGGCAGCACCGCCTTGGCCCCTTCCGGGAACAACGCCGCCAGGGTGGGCAAGCCGTCATCGTGGAGCTTGCGGAAGCGCACCCGCTGCCCCAGCCCGCCACGCGCCTCCCCCGCGCCGCCACTATCTGCCAGGAAGGTCTTTTCCAGCACCAGCACCGGCACTCGAGCCTCGAACACCTCGATCGCGGTGTTGGCGGCAGAGGTCGGGTAGAGCAGGCCCGACTTGCCGTCTCCCTGTGCGCTGCCGCCCTGGCCACCGCCCATGAACAGGTGATCCGCATACAGGGCGCCGGCGGCGTCGTGGCCGGACACGTTGACCGCCACGGGCAGGCCGGTGGGCGACTGCACCTTGTCCGGCGCGGCTTCCGCCAGCGCCCGGAATACGGCCGGCGCCAGATACCAGCCGGTGCGGGTGCGCGACGCGACCGCAGCGGGACGGGTGCAGTTGACGATGGAGCCTTCCGGCGCCGTCACGGTGAACGGTCGGTAGCACCCGGCATTGCCGCGCACGCCCGGCGTCAGCATGCATTTCAACGGGTAGGTGGCGTGGGCCGCGGTGTAGTTCATGGTGGAGTTCACGCCGCCGCGGGACAGCTGCTTCGGAGCGCCGGCGAAATCCAGGGCGATCGTGTCGCCCGACACGGTCAGCGTCAGCGGCAAGGTGAGCGTGTCGTCCACCGGGCTGAACTCGACGCTGCTGGTGTAGGTGCCGTCCGGCAGGGCGGCGATGGCGGCGCGCATGGCGGTCTCGGACCGGTCCTGCAC
>JBPBQE010000389.1:0-10030 GCA_050954595.1 Janthinobacterium lividum | reverse complement strand
TCATGTGACGTAGCGTGTTGGCGGTGCGGATGCGGCCACCCTGATCGAGCGGAAAGAGAAAACGAGGTGAGAGAACCAGCAGCCGTTTAGGCATCACCAGCAAAGGCCCTGATACGTGATCCCCTTGTGGTCGCGTAGCTCGGGGATGCCGCCGAGGTCGAGCACATGCTGCCCGTCGAGCGCGGCGAGCAGGGCCGGCCGATCCGGCTTGGCGACGTGGCCGACCACGACGAGCTTGGCCCCAGCGAGCGCATCGGCGGGTTCGGCGGCCAGCAGGCGCTCGAGATGCGGGATCTCGCGTTCGATGTAGGCCCGGTTGCTCCCGGTCAGCCGGGCGATCTGCACCGAGCGGTCGAAGATGCTGACGTCGTAGCCTTTGCCGATCAGCTTCTCGGCCAGCACCACGAACGGGCTCTCGCGCAGGTCGTCGGTGCCCTGCTTGAACGCCAGGCCGAACAAAGCCACGCGTTGGCGACCATGCTTGGCAATGGCCTCGAACGTCCCCTCGATTAACGCCTGGTTGCTCGGCATCACGCTCTTGAGGAACGGTGCCGGCACGTGTGCATGGTCGGCAAGCGCCAACAGGCTCCGCATGTCCTTCGGCAGGCACGACCCACCGAACGCGAAGCCCGGCGTCAGGTAGGCCGACGAGATGTTCAGCACCCGGTCTTCGCAGAACAGCTTGTAGGCCGCCCGCGCATCGACGCCGAGCGCGGCGAGGATGGCGCCGCCCTCGTTGGCGAAGGCGAGCTTCACCGCATGATAGGCGTTGGCCAGCATCTTGACCGATTCGGCCACCTTGAACGGTGCGACATGAACGTCCCCGCTGACGCTCCGGTAGATCTCGCGCACAGCCTCGCCATCATCCCCCGGCGCAGCGCCGATCAACGTGTAGGGCGGCGCCCGGAAGTCCTTGACCGAACTGCCTTCGCGCAGGAACTCCGGATTGGAGTAGTAGCGGAACCCCTCACCGTGCCGCTTGCCCGAATGATGCTCGAGCGCGGGGATCACCCGGTCCTCGGCAGTGCCGGGCGGCACGGTGGAGCGCATGACTACGACATGCGTGCCCGGCTTGTCCCGCAGCGCGGTCCCGATGGTGGCGATCACCTCGTCGACGGCCCGCAGGCTGACGCTGCCATCCGGCCCGCTCGGCGTGCCCACCGAGATGAACGACACCTCGGTATCCCGCACGGCGCCGACGACATCCATCGTGGCGCGCAGCGTGCCGCGGGCGACCGCATCGGCGATCAGGGTATCGATCTCATCCTCGACGATCGGCGACTGGCCCCGGGCCAACATGTCCACCTTGTCGGCCGATACGTCGACGCCGACGACGTCATGCCCCGCCGACGCAAGGCAGCCGCACGACACCGCGCCAACATAACCGATACCAAAAACGGATATTCTCATGGGCGCGTGCCAAACCTATCCCGAGCGTTTCAACCAGGCTCAGCCGTTTGTGCCATACAAACGGAAACTTATGGTTAAGGCGTTACGTCGGTCACGGGAATGAGCGACCACGACTCGTCATGCGTATGCGGTTCGCAGAAGTACGGCGTGCCGTTTGCCAGCCGAACTCCCGGCTCGAGCCCCATGGCGGACCGCAACGCCCGGAAGATCGCGCCATGCGCGACGATCAACACCGGCGCCTCAAGCGTCAGTGCGCGATTGATCGCCTCCACCGTCCGGTTCCGCAAGTCGGCGAACGACTCGCCTCCGGCTGGAGTGTATTTTTCTGCCACCCAATCGTCGAACCACTCCGCCAGCATCGGCTTGGCTTCGTGATCACCGAACGAGACTTCCTGCAATTCCGGGTCGAACTGGACCGGCCGACCGATCACCGCCGCGGCCGCCTCGGCCGTTGCCTTGGCGCGGACCAGTGGTGACGCGACGATGGTGCGGATGCCGCGATGGTTCAGCAGCTTGGCCGCCGCATCCGCCTGCGCCAGCCCGATCGCATTGAGCGGGATGTCGGTCCGTCCCTGCGCCAGGTTCTGCGCGTTCCAGTCGGTCTGGCCGTGACGCAAGTACCAGAATGCTTGCCGCGTCAGCTTCATGGTGGTGCTCCGATCAATCGAAGAGTGAGCTGACCGAGGTCTCGTCGGAGATGCGTTGCATCGCCTCGGCCAGGATCGGTGCGATGGTCAACACGCGGATCGTCGACGCGGCGCGCGCGCTGTCCGTCGGCATGATGCTGTCGGTCATCGTCAAGCTTCTGATCGACGACGCCTCGATCTTCGGCACTGCCTGGCCCGAGAGCACGCCGTGGGTGACATAGATGTCGACGGACGATGCACCATGCGCTTTCAGCGCGTTGGCGGCGTTGACGAGGGTGCCGCCGCTATCGACGATGTCGTCGATCAGGACGCACGCCTTGCCGTGGACGTCTCCAATGACGTTCATCACTTCGGAAACGCCGGCCCGCTCGCGCCGCTTGTCGATGATCGCGAGGTCGACGTTCAGGCGGGACGCGATGGTGCGCGCGCGAGCCACGCCGCCGACGTCGGGCGAGACGATCATCAGGTCGCTGTCGCCCAAGCGGTCGTGGATGTCGCGGCTGAACAACGGTTCGGCGTAGAGGTTGTCCACCGGGATATCGAAGAAGCCCTGGATCTGCCCGGAGTGCAGGTCCATCGTCAGCACGCGGTTTGCGCCAGCTTCGGTGATGAGGTTGGCCACCAGCTTGGCGCTGATCGGGGTGCGCGGGCCGACCTTACGGTCCTGCCTGGCATAGCCGAAATAGGGGATCACGGCGGTGATGCGCCGGGCCGAGGCGCGACGCAAAGCGTCGAGAGTGATGAGCAATTCCATGAGGTTGTCGTTGGCAGGAAACGACGTGCTCTGGATAACGAAGACGTCCTCGCCGCGGACGTTCTCGTGAATCTCGACAAAGACTTCGTTGTCGGAGAAACGGCGGATCGAGGCGTTGGCCAGCGGAAGGCCGAGCACTTTGCCGACCGCCTCCGCCAGTGGGCGGTTGCTGTTGCAGGCAACGATCTTCATGGATGTAGTCTTCCTTGGTCGCTGCGCGGACTGGCTGGCCGGGGTGTAGCAACCCGGCCTGTCAATGTCACCCCAACGTCACTTTTTAGCGGGCGCCTCCGCGCCCGTCCGAGTTGCCGGCGTCTCCGCACCGACGCGTGGGCCTGCCGCGTTAAACAACACGTCCTTGATGCCGCCCGCCGCCTGATCGGCCGCCACCACCGCGACATCACCCCAGAATCGGTCCAGCGAGCCGCCGGGAACCTCGTTCAACTGCACGACCCGGCCCCGCTCGCCGCGCGAATCGTCCACGATCCACTGCAGCTCCACCTTCAACTGCCCGCCCGAACCCGGCGACGTCCGCACTTCGCAGCGCAGGCGGTAGTCGGCGCCCGTCGCCGTGTCCTGGACCGTGATGCCGTAATTGGCCAGTTTCAGCTTGATCTGCGCGCCGAGGCTACTGTCGCCGTCGCCCGGCGCACCAGTGATGCCGGCCACATAGATCCGTGCCGGCCGGTTCTGCAGGCTGGTCGGGTCCGCATGCAGCCGGGCTGCCTGGATGCGGGTGAGCAACGCGTCGATCCCGGGTGCCGCCTGGGCGGCGGCCGTCTGCAACACGGGGGCGTCGGCTGCGGCCCAGGCGGATGCGGCCACGGGCGCCCCCTGGCTCGTACCCTGCGACGTGCCACTCGCGTCGAGCACGTCATAGGACGGAATCACGTCCTGCCCGCGCATCGTGGCGGACAATGCGAGACTCCAGTCGCCTTTCTGTGCCGGGCCAAATCTCGCGGGCAGTGCGATGTCGGCCAGCGCGGTGGCGGTGGACTGTGCCCATAATTGGCTGCCGGCATCGGTCAGCAGCGATTGTGCCGGTGCCGGGATGGCCAGCCGGGCAGGGGGCGGCGCCGTGAGCAAGGCACCTTCCCGACCAGGATTGCCGAAGAACGGCTGCGGCAGCCCGCCGCAGCCAGCAAGCAGGAGAAGGGTGACGAACAGGAGGGCGCGCATGACGACCGCGCTATAGCACGATCGCGCTGATCTGGTGTCCGATCGGCCCGCTCGCCTCGAGCGTGCGGCGGCGATGGCTGAAGAAGCGGTCCGGCTCGGCGGCAGTGTCGGCGTCGATGGTGTCAACGCTGGCCAGGCCGACAAGGCGCGCGGCGCAGTAGCCGGCGAGGTCGAACTGCCAATGGTCGGGCCGGCCATCGACGAAGAAACGGGCGTCCGCCGGGTCGCGGGCGAGGACGGCATCGCGGAGGTCGGCGCGGACTTCGTAGCTCCGTTGCCGGATCGAGGGGCCGATTGCGGCCACGATCCGGGTCGCGCCCAGCACCCGCATGGCGTCGACCGTCGCTTCCAGCACCCCGGCCAGCGCGCCGCGCCAGCCCGCGTGAACGGCGCCCACGACACCGGCCTCCTCGTCGGCCAGCAGCACGGGCGTGCAATCCGCGGTGATGACGCCCAGCGCGATGCCGGGGCGGGCGGTGACCAACGCATCGGCGCGGGGGCCTTGGCCGGTCGGCCACGGATCGGTGACGGTGGCGACGGCGATGCCGTGCACCTGGGTCGCGCCCAGCAGGTGCGTCGCCCCGAGCCAGTCGGCAACGGCGGCGCGGTTAGCGGCGACATGGGCCGGGTCGTCGGCACTGGAAAGGCTGCAGTTCAGGCTGGCGAACGGGCCGACGCTGACGCCGCCGCGCCGGGTAAAGAAGCCGTGGCGGACGGGGAGGGTTGGGCTTTGGAGGCTGTCTGGCGTCATGTACAGGTCTCGGCTGTGAACCCGGCCGGGATCGGCAGGCTGGAATGGGTCAGTGCCATCGCCTTGAACAGCCGGCCCATATGGACCGGCTCGGACAGGCGATCGGCGGCGGCGAGCAGGGCGCCGGCGCGGGCGGGTTGCTGTTGTCGCGCCAAGCGGTAGGAGCGTTGATGCAGGCCTAGCCGGGCCAGGAAGATCCCTTGTGGGATCGGCCCGTGCACGGCCGCGCCGCACGCTGCTGCTACGCCGGCAAGGGCGGCGAAATCGACATGCGCGGTGAGGTCGGCCTTGCCGGGGGCGGCAAGCGGGTCGGCCGGGCGCGCATTGCGGATCGCCTGCAGCGTGTCACCGCCACCTTCGGCGGCGCCATAATCGAGGCAGATGGCCGCGCCGCCATCCGATGCGATGCGGGCGGCGATGGCCGCCATCATCGATTCACCGGCTTCGCTGGTCTCGCGCACCGTGCCTTCCGGCGCTTCGTCGAGCAGCGGCGCCCCGGGTCGTTCGACGAACCGACCGCCACCCACCCAGCGTTCGGCCCAGCCTGTCCCGCGCCGGACGAACTGGCGGATGGGCAGCGCGTCGAAGAACTCGTTGGCCAGCAGGATCAGCGGTCCCGGCGGCAGCGAGGCCACGCCGTCGTGCCAGGTGGCGGCCAGGCGGTCGGCCTGGATGGCGCGCAGCCGCGGTGATGTTTCCACCAAATGCAACGAGATGGCCGCCGCAAAATCCGGCGAAACGGCGCGGACCGTGCGCAGCGCATCCTGCATCAGCGTGCCGCGGCCAGGCCCCAGCTCGGTGAGGATCACCCGGGCCGGCCGGCCCATCGCCTCCCATTGCACCGCGGCCCAGGCGCCCAGCAACTCGCCGAACACCTGGGAGATCTCGGGCGCAGTCGTGAAATCGCGAAACGGATCGTGCGTCGAGTAGTAGAGCGCGTTGCAACGCCCCATGAACGCGTCGAGCCGCTCCATACCGTGGCTAGCGAGCGGGGGCCGAGCGGCGACGACCCGGCGGCGGGGCCGGCACATAGGAAGCGTGCGGCTTGGCGCGGACGATCAGATACAGCCCGGCCAGGATCATCGGCACGCTCAGCACCTGGCCCATGGTGATGCCTTCCCACAGGAAACCGAGAAACGAGTCAGGCTCGCGGAACATCTCGCCGATGATGCGGGCGCACCCGTAGCCGACCAGGAACACGCCGGTCAGCGTGCCAAAGCGGGCGCGGACGCCGGGCCGTTGGACGAGGATCAGCATGATGGTGAGCAGAACGAAGCCCTCCATGAACGCCTCGTAAAGTTGGCTCGGATGCACCGGGACGGAAAGCGGCGTCGGCTGCATCGCCCAGGGCAGCCAATCCGGCGCCTCCCGGCCCCAGAGTTCGCCGTTGATGAAGTTGGCGATCCGCCCGATGCCGAGGCCCATCGGCACGATGGCGGCGATACGGTCGGCGAAGCCCAGCAGGGGAATGCCGTGTTTGCGGCAGAACAGCACCAGGGCGATCGTCACCCCCAGCGCGCCACCATGGAAGCTCATGCCGCCTTGCCAGACCATCAGCGCATCGAGCGGATGCGAAAGGTAGTGGCTGGGCTGGTAGAACAAGATGTAGCCGAAGCGTCCACCGAGCACGACGCCGAGCGTTGCCCAGGTCAGGAAGTCGTCCACCTGCGTCTCGGTAGCCACCTGCGGTGACAATTTCGCGAAACGGCGCACGATCAGCCAGCCCAGGACGAGCGAGACGATATAAGCCAGCGCGTACCAGCGGATCGCCAACGGCCCGACGTGGACGAGCACGGGATCGAAACCGGGATAGAGAAGGACGGGAATCATGGGGCTAGGGTCAATCCGGAATGCTCGATTCCACTTATAGGAGCGCGAGACGGGCTGACATAGTGCTTGAGCAATTCCATTTATGTGCCTCGACAGGAGACCAGTATGACCGAGCGGCCCAAATTCTTCGACGATCTCGCCGGCGTAGCAGGCGGCGCCATGTCGGCTCTGGCCGGACTGCGTGAGGAAGCCGAGAGCACGATGAAGGCGCGGGCCGAGGAAATGATCCGCAAGCTCGACCTGGTGCGGCGCGAGGATCTCGAGGCGGTACAGGAGATGGCGGCCAACGCACGGGCGGCGCAGGCGGCGCTGGAGATGCGTCTGACCGCGATGGAAGCCAAGCTGACGGCGGCCCTCGCGCTGAACGCCAGCCCGGCGCCGGCGGCGGCACCCGCCCCGATCCTACCGGCCGACCCGATCCCGCCGCGGCCTGGTGACGATGTGGCCGAGGGCTCGCCCTCCTGAGGGCACGGCTCGATCGTGAAATGCCGTGGCTTGCTGCGGTAGCAAATGGGCCGTTACTCTAACAAGGTGACGAGTCGCGGCCAAAGCTGGCGTTGCCAGACTACCCAGCCCGTTTTACTCCGGCCTGCCTCTATTTCAGGGAGACCTTGCATGTCTGCAACCACCTACGCCGCCGAGAACGCGGCAAATCCCCTGGACATCGTCGAACAGCTCGTCAGCGCCAACGAGTGGGTATTCGACCGTCGCACCGAGTCCGAGATGGCGGCCGAGGCGCCGGGCAAATGGTGCGATTACGGGCTGCATTTCTGCTGGTCGCAGGAGATCAGCGCCATGCATTTCACCTGTGCCTTCGACCTCAAAGTGCCGGAAAAGCGGCGCACGGCGCTCTACGAGTTGCTGGCCCTAGCTAATGAGCGCCTGTGGATCGGGCATTTCGGCATGGACAGCGATGACGGCATGCCGTTGTTCCGGCACTCCGTACTGTTGCGCGGTGCGCCCGGCGCCTCCGCCGAAAGCCTGGAAGACATGGTCGACATCGCCATCACCGAGTGCGAGCGTTTCTACCCCGCCTTCCAGTTCGTGCTCTGGGGCGGCAAGGCACCGGCCGAGGCGCTGCAGGCGGCGATGCTGGAGTGCGTAGGCGAGGCATGAGCGATGCATTGCCGCCGATCCTGTTGATCGGCGGCGGCAAAATGGGTGGCGCCATGCTGTCCGGCTGGTGCGAGGGGGGCATCTCTCACTGCGTCGTCATCGACCCGGCAGGGGTGCCGGCCGGGATGAACGATGCAGCCGGCGGCGTCGATCTCGTGCGCGCCGCCTCCGAGGTGCCGGCCAGGTTCCGGCCGGCGGCGGTGGTGCTCGCGGTCAAGCCGCAGATGGCGGCGGCGGCCGTGCCGCAGGCGGCGCACGCTTTCGGTGACGCCGTGATTCTATCTATTATGGCAGGCACGACGATCCGCGCGGTCGATGCTCTGGTCGGCGGCGGTCATGCCGTGGTTCGTGCAATGCCGAATACGCCGGCCGCGGTGCGCCAGGGCATCACCGTCGCCTGCGAGGGGTCCGGCGTCTCGCCGTCTCAACGCGCCCTCTGCCACCGCCTGCTCCAAGCCATCGGCGCCGTCGAATGGGTTGATGACGAGGGATTGATCGACCCTGTCACCGCTGTCTCGGGCGGTGGCCCCGCTTATGTCTTTCTATTGGCCGAGCTGCTGGAGAAGGCGGCGATCGAGCAGGGTATCCCGCCGGCGCTCGCCCGCCGCCTGGCGCGCGTCACCGTCAGCGGCTCCGGCGCACTCCTCGCCGCCAGCGAGCAGGACGCGGCGGACTTGCGCATCGCCGTGACGAGCCCAGGTGGCACGACGCAGCGCGCGCTGGCCGTTCTGATGGAGGAGTGGCCGGGACCGATGTCGCGGGCGATCGAGGCAGCGACGGCGCGGTCTCGCGAGTTGGGGAGCTGAGCATGGACGACGCTGAATTCGATCGAGCTGCGATCAAGGCCGTTTTCGACCAGGCCGCGCTGCGGGGCTGGCAGGATGTGAGCCTGGTGGAAGCCGGTCAGGATGCCGGGCTGGATCTCAGGCAGTTGCGTCGCCGGTTTCCCAATCGCGGCGCCGTGTTGATGCGCTTTGGCGCCGAGGCCGATGGCGCCGCCTTGTCCGGCGTGCCGAGCGGTACCCCGCGGGAACGGTTGTTCGACATCCTCATGAACCGCTTCGAGGCGTTGCAGGTTCACCGCGAGGGCGTGCTGTCCTTGCTCAGCGCCTTGCGGACCGATCCGGCGACCTCGTTGCTGCTCTATGGCGGCACGCTCCGCAGCATGAAGTGGTTGCTCGAGGGGGCCGGCGTGCCTGCCACCGGGATCAGCGGAACCCTTCGCGTCCACGGGCTGTTGGCCTTGTGGCTCTACGCCCTACGCACCTGGGAGCAGGACGATAGTCCCGACCTGTCGGGCACCATGGCCGCCGTGGATCGTGGCCTGGATCGTGCATTGCAGGCGGAACGGAGCCTGCCGGGCCGGATGCCGGATCCGGTGTATGACGAGCCGATGTCGGTCGATCCGGTGGCGCCGGTCTATCCGGCCGATCCGGTACCGCTGATCGGTGATTTTCCTGATGACGGCCCGATTATAGTGTGAAACTAGCCGACTCGCGGTCGTGATTTTTAACGAGTATAGACCGGGTTATTCTTCACCAGGAGGCTATGATGGCAAACGAAACCAACGAAAAGCCGGGTAACGGCGCCAACAAAATGGCCGAACAGGCCTCACAGAACATGGAACGTGGCACCGAGGCCATGCAGGACATGTCGCGCAAGGCGCAGGACGCCAGCCAGGCCATGGGCCAGAAGGCGATGGAAGCGTCGCGCCAGACCATGGAGACCATGACCCGCAATACGCAGGAAATGAGCCGCAAGGGCGCCGAAGCCGGCATGGCGGGCATGGCCGAGTTCAGCCGCATGTTCGGCGACATGAAGTTTCCGATGATGCCGGACATGGAGGGTTTCCTCTCCGCCCATCGTCGTAACATGGAGACCTTGGCGTCCGCCAACCGCGTCGCCCTCGAGGGTGCGCAGACAGTGGCCAAGCGGCACATGGAAATCGTCCAGCAGACGATGCAGGAGATGACCGAGACCATTCGCGAGCTGACCACGACGGAAAGCCCGCAGGCGCGCGCCGCGCGGCAGGCCGAACTGGTCAAGCAGGGCTATGAGCGCGCTGTTGCCCACATGCGTGAGTTGGCCGACCTGATTCAGCGCTCCAACGGCGAAGCCCTCAGCATGCTGAACCACCGCTTCACCGAGGCGATGGACGAGGTCAAGGCGATGGCACAGAAGAGCGGTGCGTCCCGCTAGGCATCGCGGCGATCATCCCTGATGCGGCATCGCATCAGGGACCGACTGGCTACAAATGGGATGGCTCGGGAAACCGGGCCATCCCATTGTTATTAGTAGGTGGCGGTGCCGACGCGGCCCGTCGAACCAGCGATCGGAGCGGAC
>JBPBQE010000369.1:0-10100 GCA_050954595.1 Janthinobacterium lividum | reverse complement strand
ACAGATTGGACGGGAGAGAGAATGACCATGGAAAGCTCCTCGGGTTGAAGGAGCCCTCATCGTTGGAGCCGGCCGCTGCCCACTCAATCTCAATCCATGAACGTCACGAAATACCGAAGAACGTCACGCGCACAAAGCACAACTCCCGCGGAGCGGGTTCGTCCACCGGCCAACCTGTCCGACTCTATACGTGCTGTGTGTGGTTTGCAGACCTTCAGTTTTTGGAGGTATCGATCAGATCTTTAATGCGACTTGCTAGCGCTTCCATCGCAAATGGCTTGGTGAGCACGTGCATGCCGGGATCGAGGTGGCCGTGGCTGATCACCGCGTTCTCGGCGTAGCCGGTGATGAACAGCACTTTCAGTTCCGGCCGGGGTATCCGCGCCGCGTCCGCCACTTGACGTCCGTTCATGCCGCCCGGCAGGCCTACGTCGGTCACCAGCAGGTCAATCCGCGTGTCGGACTGCAGCACCTGCAGCCCAGCCGCACCATCGGCTGCCTCGATCGCCCGGTAGCCCAGGTCTTCCAGCACCTCGGTGACTAGCATTCGCACTGTCGGCTCATCATCCACCACCAGCACCGTCTGGCCGGCCTCGCCGCGCGGTGCGTCGGCCAATTCGGAAGCCAACTCGGCCGCGTCTGCCTCCCCCAGGTGTCGAGGTAGGTAGATGCATACGTTGGTGCCTTTCCCGACCTCAGAGTAGATCCGCACCTGGCCGCCCGACTGCTTAGCAAAGCCGTAGATCATGGATAGCCCCAGCCCGGTGCCCTGCCCGATCGGCTTGGTGGTGAAGAACGGGTCGAAGGCCTTGGCGATCACGTCAGGCGGCATGCCCGTGCCGGTATCGGACACGCACAGCGAGACATACTGGCCAGGCGGCAGGCCGCGCTCACGCGCCGTGCGCTCGTCCAGCCATCGGTTGCCGGTCTCGACCGTGATCTTGCCGCCATCCGGCATGGCATCGCGAGCATTGATGCACAGGTTCAGCAACGCGTTCTCGAGCTGGCTCGGGTCCACCAGCGTGGGCCACAAGCCACCCGCTCCCACCATCGGCTCCAGCGTGATCGCCGGGCCCACTGTGCGCTGGATTAGATCCTCCATGCCGTGCACGAGGCGGTTGACGTCCGTGGGCTTAGGGTCGAGCGTCTGGCGCCGGGAAAAGGCGAGCAGCCGGTGCGTCAGGGCCGCAGCCCGCTTGGCCGCGCCCTGGGCCGCGTTGATGTAGCGATCAATGTCTTTGATCCGGCCCTGGGCGATGCGGGTCTGCATCAGCTCCAGGCTACCGGTCACACCCGTCAACAGGTTGTTGAAGTCGTGCGCCAAGCCACCCGTGAGCTGGCCCACGGCCTCCATTTTCTGCGATTGCCGAAGTTGGTTTTCCAGGCGTGCCCGCGCTTCTTCCTGTTCCCGCTCTGCTGTGACGTCGCGGGCGACGCAGTAGATCAGGCCTTCGGTTTCGATCGCGGTCCAGGAGAACCAGTGGTAGGAGCCGTCCCTCGCCCGGAAGCGGTTCTCGAAACGGTTGGCGCCGCCACCGTCGGCAACGGCGCCGGTGTTGGCGCGCGTCCTGTCACGATCATCGGGGTGCTCGATCCACTCGGAGGTGCGGCCCAGCAACTCCTTCTCGGTCCAGCCGAGCAGTTCGGTCCAGACCGGGTTGACGCTCAACCAGATGCCCTGCGCGTCGCAGATCAGGAAGGGATCACGAGACAGGCGCCACAACCGATCGCGCTCACGCGTGCGTTCTGCCACCTGCTGTTCCAGGGAGGCGGCGAGAGCCTGCAAGTCCTGCTCGGCGCGCCGTCGCTCAATCGCCTGGCGGAGCCGTTCAGCCGCGTCCTTCAGGAAGGCGATCTCTTCCGCCGTCCAGGCACGCGGCTGGGTATCGTTGACGTAGAGCACAGCGGCCAGGCGTTCCCGCTCGATAACCGGCAGGTTGATCAACGTGCCGATCGAGAGGGCTTCCAATGCCTCCGCCTTAGCTTCTGTGCGCGGGTCGTCCCAGATGTCGGGGATCACTACGGTGTCGCCATGCCGGAGATCGCCGGCATAGGCACCATAGTCGTCGATCCGATACTGTCCGGCTAAGTTGGGAAATCCTGCAGCGACCCATTCCCGCTCGACTGTCAGAGTCTCACCATCGAGGCCGATGGAGCCAAAACCCACGCGACCCACTTTTATGGCGCGACCAATGACCTCGCACCCGGCGTAAGTAAGGTCCGCAGCACTCCCTTCGCCGCGCAGGTGGTCTCCTAATTCCAACATGGCGGCCCGGCGCCGCTCGGCCAGGTGACGCTCGGTCACCTCTTGGAAGATGACCGTGAAGCGGTCCGGTCCGATCCGATACATCCGGCCCTCGTACCAGCGGCCGATCCCGCCCACCTGTCGGATGAAGGTCGCGGGCTCACCGGTCTCGACCACCCTGGCCGGCTCATCAATCCAGGCTTCCTCAATGCCAGGGAAGAGATCCCGGATCGTCCGGCCAACGGCGGCGCCCTGGCTCAGGCCAACCTGTCCGCTCCAGGCCGGGTTCACGTCGAGGTAGCGCCAGTCGACCACTTGGCCGCCGCTGTTCCGGATCAGCTCACCGATGATGAGCCCTTCCTGCAAGCGCTCGAACAAGCCACGCCAGTGCTCCTCACTGGCCCGCAGCGCTGCCTCGGCGGCGTAAGTGGCGCTCATGTCACGTGACACGGACAGCAGCTTTTCAGGCAGTCCATCGGCGCCGAAGATGGGCGTGACCTGCACGTCCCACCACCTGGCATTCCCAGCCATGGTGTCGGCAACGCCACGGAAATGCCCTTTGCCTCCGGCGCGCGCGGCCACTATGGCGGCCTTGGCCTCCTCGTTGCCCTGGCCCTGCCAGAAGTCTGGCCAGGGGCAGCCGCGGATGGCATTGAAGTCGCTGACCTCCATCACGCGCTGTCCGCCTTCGCTCATGAAGGTGAGCTTGGCGTCCAGATCGAGCACCTTAATGCAGTCGCCCGACGCGGACAGGACACTGCGCAGGAACTCGGCATCGGCCCGGTTCTTCTCGGCGGCCTGGTGCTGCTCGGTGCGGTCGCGCAGCACCTTGATGAAACCCTGGACCGTGCCGGCCTCGTCCCTGAGCGGCATCATCTCGCCATGGGCGCAGAAGCGTGAGCCGTCCTGGCGGAGATGCCAACGTTCGTCGTTGCCCCGGCCGTGATCCAGTGCGGCGGTCATCTCCTTCTGCGGGATGCCGGCCCGCCGGTCCTCTTCGGTGAAGAACATGGCGGCCGGCCGACCCAACATCTCGGCCTCGGTCCAGCCCATGATCTGCCTGGCACCCTCGTTCCATTCCGTCACCAGCCCGTCGAGGTCGAGCGCGATGATGCCGTAGTCCATGGCGCTGTTGAGGATCATCCCGTAGCGGCTCTCGCCCGCACGCACCTTCTGCTCGGCAGCGGCAAGTTGTCGGCGCAATTCCTCGTTTTCGGCAGCCAAAGGATTCAGGGGAGCCATGTGAGCACCGGGCACTGTCCACTACAACGGAAAAGCGAGCAGGAGTCTTCGCACAGGTAGAGGCGATCAGGCGAGGTTTGAACAGCCGCTTTGTGTCGACACCAGCTGACCATCAGGCCGACCGGTGAATGTCCGCTACCTGCCGGTTGCTTCTCCAGAGCGGAATTTCTGTTTCCGGCCAGTAGCGTCTCGCGTTGAGGCCGATTTCCGAGTGCCATTTGCGCCTGTCAACGCTCTGCCCATCTGCTCTGCAATGCGTCAGATCAGGAAGCGAGTGCGACACCGTGAACATCACCAACCACCACTTCGCGGTTGAGCTCTACGCCGAGCTGCGGCGGCGGGAGGAGAACCTCTTCTTCTCCCCCTTCAGCATCAGCCGAGCGATCGGCATGGTGCTGCTCGGGGCTAGGAATGGCACCCGAGCCGAGATCGCGGCGGTATTGGCGCCAGACGACACAAATCAATTTGAGCAAGCCAATGGCGCGGGCGAACGGCCGGAACCGGGATCGGTTCCAACTGGACCCACGTTCCGGACCGCCAACGCCCTTTGGGTGGCGGCGGACGTGAGCCTTCTAACGACGTTCGTGGAGGACGTGCTGCGGGGGTTCGGCGGCTTGGTCGCAACCATCGACTTCACCGATCCACGTGGAGCGCGCGACCGCATCAACGGCTGGGTGGCAGAACAGACGGAGGGCAACATCCCAGAGCTGATCGGACGCGGCATGCCGACGCCCCTAACTCGGCTGATCCTGACCAACGCAGTCCACTTCAAGGCGGCATGGTCCTGCCCCTTTCCAGAGGCGAGAACAGAGCGGCGGCCGTTCCGGCCCGTTGTGGGCCAAGACGTCGTGGTCGACATGATGCGGGTGGTCGGCCCCTTTCGACTGGCCGTGCAGGATGGGGTGAGAGTGCTGACGATGCCCTACCGCGGCGGTTGCGTCTCGATGGTCGTCATCTTGCCGGACGCGGCTGGTGGGCTGGACGCGGCCGAGGCGCAACTGAATGCCGGTGCCCTGGGTGTCTGGGAGCGGGCTGGCGAGACCATGCGGGTCGACGTGGCCCTCCCTAGGTTCGAGGCTGGCAGCTCCTTGAGCCTGAAGGACGTCCTGGCGACGCTTGGGATGCGGCGGGTCTTCGAGCCGGCAACGGCCGAGCTGGGCGGCATCACGCCCGACCCGCTGTTCATCGGCGACGTCCTCCACCGCTCCTTCATCCGGGTGGACGAGGCGGGCACCGAGGCGGCGGCAGCGACAGCCGTCCTGGCCCCACGAGGCAGGCCAGCCGCCGCGGCGGTGTCATTCGTGGCAGATCAACCCTTCCTCTACCTCATCCGCGAGGATCCGGGCGGCAGAATCCTCTTCATGGGACGGATGGTGGACCCAACCATGGCACCCCGTTGATCCGATTGCGCGGCTTCGCCGCCGGCCGGACAACCGGAACAGACAGCTTCGAGTTCGGCACCGCTGCCCGACAGCGAATGTCCGCCTCTCCATACTGAATACTCTGAAGCGGCCCGGCCGCTCTCGGCCAGTCAGGGCACGATAGACGCTTCCACCTCTTGCCAGAACCCGGCCTTGCGGCCGTGGGCGGCCCGAAGCGCCCGCTCGAAGGCCGAGTGGTCGGGCAGCTTGCCGAAATCGTCCACGCGGGCCGCGGCCGCCCTGCACTCGGCAAGGTGCCGCACCGCATGCCTGTAGCGTGACGAACGAGCCGCCTGCAGCGTGAAGCCGATCATGGCCCGGCGCAGCAGGATCGCCGCGAGCGGGTATCTGCCGTCGAGTGCATCGGCCGCCAGTGACAGCAGCTCATACAAGTCGCCGTTCAGCGCCTTCGCCCGGCCCAGCACCAGCTGGCTGGCCCGTTGCAGGTCGGGCCAGGCGACAAGAAAGCTTAACGCCTGGTGGACATCCCCGAAGGCCAGCGCATGGTCCAGGGCGCGCTGCTCGGCTTCGAAATCATCGAAGTCGGGCAGCTTCTTCAGAAAGGCGCGCAGATGGCCGGCGCTGAGCGTTGCGAGGAAGCGATCCCAGCGGAAGGCCGGCGCTTCCCCGGTACGCCCGAGCGCTTCCAGCACCTCGACGCGCACCTCCTCCCACTCCGCCGGCGCCCGGTCGCGCTGCCTGGCCTCGACGGCTTCCAGCGCCGCCCAGGCCTCCTGCGCGCGCCCCGCGCCGAGCAGGCGTCCTGCGATGGTCGCAGCCACCGCCGGCATCCTGCGCGCGCGCTTGTCGAACTGCGCGATGAAGCCGTCCACATCGCCCAGCGCGTCCGCGACCTGCTGGAGCACGAAGGTGGCGGCGTGGCGGCGGTAGCGGGCCTGGATCTCGTCGGCATGGATCGGCCCCGAGCTCGACCAGCCGATCACCCGGCGCTCCCGGGCGGGCGGTGTCATAGCCGGCTTTGCCTGCCACGCCTGCATCAGCTCCCTGATCTTGCCCAGCCCGGCCGGGCCGAGCTGCGGGGCCAGAACCGGGACCAGCTCGTCCCAGGTGCCGTGTCCATCGGCCGACAGCGCGCGGACGGCCCGCGCCGCAAGGTCCTCGGCGTCCATCAAAGCACGCTGCGCCAGCGGGCCGAGGTCCCGGACCGCCACGTGGAAGGCGGCGGACAGGCGCCCGCTGCCATCATCGCTGCGTGCGAACACGGACCCGGCACAGGCGATCAGGTGCCACATCAGCTCGAACGCCTCACGCGGGTCGGACGGGGCGACCAGCTCGAGGATGGCGCGTCGCTGGGTGTCCAGATCGGCCACGAGTGGCTTGATCTTCTGCCAGTCCAGCCACGTCCTGGCCCGGGCAATGCTCCCTACCCGCTTGCTGATCGCGCGTGCCGCCTCGGCCGCGCCGCCGCTTCCGGCCAGCGCTAGCCGCAGGCGACGCTGGGCGGCGGCGTTTCCCTTGCTGATCTCGATCAGGAGTTCCGCGAGTTGCGCCGCGCCAAGCGCCTGGAGGTTCGCGGCGTTGAGCGTCTTGCCGGATGCCATGGGTCGAATGTCGCGCCATCGGGCGCGGCATCAGCGTCCAGCCGCCATCGAGCCCATCCCGCGGGAGGATCGTGCCCGCGGTCTGGGACAGCGGCCATTGTGGTCCGGTTCGCTGCGCCTCGCCAGAACCATCACGATCGTCAGTGGGTGGGGAGCACTTCGCCCGCCACGGCCCGTGCGCGGTCCTGCCGGAACGACGCCGGGCCCGGCTCCTTTCCCGCACAGCCCTTGGCCAGGAATGCGTCGATCGCTTCGGCATATGGCATCCGGAAGAGCACGGCGCCGCGGGCGAACTCGAAGCGCTGCTCCGCATCGGACAGCCGCAACGACAGCGCGTCGCAGTGGAAGCGTCGCACCCATGGGCTGTCGTCGTCGGTGAGCATGATGAAGTCCCGGGGAAAGCCGGGCAGGAAGCGCACGCCGAAACTCTCGCCGACCCGGGGGTAGCTGAAGTCGGAGGGAGGATACGTGTTGACCTCGTCATCCTCGAAGCGACTGGCGAAGGTGTCGCCGTGCCCGTCGCGGATCAGCACGTTGTAGCCCACGACATCATGGTCGTTCACCTGGGTGGATGTCCCGTAGGTGCTCACGATCTGCGCCGTCGCTGTCTCGCCCACCCGGTAGAGCAGCCAGCCACATAGAAGCGGGCCGCCCAGGAAGTTGCCTAGGCCGAGCGCCACGATGAGACCCTGCATAGGCAGCCTGCGGCGACCCGGCATGCTCGGCACAGCGAGCAGGAGGACCACGAAGCCGGGCAGCAGCCACAGGCGGTTGCGCGCCAGAAAGAGGGCGACATGCAGCAGGAGCATCACGTTGGTGAATCTAGCACGTCCACGCGTAAGGCGGATTGAGTTACCGGCAGCTCACGACCATCATCATCGCCTGATCGATCGCCAATCCGGCATCGGCCAGCCCGGAGGCCTTCCGGCATGCTTGGTGACCAACGCAGCCGGGCCGATGATGGACCGCCATTATGAGCGCCAGTTACATACTTTCCCTGACCGCGCTCAGTTCCGTCCTGCTGCACGCCACACCGGCCCGGGCGGACCTGCACGGAAACGATCATCGACTTCGGCGAAGCGGCGGCGGAACAGGAGCGCCCGGCCCGGCAAACACGGGACGACCACACCCTAATGCCGAGAACGCTGATCGAGGGCATCCATTACGTTGGCTATACCAGCCGGCTTCCGGCCCAACTCTGCCTCCGCTTCGGCGTATCGGTCCGCCTGAAACCTGACGTCGGAAAGCAGCTGCCTGACCAGTTGATCGTGGTTGTCACCCATCCCCGCATCACGCGTCCGGACCAGGCTCCAGCACGCAGGACAGCTTTCCGACCCCGGTGATCAATGACACTGTCTACGCCGGATGGACGTTCGATCACCCGTGGGAACAGCAGCCGGGCGAGTGGGTCATCGCATTCATGAACGAAGGCCAGGTCGTGGCGTCCCAGGCTTTCACGATCACGGCTCCCGTTCCTGCACCTCCGACGTGCCAGCCAAACCTAATATCCTGAAGGGGCGGCCTATGGTGCCGTTGGGTACTTCTGATGACTCGAACCCTATCAAGACATCGGCACCGGTCACGTATCCGCTTTCTCAGGTCGGCGTTTCTACAACGGACAGCCCGCTTCCGGCCAACCTGGCAGGGCTTGCTGCTGCACGGGATGGTTCCGGAACGTCCGCTTGTCGGCGCCAAGGCGTGAGTGGCACGCCAAGCCGGATGGGTGACATGAACACCGAAGCCGACTAGTCCCGTTCGCTCCTTTTGGCCGGTCAGGGCCGGAAGCCACTGGCTGGGCTGATCGACGCCCTGATCGTGTTTCGATGGCACCATGGCTCGATCATCCGCGCCTGCCGGAAATCCTGGGCGAAGCCTTCGTCGCTCTGGCAGCGGCTTCGGCCGTGTGCGTCATCTTGGTGCGCGACTGGCGCGAACGCTATCGGAAATACCGACAAGCCGCGGCCCGTCTCGCCTACCGGCCGGACGGCTGCGATCCGATCAGGGGCCACGCCGGCGAACTGATCCGCATGAAGCTGCTGGCGGATGTGCATGAAGCCGGCGAGGTCGAGAAGGCAGAAACCTGGCTGCGCATTCACCGGGATCGCCTCACTTACCTATCGGCGTAAGGTGGCTGCGGGTGCTGTATCGTGGACTGGGACATGGAAGGCCCGCGGGAGATGATTGAGACCCTGCCCAACTCCCTACGCTGTGGCAGTAGCTGGACACACCGTGAGCGCGGCGAGCATCATAGGCCATGAGTCTCGACCGTCGTTGCTTCGGACAGAAGCGAAGCCCGCAATGGATCGACTGCCGGAAACCGGGAGGACGGTATGGAACACTTCCAGGAAGCCAAGGCCATCTGGGCCCAGTTCGTCCCCAAGTCAGGCCAGGCCGAGACCGTGCAGGGCGAGCTGCTCCGCGCCGTCGAGAAGCTGCGCGACGGAGCCATCCGCAACGGAAACGCCAATTGGGACCAGGGCTTCGAGATCCTGTTAGATTACCTCGGTAGCTATCTGCTGGACCCGGCCGTGTTCTCCCTCGGCGCGGTCGGGCACACGGAGGCCATCCTGACCCGGCTTCGTGATCACGCCGAGCCCCTGCTGGACGACAAGTGCTACGACGCGTTGAGCGACCGGGTCGTGGAATATTACCGGCACCACGGATCTCAGGTTCACACGCCGAACCCCCGGCTGCGCCGCTGACAGGTCGGGCATGGTCGTCCTAGTCGCCCGTGGCTCAGACCTTACAAGCAGGCAGTCCGCCAGCCGCTGCTTGAACAAACGGGAGAAGGCCGACCATGGACAGCGACCTGGCAATGGTCGATCCTCCGGCAAGGACGGCATGGAGCCCTGATGATGCCTGCGTCCCACATTTCGTTCCGAGCAGCCATAGTCGGCCTTGGCTGCTCGGCGGTGCCTGGCACGATGTCGCCCGCGGCGTCGGCCCGGCAGGCCGAGGGACCGGCACCAACAATCCTGACGCTCACGTGCCAGCTGTCCGGCGGCGGCTACGCCATCCGGGATGCCGGCGACAACGCCCTGGAGCATGGCGACGGAGTGCCGCTTTCTCCTCCGCCTCGCTCCGTTCTGCGCATCACCGCCGCCCCGCCACAGGTCGAGGTCATGGCGGGCGTGTTGCCGCACCCGGGCTGCACGGCCGGTCCCGTGCTCCAGGGCACGCACCCGGTAAGGTTCACTTGGTGCAAGGCACGCTACGAGATCGAACCCGGGGATGGCGGCGCGTATACCCTGCGCTCCACCTCCAGCACCGTGATGGTGAGCGGTCCGCACCGTGGCGACACCATGGAGGCCTTCTTGGTCGGCCAGTGCCATCCTGCAAACTAGGCTCGACTCCGTTGAGGCGGACAGGCCAGCCGGCTGTTCGGATACGCGCCCGGCCGGATTGCCCGTGAACCTGCCGAAACTGCTCACGCTGCTGTCGCTGGCCCTCTTGCCGACGGGCAAGCGTGCCGCGGCGGCCGACGACACGGCCAGCCGTTTAGCGGTGATCCACGCCAGGCTGCTCGATCCCGGCTCGATGTTCAGCGTGCGCGGCGTGCTGGCCGAACTGGACGGGATCGAGCCCGTGACGGCGCCTGACAGCGTGGAGCGGGGCCGGGTCATGCAGCTG
>JBPBQE010000415.1:0-10132 GCA_050954595.1 Janthinobacterium lividum | reverse complement strand
GGTCAACTCCTAAAACTCCATAGTGACGGCGAGCGGCCCGCGGGTTCGACCTTCGGAGACTTTCGTACGCCAAGAAGCGTCCGAAACTCTTCACGGAAACGGACTGTCAGCTTTGGAAAAGCAGAACTCAGGAAGCAGACATTAACGCTGCGGTCTCCTGTCCAGGAAGGCCTCCGTGACGACGCGGCCGCCAGGCAATCGGATGGCGGGATCGCGAGTACATCTTGAGCGCGAGCTATGGCGGTGCGCGAAAAGGGGAAAGGGTCGTGCCTAATGGGAACTGGCTGCTCGGAAGGGTTGGGTCGGGCGCAGCGCTGACCGGGTGCAAGGCGATGTGGTCCGCCAATTCGGCGCCGGTGAAGTTCTCGGTGAAGCTCCCTTCGGTCTCGGGAAGCATTTGTGCGTTCCACTCGGTCCATGCGTCGGTCAGACGGGCGTAGTCGAGAGGACGGCGATCTTTGAGGTTGGCGCGCTCCATGGGGTCGGCGGCCACGTCGAAGAGGAAGGTGTTGTCGACGATCTTGAGGTATTTTAGGTCACCAATGCGTACGGCGCGCTGCCAGAGCGCTTTGTAGCGCCAGAACAGCGAGCGAGGCTGGGGCGGGGCGCCGTCGAGGTGTGGCATAAGGTCAAGGCCGTCCGGCGGGTAGGCCGGGTCGGGCGAGGTGCCGGCGGCGGCGAGCAAAGTGGGAAGCCAATCCATGTTGGCGGTAACCTGCTCGCTGACGGCCGGCTTGAGGCGCGCGGGCCAAGAGATCAGCGCGGGAATGCGCAGTCCGCCCTCCAGCAACTCGGTCTTGCGGCCGGTGAACGGCCAGGTGTCGGCGTAGCGTTCGCCACCGTTGTCGGAGGTGAAGACGACGATCGTGTCGCGGGCCAGGCCATGCTGCTCGAGTGCCGCCATGACCCGGCCGACCTGCTCATCCATGGCGGTGATCATCTTGCGATAGGTGTCCTGGGTGCCACCATCGAAGTCGTGAAGGTTTTTGCCACGGAGGCGTTCGGACTCCGCCTGATCGCCGCGGGCTTCCCATGGCCAGTGCGGCGCGTTGAAGTGCAGGCTGAGAAGGAATGGTTTTGCCTGTTGAGCGTAAGCCGCGATCACCTCAAGGGCGTGGTTGCCGAACAGGTCCGTGGTGTAGCCGGCCGGGTCGATGTGGGCGTCGTCATCCCAGAGGTCGGGAGCGCCGTTGGTGCCCACGTGCGTGTAGTAGTCGAGACCACCGCTGCGAAAGCCGTAGAAATGGTCGTAGCCGGATTGCAGCGGGCCGAATTCAGGCAAATTGCCGAGATGCCATTTGCCGATCAGCGTTGTGCCGTAGCCTGCTTTGCGGAGCAGAGAAGGCAGGGTTGGTTGGTCGGGCGGGAGACCGACGGCTTTGGCAGTGGTGCGGGAGATCGGCTCCTCGAGACCGACGGGAAGCCGAAGTTGGTAACGGCCGGTGATGATGGCCACGCGTGAGGCGGTGCAGACGGGGGAGTTGGCGTAGGCTTGATTGAAGCGGATGCCGGTCGCGGCAAGGCGGTCGATATTCGGCGTGACCAAGTCGGGGCGGCCATAGCAGGAGAGATCGGCAGACCCCATGTCGTCGGCGAGAATGAACACGATGTTGGGTTTTTTCGTCTGGGCACCTACCGGATTGGCCAGAACGACCGTGGCCGCGGAGGACAGCAGCACGCGGCGTGTAATAGGGGGCATCGAGGCGTTAGCCGCTCACGACGGGATCGTGATCTGATCGCAACATGGCAGTATCTCCCGTGTCGTTGTTTTGTTGGCCGACAGCATGGCCCAGCGCCGATTAGGCAACAAGAGCCGCTTATTTACGTCCCGGAAAAGCCGATCCTTTCGACGATCAGAGCTGGTTGAGTCTGTATTCTGCGGTTCTGTTCGATGGCGAGCCGGTATTGAAATCCGGCATATTCTGAGCAGCAACGTGGATGCATCGAAGAAGATAGTGAGAGTCTGCATTTCACGCAAAGCATGCATAGAATTCGACAGGCTGGCCGATACCGGACTGGCGGCTTCGGAGATTGAACCTCAAGAAAGCGGACAGGGAGTTACGCTTCGCGACGTTGCGCTGCTCCTCACGAGACGCGGGCTGTCATCTAGGCTGCCTGCTGCTGCATCCGCCACTAAGCGGAGTTCGGAGCCATCTCCGAGGACCTCAGTAGGCTAAAAACGTGCGTGATTCTGATGGATACGCGCCGCTGCAGACATTGGCTGACCGCTAGAACGAACGCCTCAAGCACATCGCGACGGACGCCAAGGAGCGATTGGACGCGAGCGCAATGCTCGTGCGTCCAGATGGTTTCGTTGCATGGACGTGTGATCTCACCACCGGAAAAAAGACGCCGTCCAGCTGCGGCGCAGTGCGTTACAGGAAGCCGGTCGACAGCCAAGGGATGACAGCCACTACGATCAGCGCCAACAGTAGCACCGCCATGTAAGGCCAAATGCGCCCGAACGCCTCATCGCTACTGACCTTGCCGATCAGGCAGGTCTGATAGAACCCGACCCCGAATGGCGGCGAGAATAGCCCGATCCCCATCGCCAGGATCGCCACGATCGCATATTGCACGAGATGGATCCCGAGCTGCTGGGCGACCGGGAACAGCAGCGGCCCGAACAGCACCATGGCCGGCAACCCCTCCAGCACGCTGCCGAGCACGACGAAGACCACGATCGAGATCGCCATGAACCCGGCCCTGCCACCCGGCAGCCCCGTCATCAGGTCGGTCAGCGTCTGCGCAAACCCGGCCTGGGTCAGCGACCAGGCCATTGCGCTGGCGCTGCCGATGATGAGCAGGATGGCGCCCGACAGCGCCGCCGTCTCCACCAGGATGGCCCCGAGCCGACGCCAGTCGAAGCGGCGATACACGATGAGGCCGACTAGGATCGCGTAGACCACCCCGAGCGTGGCCACCTCCGTCGCGGTCGTGACGCCTTCGAGCACGGCCCACCGGATGATAAACGGCAGGATCAGCGCCGGAACGGCGACCACGAACAGCCGCAGCACGGTCGCCGCCGTCACGCGTTCGCCGCTGGGTGCGTCGTGCCGGCTGCGCCAGAACACCAGCGCACACAGCCCGGCCGCCGCGATCCCCGCCGGCAGCAGACCGCCGGTGAACAACGCCGAGATCGAGACCCCGGTGACCGCGCCGACGATGATCAGCACCAGGCTCGGCGGGATCGTCTCCGACATCGCCGCCGCGGCCGCGAGCTGAGCCGCTAGTTCTCCCGGTGCCATGCCCCGCCGCCGCATCTCCGGCAGCAACACGGGCGCCACCGCCGCCTGATCCGCCGCCTTCGATCCGGAGATGCCCGAGATCAGATACATCGCGCCGATCAGCACGTAAGACAGCCCGCCGCGCCGGTTGCCCACCAGCGCGGCCAGGAACTCGACCATGGCCCGGGCGATCCCGGTCATTTCCAGCAAGAGCCCGAGCACCACGAACATCGGCACCGCCAACAGCTCGATCGACGACATCCCCTGGTCCATTTGGCTGATGATGGTCGCCAGCGGGATGTTGCTCGTGAAGTGCAGGTAGCCGAACGTCGCGATGGCGAAGCTGAACGCGATCGGCACGCCGACGAAGATGCAGAAGCCGACGATGCCGATGAAGAACACGATCAAGCTGCCGTTGCCGATGTCGTCGAACCAGTCCTGCAGGTAAAACAGCCCGGCAAATACCGCTGCGCTAAACAGCAAGACGCCGAGCAGTTCCAACCAGGCGATACTGCCAAGCAACTGCCGCAGCGCCACGTAGAGCAGCAGCACGAGGCCGACGAGCTGGCCGTAGATCTCGACCGAGCCCGGCCATTGCAGCACCGGCGTCAGGATCGCGGTCTGCTGCTGGGCATAGGAGAGGCCGGGCACCAGCAAGCCCAGCGTGACGACCACAACGAGGAGCGCCGCGAAGCAGGCGGCGATCCGTCGCCAGCGCGGGCCGGCCCGGCCGATCAACACCGTCATCCGCATATGCTCGGTGCGGCGGAGCGCGATCACGGCGCCCAGGCTGACGAGCCAGAGGAACAGGATCGCCGCCAGCTCCTCGACCCAGACCAGCGGGTGGTTGAACGCGTAGCGGGCGACCACGCCGGCGAACAGGATCACGATCTCGACGGCGACCAGCGCGCCGGCGCCGATCTCGCAGAACAACTCGACGGCCCGGTCCACACGGCCGAGGAACGATGAACCGGACATCACGGGCGTTAGGCGAGGGGGCCGGTGTAGGATTCCAGCGCCGACCATAGCGGCGTGCCGAACTTGCCCTGCCACGTCTTGTAGAAGCCTGCCTTGGTCAACACCGCCTGGAACGCCTTGGTATCGACCTTGATGAACTCCATGTTCTGCTTCTTCAGCACCTCCTCGAGCGACTCGTCGAGCTTCTGATTGGCCGCGCGTTGTTCGAGCGCCTGCGCGTCGAACGTGTCGCCGACGATCTTCTGGTGCTCGGCTGGCATCGACGACCAGAACGAGCCGTTCATCAGCAGCCAGTAGCCGACCCACATGTGGTTGGTCAGCGAGCAATATTTCTGCACCTGGTCGAGCTTCATCGTCTCGATATTGCCGAGCGGGTTTTCCTGCCCGTCCGCCACCTTGGTCTGTAGCGAGGTATACAGTTCCGACGCGTTGATGGTGATCGGCGCCGCCCCCAGCGACTGGAACAGCGACAGCGAGATCGGGCTCGGGGGCACGCGGATCTTGAAGCCCTGGAGGTCCTCCGGCGCCTTGATCGGCTTGGTCGAGGACGTGACTTCGCGGAAGCCCTCATCCCAAATCCGCGTCATCGGATGCAGCCCGGTCTTGGCGATATCGGCCCGCACGAGGTCGCCGACCTTGCCGTCCAGCGCCTTCCACGCCGTCTCCGCGTCCTTGAACGCGAAGCCGATATTGTCGACCGCGCAGGTGGGCACCAGCGTGGCGAGGATGTTGTCGCCGATCGCCATCATCTGCATCGCGCCGGAGCGCAGGTTCGACAGCATGTGGGTGTCGTCACCGAGTTGGCTGTTGGCGAAGATCTGCACGTCCACGTCGCCGTTGGTGGCGTCCTTGATCTTCTTGGCCGCCGCGGTGGCGTTGACCGTGGTCGGGTGATCCGACGTCAGGTCAAGGCCGAACTTGATGATCGTCCGCCGGGCTGCCCGGGCGGGCAGGATGTTGACCAGCGGGAGCGCCGCCGCGGCGATGGCGCCGCGCAGGAAATGCTGCCGAGTAACGCTCATGATGTGTTCCCTTTGGTTTGCTTGATTACCGGCGGCGTTCCAGCGTCCGCCTTGCCTTCAAAACGACCGGATAGTCGACCATGACGCCGCCGACCGAGACTGCGGCCAGACCTTGGGCTTCCGCCGCGTCGAACGCCTCGACGATGGTGCGGGCCCGCTCGAGTTCGGCCGGGCTTGGGCTGAACACCGCGTTGACGGTCTCGATCTGCGCGGGATGGATGCAGGCCTTGGCGGCGAAACCCATCGCGCGCGCGCGCCGGGTCGAGGTCTCCAGCCCGGCGGTGTCGGCGATGTCGGTGAACACGGTGTCGATCGGCCCTTCGAGCCCGGCCGCGCGCGAGGCGAGCGTCAGCGCGAACCGCGCCTGGTTGATCGCCCCGGCATCATCCTCGAGATCGACGTCCATATCCAGCGCGAGGTCGACCGCCCCGAAGGCGAGCCGGCGGACGCGCGGCGATGCGGAGGCGATCGCCGCCGCCTGCGCTACGCCGCGGGCGGTCTCGACGATCGGCGTCAGCTCCAACGTGCCCGGCTGCTTGCCCGCCCGGGTCTCAAGCTGGGTCAGCAGCCAGTCGACCGTCAGGATATCCGCCGCCGACTCAGCCTTGGGCAGCACGATCCCATCGATGGCCGCCGCCGCCGCCATCAGCAGGTCGTCGTAGCTGAACGGGGTGCCCAGCGCGTTGACGCGGACGAACACGGTCTTGCCGCGATGCACGGCCAACAGTTCGGCCGCTTGCTGCCGCGCCTGGCCCTTCTCCGCCGTCGCGACCGCGTCCTCGAGATCGACGATCACGCCATCGGCCGCCCCGGTCAGCGCCTTTTCCACCTTGCGGGCGCTGGTGGCCGGCACGAAGAGCAGGGAACGCGGGAGCATCATATCAGGAACCATAACCCTGGCACCGACCAGCACCTCACAGTAAGTATCTTAGCTTTGAACTTTTCATCTGCAGCCGTCCTGCTCACATCCAGCTTGAGCCTAGGATAAGTGGCGGAGGGAAGCGAACTAGCAGATAGTTCTTCTAACAAAAGCGCCGCATTTTGGCTGTTGAACATTGCCTCAAAACAATCACCCGACTGGACGGCAAGGCCCGCGTCGACATCATTGAACGAGACGACGGCCGGTGTTGTTTTCGGGGTGAAGCTCAACAAGATGATGGCGACGGTTTCGGTTCCTATTGGACACCTTGCGATCAATCCGGCCTTTACGCGACCGCTGAGGATGCGGAAGCCGCCGCGCATTGCGACGTTCTTTGGCTCAGAGATCAAAAATTCAAACTGAGACGCTACCCACCGCGCAAGAAGGTTAATCCAAAAGCCCTGGTTAGAGAACAGCATGATCTCCAAAGCGGACGTGCGGCTTTCCAACTATAGACGCCCCGTCTGGACAAGGGAAATCTTTGGGATTGTAATAACACGTAATCAGATGCTGCCATCTGTCCGTCCTCTGATACGGCACCGTGCTGCCCCGGGCCTGTATGGGAGTTCGCGGGTCAACTCCAGATCACCAAAATCGTGCTCGAAGCACTGTGAAGAACATTGGTTCTTCTGACGCCGTCTTGGCGAGTGTGGCGCCATAGTTCCCGTGCGGTCCCCTTACGCGTCTGGCATCCCAGCGCGCCTACGTCGCCGGCACCGGAACTCGACACTCACCGCCTTTGACCAGCAAGGCCCAGACGATACGAGCGGTGTTGTTCGCCAGCGCTACTGTCACAAGCATCTTCGGCTCGTGCGCCAACATCTGGCCTAGCCATGAGCCCGCGGGCGCGCCCCGGATGCAGGCCTGCCGGGTCACAGCGCTCGAGCCGAGCTTCTGCTTGCCGCCAGTCGATTTCTGAAGCGGTGTCAGCCCGAGCCACGCCGCAGAATCCAGCCCGAGGGCAGAGCCCTCCGCTGCGGGCACCAGGGCCATACCTACAGAACCATCCGTGCATTGGCGGGCAAATCAGATTCTGGGCCGTCAACACGAGCGATCAGAGTGCCGACGTGCATGACGCCGACCGGGAACACGCGCCCGTACTCGGCCATGTGCCCGTGCGGGGCGTAATATACAAGGGTCCGCTGATGCACCAGCATGTTGCGGCCCGGAACACCTGCTAATGCATGCGCTGACCAAGCCATCCACCATGGAGGCGCTCGCAAGTCGGCTCAAGGAGCTCATCGAAGAAAGTAAGTTTTCGAGCCAACCGATTTGGCTTTTGCTCCGGGAAATCCTGATCTCCTGCTTGCACCGATCTAGATCGTCGGATAGCACGATCCATCGTTGCTTTGGAGTTCTGGCGTTGGCCTGGCTGTTGCTGATCCCCTTCATCGGACTCCTCTGGGTGCCGTTCTACAATCAGGCGGACCCGACGTTTTTCGGCTTCCCTTTCTTCTATTGGTATCAGCTGCTCTGGGTGCCGATCACCGCGCTCATCACTTTCATCGCCTGGCGCGCCACCCCACCCGATCGTGACGTGGGGCCGCAGCCATGATCAGCGAGAACATCGACTGGTCGGCCTTTTCCGTCTTCATCTTCTTTTTCGCCCTGGTCTCGGTCATGGGCTTCGTCGCTGCCCGCTGGCGCCGGCCCAAGACCCTGGCCCATATCGACGAATGGGGCCTGGGCGGCCGCAGCTTCGGCACCTGGATCACCTGGTTCCTGGTCGGCGGTGACTTCTACACCGCCTACACCGTCATCGCGGTGCCAGCCTTGGTCTACGCCGTGGGCGCCTACGGCTTCTTCGCCCTGCCGTATACGATCATCGTCTACCCCATCGTGTTCTTCGTCATGTCCCGCCTGTGGATCGTGGCCGCGCGCGCCGGACATGTTACGGCGGCGGACGTGGTGCATGCCCGCTACGGCTCGCGCCCACTCGAACTCGCGGTTGCCATTACCGGCGTGCTGGCCACCATGCCGTATATTGCGCTGCAGTTGATCGGCATGGAGGTGGTGATCAAGGCGCTGGGGTTGAACGGCGAGATCCCGCTGATCATCGCGTTCCTGATCCTGGCGTTCTACACCTACTCGGCCGGGCTGCGCGCGCCGGCGCTGATCGCCTTCGTCAAGGACATCATGATCTATATCGTGGTGTTGGTCGCCGTCGCGGTGATCCCCTTGAAGCTCGGTGGCTACGGCGCCGTGTTCAGCGCGGCCGAGGCGGCGTTCAAGGCTAAGGGTTCCGGCGGCATCCTGCTCGCGCCCGCGCAATATCTGCCTTACGCCACGCTGGCGCTCGGCTCGGCCATGGCCGCCTTCATGTACCCCCACACGCTGACCGGCATCTTCGCCTCGCGCAGCGCCGACACCATCCGCAAGAACGCCGTGCTGCTGCCCGCCTACACGCTGCTGCTCGGGCTTATCGCCCTGCTCGGCTACATGGCCTACGCCGCCGGGGTGAAGCCTGCGACGCCGAATGAGGTCGTGCCGTCTTTGTTCAAGGCCCTGTTCCCGGGCTGGTTTGCCGGCTTCGCCTTCGCCGCCATCGCGATCGGCGCGCTGGTGCCGGCCGCCGTTATGTCGATCGGCGCCGCCAATTTGTTCACCCGCAACTTCTGGAAGGCCTACGTCAATCCGTCGATCTCTCCGGCCGGAGAGGCCGGGGTCGCCAAGGCGGTTTCCATGGTGGTCAAGCTCGGTGCCCTCGGCTTCGTGCTGTTCCTCGACAACTCGGTGGCGCTGAACCTTCAGCTGCTCGGCGGCCTATGGATCCTACAAACCTTCCCCGCCGTAGTGTTCGGCCTGTTCACCCGCTGGTTCACTGGCCCAGCTCTGTTGGCGGGCTGGGCCGTCGGCTTCTTCGGCGGCACGTTCATCGCATGGAGCGACGGGCTGAAGCCGCTGCACACTATGACGATCGGTGGCAGCAACTACACACTCTACGTCGGCGTGCTCGCGGTCGTCGCCAATGTGCTGGTCACCGTCGTGGTCAACCTGTTCGTGCCGGCCAGCCGCAGGAATGCGGTCGCCTAGGACCGCCCATGAGCGGCAGACTGGCGGTCGTCACCGGCGGGAGCCGCGGCATCGGGGCAGCGATCTGCTGTCGCCTCGCGCGAGATGGTTACGCCGTCGCGGTGAACTACGCGCGCAGCGCCGCCGAGGCCGAGGCCGTCGTGGAGGAGATCGTCCGCGGCGGTGGCCAGGCGGCTTCCTTCTGCGCCGACGTCTCCGACCCGGCGCAGCTCGAGGCAATGTTCGACAACGCCGACCGCCGGCTCGGTAGGTTGGCTGCCCTGGTCAACAACGCGGGCATCATCGGTCCGTTGGGACGCGTGGTGGACGTGCCGGCGGCCGGACTGCAGCAACTGCTTTCGATCAACATCGCGGGGACTGTTCTGGCGTCGCAGCACGCTGCACGGCGAATGTCGACGCGGTCGGGCGGCAGTGGTGGCGGCATCGTCAACCTGTCCTCCACCGCGGCCCGGCTCGGCGGGGCCGGCGAGAACGTGGTCTATGCGATGACCAAAGGCGCGATCGATGCCTTCACCGCCGGGCTCGGCCGTGAATTGGCCGAAGACGGCGTGCGCGTGAACGCTGTGGCACCCGGGTTGATCGCAACCGACATGTCGCCACCCGAACGCGTCGCGCGGATGTCGCCCTCGATCCCGATGCGCCGCGCGGGCGAACCGGCCGAGATCGCCGAGGCAGTCGCCTGGCTGCTATCACCGGCGGCCTCCTACGTCACCGGCACGACGCTGACCGTCTCCGGCGGACGCTAGCCGAGCGCACGATTTCCTGCCACTTCGGGAGTGAGTTGCCTTTTGCGCTGGTCTTGAAAGCATTAACGCGGCGTCGCTGCGAAATTGCGCTGATTGGTGGGGGGCTCCTTACCAGTGATCAAGGTGTTTTTGGGCAGTGAGCAACGTCGTGGTTGGGATCGTAGGATGTGCGCTTGGTCAGCATGACGCAGGCTATCCCGAGTAGGC
>JBPBQE010000354.1:0-10257 GCA_050954595.1 Janthinobacterium lividum | reverse complement strand
CGTGGCACCCGCCTGGACGCGCTACCTGGTGCTGGATTTCCGCTTTTCCGCCACCTCGGACGAGAAACGCG
The DNA here is from genome assembly GCA_050954595.1 of Janthinobacterium lividum. Lineage (GTDB taxonomy): Bacteria > Pseudomonadota > Alphaproteobacteria > Acetobacterales > Acetobacteraceae > JAVVHH01. The sequence goes on along the minus strand of JBPBQE010000354.1, from coordinate 10,186 downwards.
ACGGATTGCTGCGGCTTGGCATCAATTTGGCAACCGGCGCGCTGCCGGACACAGTGCTGGAGCGCGTGCTACCGGAGCTCGATGCGCAGGCGACCGACCCAGAACTGCCGCACGACGCCGTATTGCCGCCAAGTTGGGATGCCAGCCGTCTGCAGGATTTGGTCGCTCGTGCGGTGCCGTCCCGGTTGGACGTTGCACTTGCCTCCTTTGTCAAAGGGCTGCGTCGCCGGTTCGAACGCGACCGCGAGCGTCTATACAGCTATCACAACGAGCTCTACCGCGAGGCGAGCGGCCGCACCGCCGGGTTGCCGGCCGAAGACCCGGCGCGCAAGCGGGACGCTCTTCGCGCGGAGGCGGCCGGGAGGGAGTACCGGGCCACGCTGGACGACTTGACCCGCCAATACGCGACAAGCGTCGAGGTGGCATGGGTGCAAACGCTGGAGTTGGTCATGCCGGTGCAGCGCATGGCCGTGCAGATTCGCCGGCGCAAGGCCGAGCGGCTCGTGCACTTGGACTGGAACCCCTTGGCACGCCAGCTGGAAAGCCCGGCCTGCGAAGCCACAGGCGGCACGGAACGCCCCAGGCTCGTCTGCGACGAGGCGCTGCATCTCGTGTCAACCGCTGGCTTGGCCCCCTGCCCTACCTGCGGCAAGCCGTTCTGCCGCGCATGCCATTTCATCGGTCGCTGCCCGAAATGCGGGGTCCGTGACACGCCCAGAATTGCGCCGGCCCGCTAATAGATCTGCTCTCCCGACGTGGCTGACAGGTTTAACCACGTTACCACGCGCTACCTGTTTGATTAGAACAGAAGACGAACACTGAGTGTTATCCGTGCCGCCGCGTTCACGGCCGTTCCGAGCGAGATCGTTGAAACCGCTCTCGCGTATTGGGACGGTCACTTGCACAGCATCGCCGAGCACGGACCAGCCGCTTGGCAAAAGGCGTCCGGCTTCACGAAACGGGCGCGAGCCGACGCGGCCATCGGCAGGTTCAAGCAGGTGATCGGTGACGGGCTACGCTCGCGCACAGACTAGGGGCGGGCAACCGGGGTGGAAGTCGTCGTCGATGCCCTGAACCGGATGCTGGACCTTGGACGTCGGAGCTCTGTCCGCATCGCCTGACCCCGAATGGGACTGGGATTACTGCGCCCCTATCCCTTATCTGTACAACAGCGCCACCCGCGCCGGTGCTACGGCGCTTTCGCGCGCAGAGCGGTGGCACCGCAGATCTCATCGTCCGGCTCGACTGGAATGCGCTGCAACTGACCAACCCGGCAGGCAAACTATTTCCAGCCCGATTAGCCGCAAGACGCGCGAGCAGAGGCGCGGTGCAATCAGACCACTATTGCCCCCTACGAGGACGAGGATCTGACCAGGGGCAACGTGACCATTCACCCAATGTCGTACAGCACGTTCCTGGGCCGCGCCGAGAAGCGCATGCTGACCCTGCATGCCAAGCTGATCGACACGCCGATGATGCAGGCGGCCATAGAGGAGTTCGCGGCAGCGCCTGAACTGTCACAGAAGGAAATGGTTCTCTTCCCGCCGTCGAAACCGAGGGCGGCCAGGAGTTCTAGAAAGGCTTCGCAACCTGTCGCGCCGACCCCGGAGGTTTCCGCAGGGGCAACGCATGAGATTTTCAGCGTAGATTTCTCGGAGGTTTACGGCGGCGGTCTTGTACTTTGTTGCCTATCAAGTGAAGACGATCCCTTCTGGAGGAAGGGTGAGGTGGTCCCGTCTGGTTGGACAGTTTGGCGCAACCGGTGCTTGTCGAACCGGGCGCCGACGTAGCGCAGCAGAAATTGTCTAGTGTCGTCGGACATTTGAACCCAATCTGGCGTGCCGTCCTTGGACAGTCCAGCCCGGCCGCCCTTTGACCCGGTCTCGCTGCTACGTCACGCGAAGTCCTCTCAGGCGTGGTCGGTGAACGCCTGAGCATTGCGCATGTAACCTGCCAATTGCACCGCTTTCATCAGCGATGGTCACCGAATTCTTCCGGCCTCAGTGCGATGGAAGTGTCGGCGTTGTAAAACAAGTCAGACAAGCCGATCATGCGAATTCCGGCCGGCCAAAGCGATCACTGCAGCACAGTCCTTCCTCGCACGTTCGGGACATTCCGCAACTTGGCTTCGCGCACTGCCTGCTCCCACGTATCGCCCGGCATCTCGGCCAGTTGGATCGCAAATAGCCCCATCCATGCTTCGGTCCAGTCGTCGCGCATGTCCTGCATGTCTTCGAGGCCCATCATGTCGAGTGCCAGGAACATGCCGCCGACCATTGGCTCGGCCACGATGACTGTGCCGTCCGGCAGGTCGTGCACCATATCGGGCAGCTCTTCCCGCAGCTTGTCCAGCCATCGGGGCTGATCGGCCTCGTCCATCTCGGCCAACGTCATCAGGTCGTGGAACGAGGCCCATGGGTGGTCGGGCACGGTTAGCGGCGAGACGTAGATCCGCAGCGGGTAGCCGGCGAGGTAGATGGTGCGGAGCGGGAGCGTAGTCACCAATCCCGCCGATCCCGCGACTTAGTCTCCACGTTCTTGCTTCTTTGGTTTCCGCAGTCGTACTCCGGCGCCGCTCCCATTCTCAGGTGTCAGTTCAACGCCAGCGGCCTCGAAGGCGCGAGTGATAGCGTCGACATTAGCTCGGATCATCGTCACCGGTCCGTCTGACAACTCGTTCTTTCGGATGGTGGTGATCCCAACCCCACAAGCGGTAGCAAGCTGCTGAGCTGACCATCCTAGCAACGCTCTTGCTGCCCTAATCTGCGCGCCCGTCATATGGCTGTTTTATACATAGGTGGCGTTTTCATATTGCCTCCTGGCACTAATAGTGTATGAATCATACATTGTTGGCCGAAAGAGACAAGATATCATGCGCTGCGCAGGCACGCGCCGTGCCGAACATAACCCGCTCCGGTTCGTCCCGATGTTCCAGGCTGCGTCGCTCATGCAGGGTCCGACCGAGGCGCAGGCCCGGCTGCTAGCGCTCGCGGTTCCTGCTGTCCTGTGGGCGGAAGCGGTGGCCTCTGTGCAGGTGGGGCGCTAGATGGTGATCATCGACCATCCGGACGCCGCGTTGCTCATCTGCGGCGAGCTGCGGGCCCTGCAAGAGGAATGGCAGCGCCTGTGGGCGGCAACGCCCGAAATTGGCGAGCCCGGCCCGGCTGACGCGGCATGGCGCGACTACTCAGATCACGTCTGGCCGGGCGTCAGCCGGCAGGGCGCCGATTGCGATGGTGACCCGGTGCGTGGGCTCATCGCTACCAAAGCAACTACGCTTGAGGGCATGCGCACCAAGGCGGCGGCGATCAAGGCCTTGGACGATGCTGGTGGCTACCTAATGAGCATCCGCGACGATTCCTATGAGCTGACGATGTCGCTGCTTCAGGACGTCGTTGGTCCGGCCGCGATGCCCATGGGCGAGGATGCCGAACAGATTGCGGCGGTTGCTGCCGAGTAACCAGCAACTGCGCCATCCGCGCCGGGCGGTTCCCGGCATCAAGCGGACGGGCTGGCAGTAGGTCTGAATCACCTGCCAGCCCTAACCGAGACAAAAGGTCAGTCATGTTCCCAGCTAAAACAGTCAATACCACAACCGGCGTCGTGACGCGCGCTGTGTCCAGCCGCCGCAGTCTTTTCGGCGGTGCCGCTGCCGTGGTCCTCGGTAGTGGCATCACGGCCGGCGTGGCGGCCAGCGCTGCCGACCTTGCGCCTAGCGACACTGCTGACACGGTGTTGCTGGCGATCTGCGCCAGGGCGGAAGAGGCTGACCGCCTCTTGCGTGACGCAGACAGCCGCCACCGTGAGTTAACCGGCAAGCTGGCGCGAGCCGTGCGGGATCAATCGGACATGCATTTCGATGCCTTTGTCAGCCTTGCGGACCAAGCAGCGGCCATTCCTGCGCTTACGACGGCCGGTATGCGGGCTAAAGCTCGGATCGTTTACCTGAACGCGGATATGCATAGGAAGGCGAACGATCTGCAGGCGCTGATGCTCCGCGATCTGGGTTGGGGGGCCTGATGATGTTGCACAACGCAATGACGCACGCCGGCTCAACTTCTCTGTCCCCGATCGGTCCCGATGCCGATCTGATCGCTACCTGCGCCGCTTTCTCTGATCTCGAGCGCGCGTCTGACGTGGTGACGAACAAGTTCAAAGGCGACCTGGTGAAGGGGAGCGCCGGGGAAGCGCAACTGGCGACGATTGTCGCCGAGCAAGACGTGCTGGTCGAGCGCATGATAGGTTTGCCATGCACCACGTTGGCAGGGGTGCAGGCGATGGCCAAGGCGCTCGTTTCCTGGGACCGCGAGCTGCTGAAGGATGGCCCTGCCAAGGACGTCGGCGAGGTCATCACGTCGAACTTGGTGGAACGGCTGCTGACGCTTCGCCATCCGGATGCCGACTTGCTGTCCAACGCCTCGCGCATGATCGGTGGACCTTTGCCGGTTCTGGATGCCGACGTTCTAGCCCTGCGGCCGGAATTTGACCGGCTGCACGCCCTGATGATCGATTACAACAAGGACCTGATCCCGGACGGCGGGACCGAGTGCGCCGATTTCGACGCGCTCTGCGACCGCATTGCGTCTGCCGACCCGGCAGCAACAGCCGAGGGTCGCGCCTTCCAGGCGGTGGCGGCCATACACCACTTGACTTATCGTCTGAGTGATTGCGAACAGGCCCGCAATCCAGCATGGCTGATGCTGAAGGGGATTGCCGGGGGACGCATTCCAATCGGTCGAGGCGCGAACCTGATGGTGCAATCTATTAGGTGCGCTGCACCATTCGACATTCGTGATCAACTCTGCCCTTGCGCGCTAAAGGTTAATACTTTGTTAATTGGTGCGCGCCGGAAACATCATGGCCGCGGTCGCGATGGGGAGCGCAACCTAGGGGCAAAATGGCCCCTTCCTCCTGCAGTGATGGAAGGGTGCTTGTCATGACGTTCAAAAATCGCGCTGCCGATGCTCGCCTTCATGCCATCGAGAAAGCGTTGCAGGGGCAGGGGCGCCGGCTCAATACCGCCATCCGTCGACAGGATGCCGGTGATTTCGCAGCTGATTCTATGCTTGTGCACCACACCACGCGGCGTCTGATGGAGGAAGCCGCCAAACTCCATACGACGTCACCTGTCGGCTTCGCCGCGAAAGCCAGGATACTCGCGACCATCAGAGACGATACCACGGCTGCCGCGCGCGCTCTGCTAAGATCGCTTCTCAATGATCTTGATAGCAGAGATCGGGTCACTCGACGCTAAGGCAGAAGCCGAATCGGCTCTAGCGACCAACCTTGAGTCCGTGGCAGAAGCAATTGGCCGTCTCGGGAAACCGGGGCGGCCAAACTTTTTATGGCCGATGCGACATTTAAGCGGCGTCCAGCTTTTCAGACAGTTACCATCCGGTCGATTCAATTGCGTGCAGATTTCTGTTCCCGCCGGTAAGGAAGCCGAATGACGTTGGTTGAAACCGTTGTAAGCGTCGGGGCCGATGTGGACAGCTTGGATGATGCAGAGATGGCAAGAAAACCGCTTCAGCCTCCTGAGAGCGACGAGGATCTGCAGATTGCAGCCGACTTACAGGAGGCTTTTGGGCGCAGCATCAAAGCCGCGCGTCTGAAAGCTGGCTTGACGCAAGCTGATCTGGCTGACCGCTCCGGCGTTCGCCAAGACGATGTGTCCCGTATTGAAGCTGGCCAAGTGAACGTCACGATACGGACCATGGGGCGCATCGCCAAAGTTTTCGGCGGCAACGTGGGGGCAATGCTCCAAACTGCGAAAGATACCCCTACCTAAACACAGGATGATTTCGGTTGCGGACCTGCTTTCTATGCCTTAAAAGGCATAAGTAAGCGGCGCAGATCAGCGCTGCCCATCAGTGGGCAGAACATGCAACCGGTTCACAACGGCAGCCAGAATGATACCGGGGCTCGAGCGTGAGCCTCGCCCTTCCGTTATTCCTTCAGCTTGCCGCCTCTGTTGCGCCGTCGATCGCGCCGGAGACCCTTGCAGCGTTTGCCCAGGCTGAAAGCAAGCTCGAGCCGTTCGCGATTGGCGACAACGACACGGGCCAAAGCTACCAGCCTGCTACAGCCGCTGCCGCTGTCGCGCTAGCGACGTCGTTACTCTCCCAGCGTCACAGCCTCGACCTCGGCATCATGCAGGTGAACAGCGCCAACCTGGCGCGGGTCGGCCTGACGGTGGCGACGGCGTTCGATCCCGGCCAGTCCATCCGTGCCGGCGCTGTGATCCTTGCCGACGCTTACCAGCGCTGCCGTCGTAATGGCACGGTCGAAGAGCAAGCGGCACTTCGGTGCGCTGCCTCGGTCTACAACACCGGCCGCGAACAAGCCGGCATCGCCAACGGCTATCAGCCGCGCGTGTGGCGTGTCGCTGCGCAACTCGTTCCCGCCATCCAGATTGCCGCCGGGGCCGTTGTGCCGCCGTCGCCTGGGATCGCGTCGGATGACGTGGTGGCACCGCAACCGCGCACCCCTCCCCGCCCAATGCCTGCGATCGTCTTTGAAGACGCGCTGCATCCCTCCCCGCCAGCGCAGGACGAAGAGGGCGTCCTATCCGATGCGCTGCACCTTCCTGAGCAAAAGGACCCTTCATGAAGTTCAAGCACACCCTCGCGGCTGTGGCGTCCACGGCTGCCGTCGCCATCGCTCAACCCGCCGCTGCCGTCACCATCTCGGGCGGCATCGATCCGACCACCGGCCTGACGCTGCTGGGCTCCTGGGTGCTGTCGCTGGTCGGCGTGGCCATCCCGGTCATCTGCGCCTTCAAAGGCGCTCACGCCGTCGCTGAGGGGCGGCATCTCGGCCCCTACGTCGGCTCTGCCGTGGGTGGCATGGTCCTGGCATTCGGCGGCGCTTACATTCTGAACCACTACGGCGTGGCCTGATGACTGCGGCCGGCGAGACGGTGCCATGGGATGCGCTCTCCGTAGGCGCCACTCGTCCGGCCGTCATCAAGGGGCTCAATGTCCCGTTCTGGTTCGTGCTGCCGATCGTGGGCATTCCCATGGTCATCGCCTCGGCCACGCAAAACCCGTTCTGGCTGCTGCTCATCCTCGCCTTCACGGCGCTGGGTCGCTGGATCGTGGCGCGGGACCATAACCGGCCGCGTGTGCTGTTCCTGGCCCTGATTTCCGGCGCGATGTTCGGCGATCGGGGCCGCTGGGGCGGGGTGACGTTCGATCCTCTTGGAAAGGTCGCTCGCGATGGCCGCTAATCCCTACGCCAGTCGTTTTCAGCCGCAGGTTGGTCATTGGGGCCGCGAAGTTGGCATCAATCAGGATGGCTCTGTCTTCGCCATGCTGCACGTTGCGGGACTGCCGGCGGAATTAGCCGGGGTGTTGGCAACGCACGGGGCCAACCAGCGCGACAACCAGCTTGACCGCAGCGTGTCTAATCCGCGCGTTGAGATTTGGGACCATCTTGTGCGCCAGGACGGGCAGGACATGATGCCACTGCCGGCAGTGCCCAACTGGTTCGGCGCTCGCTTCGATGATGCCTACCGGGCAGCGCAGGGCGTCGGCAACCTGTTCCGCAATGATCTGTTCGTCACGGTGCTGCTGCACCCGGAGGATCTGTTTCGCAACGGCCTCCAGGCGCTATTCGGCGGCCGGATCAAAGAGCATCCGGAAGCGGGTGAACGGCTGGTTGCCGAGCTGGAAAGCGTCGTGCAGAAAGTCGAGGCCGGGCTTGCCCGCTATGGCGTTCGCCGGCTGGGCCTTCGCGAGCAAGACGGCGTGGTGTTCTCCGAGTTTGCGGAGGCGCTGCACCTGATCGCCAACAACCATTTCCGCCCGATTGGCCTGTCATCCGGTCGCCTTGGCCGTTTGGCCATGCCGTATCGGCTCGTGTTCGGGCTGCAGGACGTCCAGATCATGCGGGAAGGTGCGCCGTTGTTCTCGGCCGTGCTGTCAATGCTGGAATACCCGGCCCGCACGTCGCCAACGATGTTCGCCGAGCTGCGTCGCGCGCCGTTCCCGCTCAACATCACCAACTCGAGGCGCTTCCGGCAGAAGGCCGCCGCACTGGGCAAGATTGGCATGCAGGTCAAGCAAATGCAGTCCGGCAACGATGCGGCGAAGAGTCAGCTGCACGAGTTGGCGCAGGACGAAGACGACGTGATGAGCGGGCGCAGCGTCTACGTGTCGCACCACCTGTCCATCTCGGTCTATGCCGCCTCGCTTGATGAGTTGGATCGGCGTGTGGCGCGGGTGCAGAGCATGCTGTCAGACGTCGGTGTCACGTCCGTTCGCGAAACTGATGCTCTCATGTCAGCCTTCTTTGCGCAGCTGCCGGGCAACCTGCGCTGGTGCACCCGGCCCGCACTGACGAAGAGCATCAACGCGGTCGGCTTCGCGGCCAAGCATGGCATCCCCGCCGGCCAGCCTTCCGGTCGTTGGGGGGCGCCTATCGTCATGCTGCGCACGACGGCGGACACCGAATATGCCTTCCATTTTCAGGTGCAAGGCTCGGCGCAGATCCCGGCGGAAGACCTGGCCAACTGCCTGATCTTCGGCCCTGCGGGGTCGGGCAAGACGGGCCTGCTTGGCAGCGTGTGCCTTCTGGCGTTGCGCAACGCTGCCGCCCGGGTCGTGATCGTGGATAAGGATTACGGCTTGTCCGTCATGGTGCGGGCAGCTGGCGGCTCATACCTCGTTCTCCCATCCGGCAGCCCTTCCGGCTTGGCGCCGCTGCATGGCCTGACCTCGGCCGGCGACGATCTGGCGTTCCTCGAGCGGTTTGTGCGCGGGCTGATCCTCTCGGATGGGCAGGGCGATCTATCCTCGGACGAGGACCAGCGGCTGCAACGTGCGGTCGCCCGGCAGATGGAAATGCCGGCGGAGATGCGCAGCCTGGCCGGGGTGGCGGTAATGCTGGGGCAGCGTTCCCAGGATGGTGCGGCGGCTCGGTTGCGGAAGTGGTGCCGTGGCGAGCGGTTGGGCTGGGCGTTCGATAACGAGCGAGACGAGCTGCGCATGAATGCGCGCATGATCGGCTTCGATACGACGGCGCTGCTGCAGGATGAGACGGTTTGCAGCCCTACCCTGTCCTATCTGTTCTATCGCACGCGCAAGCTGATCGATGGCCGGCCGATCGTGCTGGCGGTGGACGAATTCTGGCAGACCGATCGCGTGCCGGCGTTCCGCGACGAGAACAACGATCACCTAAAGACGATCCGCAAGAATGAGGGTGCGGTGCTGCTGGCCACGCAAAGCCCGCGGGACGCGCTCAACAGCCCGAACGCGCACACGCTCAAGCAGCAGGTGCCGACGAAGATCTTCTTCGGTGACGAAAGCGCCAGCCGGGTTGATCTGGTCGAGGGCTTGGGCCTGACGGAAGCGGAGTTCTTGGCCGTAACCCAGGTGCTGCCGAACATGCGCCACACCTTCTTGATGAAGCGGCCCGGCGGCTCGGTGCTGTGCCGCTTCGATCTGAGCGGGGCAAAGGACAAGATCGCGGTCATTTCCGGCCGCCGCGCGACCTATGAGCTGATGAACCGGCTGATTGCCCGGCATGGCACGGACCCGGCGGCGTGGGTGCCGCATTTCGAGCGCATGGCGCCGAGTGTGGTCGATCAACCAACACTCGGCAGTGAAGAGGAAGCGGCGGCATGAAGCGGGTATGGCTCGGGACAGTATTTGCCGGCGCGTTGCTGTGGGGTGGCGCGGCAAACGCGCTCGATATTGTCAGCGATCCTCTGGTTGAAGCGAACACGCTGCAAGCGCTGGCAAAGGAAGCCATAGCGGCGCAAGCGCGCGTAACCCAAATCACCAACCAACTCACTCAGATTCAGCACGCAATCGCTACGGTCAACGCGGTGTCGCATGGCAACCTCGCGGCGCTTGCCGACCTGTCGCCGGAGTTGGGCGGGGTTGGCCTTACCAGCCCCCTCGGCAGCGATAGTGCCGGTCTGGTGTCGGCGCTGGGCGGTCTCGGCGGCTCCGTCATGGCGACGGGCTCGCTGGCGCAGCAGATGATGTCAACGGACAACTATTATCTGCCGCAGGTCGGTGACTTCCGCGCTGTGACCATGAACCAGGCGGCGGCGGCCCTGGCGCAGCAACGGGCGTTGGCAAGCCTAGCGCTGGATAGCAACACGCGGCGGCTCGCGTCCCTGACCACCCTGCGCAACCAGCTGGGCTCGACGGCCGACGTGAAGGCTGCGGCCGATGCG
>JBPBQE010000287.1:0-10286 GCA_050954595.1 Janthinobacterium lividum | reverse complement strand
GAGCCGGTCAGCTACTTCGGATCCCGTCTTCGCGCCAGCCATCCTCAGCCCCGCGCCACGGTCCCGACCCCACCACCCCGGAACCCAACAAGAGCCGCGATGGATTGGGGCACGCTGCTGCAACGCCGCACGTCGCACGCGACGACTGACAAAGGCGGCTGGAACATCTTCCATAGCACTTGGCCAAGTATCGCGATCGCCAACCCCGTGCTGAACACCACGATCCGCGGCGAAGGAGCGAATGGTTGGCCGGGCTGGTTCGAAAGCGCCGAGATGGAAAAGCTCGTATCCGACTGGCTCAATGCGTCATCGCCTGCCGAGGCCGAGCGGCTGTTCCGAAGTGTCGATGCCCTTGCCCTGCGCGAAATGCCAACCGTTCCGTTGGGAACCTACTTCCCGCAAACAGCATATCGTTCCGATCTCACGGCGGTGCTCGGCGGCTCCGTCCGTTACCCCTGGAACGTGCGGCGGAGCTGACATATTCCGGCGGGGGGCACAGTCGACCCGCTCTAGCCACCTTGAGATGTCCGACATTCACAGTCCGAGATAGACGTCGCGAACGCGCGGGCTGCTGATGAGTTCGTCAGCCGGCCCGGTCAGAGCGATGCGGCCGGATTCCAGGATGTAGGCCCGGTGTGCGATTTTCAGGCTGGCGACGGCATTCTGCTCCACTAGCAGCACCGTCGTTCCCAGCCCGTTGATCCGCGTGATGAGCTCGAACAACTGGGTCACTAGCAGCGGCGCGAGGCCCAGCGAAGGCTCGTCCATCATCAGGAGGAGCGGGTCCGCCATCAGCGCCCGTCCGATCGCCAGCATCTGCTGCTGGCCGCCGCTCATGGTTCCCGCCAGCTGCTGCCGACGTTCACGCAACACCGGAAACAGATCGTATATGCGGTCCATCTCGGTTCGAAGCGCCGCTCCGGATAGGCGTCTGGCGTAGCTACCGAGCTTGAGGTTCTCCACCACCGTCAGGCCCGGAAACAGCTGCCGCCCCTCCGCGCACTGCACCAGTCGACGCCTGACGACCGCCGAGGGGTGCAGCCCGTCGACCCGGTTGCCGGCGAAGCTGATGGTGCCGCCGCGGATTGGGATGACCCCCGAAATCGCGTTGATGGTGGTCGTCTTGCCCGAGCCATTCGACCCGAGCAACGCCACGATTTCGCCGGAGGCGACCTCGAGTTCGATCCCCTTCAGGACATCGAGCGCGCCATAGCCCGCTTCGACAGCCTCAAGCCGCAGCAGCGTCGGCTGTGCCAAGATATGCCTCCACCACACGCTCATCGTTTAACACGACGTTCGGCGTGCCTTCGCAGATCATGCCGCCATTGTTCAATACCGCGATCCGGTCCGAGACCTGGCGCACTAGCCGCATCTTGTGCTCGATTAGCATGATCGTAACGCCTCGATCGCGGATGCGGCGCAGCAGGTCCATCAGTGCCAGCACCTCATGCTCCATCAATCCGCCCGTCGGTTCGTCGAGCAGCAGCAGCGTCGGCTCGCTCGCCATCGCCATCGCGATGGCGATGCGACCCTGCAGGGAATTGGGCACTCCTCCAGCGGGTTGCCCGGCGTGACCCGCCAGGCCGACCACGTCGAGAATCTCGAGCGCCCGGTCACGATGCCGGGCTTCCTCCTCGCGAAAGAAGCGGGTGCGAAACTGGGCCGACCACAGTCCGGTGCGCACGTGCAGATGCCGCCCCGCCAGCGCGTTTTCCAGCACCGTCTTTTCGGCGAATACCTGCGTGGTCTGGAACGTTCGGCTAACACCGAGCCGCGCGATCCGGTGCGGACCCAGACCTCGCGTGTCCCGGCCGAGCAGATGGATACTACCCGCGCTGGGCGGCAGCACGCCGCTGATCAGGTTGAACAACGTACTCTTACCGGATCCATTAGGCCCGATGACGCTGAAGATTTCGCCACGCTCTACAAGCAGCGTCACCTCGCGCACCGCTCGCAAGCCACCGAACGCTTTGGTGATGCCGCGCAATTCAACCAGGCTCATCTTGTCGCCCAGCGCCGCTGCAGCGTCTTCAGGCCGCCCACGATCCCCTGTGGCAGGAACGTCATGGTCAGGATCAGCAGGATACCCAGCAGCAGCAGCCGGTAGTCCTGGAACGTGCGCAGCAACTCCGGCAGCGTTACCAGGAAGAGCGTGCCGACGAGCGGGCCGGCGAAGGTGCCAACGCCGCCGATTACGATATACATCACCGCGTAGAAGCCGTTCCACAGCCCGGCGTCGATTGGATTAATGTAAGTGATGTAGACGCCATAGAGCACGCCCGCGAGACCGGCCATCGCCGCGCTCAGCGCGAACGCCAGCAGCTTGTAGACCACTAGATCAACCCCCAAGCAGGACGCAAGCAGCTCGTTCTGCCGAATTGACTCGAACGCGCGCCCGATCGGCGAGCGGACCAGCCGCCAGACGAACAACAGGCACAGCGTCAGCACGAGAAGCGACAGATAGTATTTTGCGACGTTGCTTTCGAAGTCGATCCAGCCCCAGCCGAACAGGTTAATCGGCGAGGGGGCCGGGATGCTGCTGATGCCACGCGGCCCTTCGGTCAGGTCATCCCACTTCTCCAGCACCAGACTGACAACGATGCCGAACGACAGCGTGCTGATGGCAAAGTAATGCCCCGACAGCCGCAAGGTGAGCAGCCCTAGGAGCACTCCAAATGACGCCGCGACCGCCATCGCCGGCGGGATCGTGGCCCAAAAATTCCAATCCGCCTTGGTGACCAGCAGCGCGGACGTATAAGCGCCGAGACCGAAGAACGCGCCGTGGGCCAGCGATAGCAGCCCGGTGAACCCCAGTACCAGATTCAGGCTGGTGGCCAGGATGCTCCAGATTACGGCGATGATGATCAGGTGGAACAGATAGTTGTTGGTGACCACGAACGGCACTGCAAGCGCGACGAACCCGCCGGCCAGCCAAGGGAGCGTCTGCCGCATCAGCGTGCCGCCTTGCCGAACAAGCCTTGCGGGCGGACCGTCAGCACCAGGACCAGCACCGCGAACGCGAACGCGTCCTTGTAGTCGACCGAGATGTACATCGCGCCCAGTGCCTCAATCAAGCCGAGCAGGTAACCGCCGACGATGGCGCCGACGATGCTACCCATGCCGCCTAGGATGGTGATCACGAACGCCTTGACGATCAGGTTCTCGCCCATGCTGGGATACACCATCGCGATCGGGCCGATCAGCGCCCCCGCCACCCCGGCCAGCGCACTGCCGATCGCCATCGTCACGCCCGCGATCCGCTCGGTGTGGATGCCGCAGAGCAGCGCGCCGCGCCGGTTCTGCGCCACCGCCCGGATCGCAGTGCCCAGCGTGGTGAACCGTATGAACAAATGTAGCCCAACCATCACCCCGATCGCGACCAAGACGACCAACAGCCGCTGCATGGTCAGGCTCGCGCCGAGCACGTGCACGACGTCACGGTCGAACGGCGATAGGATGCGCCGGTACGACGGGCCGAACGCCAGCAACGCGAAGTTCTCGAAGATCAGCAGCAGGCCGAACGACGAGATGAACCCGTTGATCGGTGGCGCGCCCGCCAGCGGCCGGAAGATCCATCGCTCCACACCAACGCCCACTATCCCGATCGCCACCAGACTGCCGAGCAGCGCCACGCCGTAGCTCTGGTGAAACGTTGCGGTCAGCAGGAAGGCGACATAGCCGCCGAGCATCGCCTTGGCTCCCAGTGCGAAATCCGGCACGTTCATCACGCCGTAGATCATCGCCACGCCCATGGCGATCAGCGCATAGATGCTGCCGACCATGATGCCATTGGCAATCTGCTGGACCAGGAACGGAGACATCGCAGCCTTACTCGCGCCGCGCGCCGGGCCTAATGGTCACCGCTGAACACGGACACGGTGCCGTTGTCGATCACGCCGACCGACATCGGAAAGTCGATGTCACCCTTGTCGTCGAGGTTGGCCATGTCGAACATGTTCTTGGTCTCCGCCAGAGCCTGCGGCATCGCCGCGCGAATTTTAGCCACGTCGTCGACGGTGCCGGCGAGTTCCACCCCTTTGACCAGCCAACGAACCGCCTCGAAGCCCTGGCCGGATACAGCCTGCGGCGGTGTGCCAAATTCGGCCTGATACGCCTTGCGGAATGCCTGGACCTCAGGAGTATCGAGCCCCCAATTGCCAACCTCGAACAGCGTGTTGTTCACCTGCTCGGCTGGCAGCAGCCGAACCAGTTCTTCGCCGGAGCAGGCGGCCGACTGGATAAAGGCACCCTTGAAGCCCAGCTCGCGCGCTTGCTTGATCACGATGGACGAGGGCTGACACACCGTGGTGAGGATGATCGCATCCGGTTCGTTCGGCAGCAGCGTCGACAGTTGCGGATAGAAGTCGGTGTCGTTGGCGTTGTAGCTGGCGCTACCGACGATCGACGCACCGGGCCGCTTCTTCCACGCGGCGGCGAAATTATCCGCCCAGGTCTTGCCCAACTCGGTGTTGACCACCATCAGGGCAGCCTTTTTCGCTGGCTGGCCCGTTTTCTTGAAATAAGCGTCAAGCAACTGCACCCAGGGACCCATCGTGCGGTCCGTGTTGTTTGTGATCCGCGCGACCAGCTTGTTGCCGGCCTTGGTGAAGCGCGGCGTCTGCGAGGAGGCCATCAGAAGGAAGCCCTCCTGCTGGTTGAAGCCCATCAGCGGAAACGCCGCCAAGCTAGAGGGGGTCAGGATCGCACGCACCTTGTGCTGGGACGCTAGTTCCTTGCCGCAGTTGACCGCCTTGTCCGGCTTGAACTCATCGTCGCAGAAACTAGGCGACAGCGTGTATCGCTTGCCGCCGACCGTCATGCCGCCGGCCTTGTTGACCTCGGCCACGGCCATCTTGATGCCGTTCTGGAACCCGGTGCCATAATCGGCTCCGCCGCCGGATAGCGGCGCCACGACACCGAATTCGAACGTTTCGGCCCGAGCCGCATGACCCACGCCCGCCGCCGCCAGTGCAACGCACACCACAGCACAGAGCCGTTTCGGCTTCATCATTGTGTTTCCCCCGTCTTGACGCGAGTTAGCGATGGCCTTGCTTGGCTGTCAAATATTGATTTCTTCGTGCAACGGCTCCAAAAGGCCGAGTTCGACCGCCTTTATTTGCAAGGCGAGCCATTTCGATTTGATACGGCACTGCGGTAGGCTACCCGCCATGAACCACACGCCCTGCTGCGGGGTGCGCATGTACATGTTCCGTATCTCGCCATCGGTGCCGATGCCCCACACGGGGCCGATCCTGTCCGCGACCGCCGGGCCGAGGGTGCGGCGGACCAACTCGTCCTGCGCAAAATAACCGGTGGCGAGCACGATCAGATCGGCCGGCACCGTCGTGCCATCCTTCAGCAGCGCGCCTGCGGCGACGAACCGCTCGATCCGCTCATATTGCAGCAAGCCGATCTCGCCCTTGATCATCAGGGCCGAGCTTCCGGCATCCAGATTGTAGCCTCCGCCGCGGCGGAGATATTTCATCTGATGGCCAGTCTCGTCATCGCCGAAATCATGTTTGAAGCCGATCGCCTTCAGCCCGGCGATCATCTCCTCGTCGAGCTTGGCCATCCGCTTGGTCACTGCCTTGTAACCCTGGATCACCAGGGCCGGCGGGTTCGAGCTGATGATCAGGTCGCTATCGGCGAGCGCATTTCCTTCGTCGAAAACGGCCTCGTTGAGCCGGGCGCTCGGGTTGATCGACACCACCGTGGTCGATCCGCGCTGCACCATGGTCGTGTTCACGCCGTTGCTGTGCAGGTCCAACGCGATGTCGTTGCCGCTGCTGCCGGTACCCAGGATCAGCGCGTTCTTACCCGTCCACGCCGCGCCGGTGTCGAACTCCTCCGCATGCACGACGGTACCCTCGAAATCGGACAAGCCGGGTAGATCCGGAACGATCGGCACGGAACTGACTCCGTTGGCGAACACCAGATGGCGCGGCCGGACCACCCGCTCGGTGCCGTCCTCACGCTTCAGCCGCGCCGTCCAGCGCTGATCCGCCGGGTCCCAACTGCCGCCGATGAACTCGGTGCCGGTCCAGCAATTGATTTCCATAGCGTCAGCATAGAACTCGAACCAGTTCCCCAGCATGTCCTTGGGGATGTAGGTCGGCCAGGTTGGCGGGAATTCCATGTAAGGCAGGTGATTGATGTGCGCCGAGTTGTGCAGCGCCAGCGAATGGTAGCGCCGGCGCCAACTATCGCCGATCCGCGGCCAGCGCTCGATCACCAGCGTGTCGACGCCGAGTTGATTAAGCCGCGCCGCGATGGCCAGGCCGGACTGGGCGCCGCCGATCACCAGCACGGCCGGCTCGCGATCTTCGTAGGCGACGGCCCGGCGACGCATGTCGGCCCAGTTGTCGCCGCCAAAATTGCGCGAATAGGCCGCCCCGCTCGGCCGCCGCTCGCCGATCATCTCTTCGTGCCCGCGGAGACTGTCGAGCACCGTCGACACCAGCCAGGCCCGCATCTCGCCGCCTTCCGCCGCCGATAGCCGGACCAGTCCGGCTCCATGGCCGACCGCGGTCTGGAACTCGAACAGGGCTTCCACGCTCTCGACCCCCAGCCGGGTTACCCGCCGCGGCGCCCGCCGGTTCGGCGGGATCTCGAAGTCACGCGCGTCGACCCGGCCCTGTCCATCCGCCAGCGCCGCAGTGACAGCCTCGCGCCCCGTGGCCGACGACAGGTGCCACGTGAAAGCCAGCACGTCGCGCCAGTGGCAGTCGGCATGGAACAGACTGCCAATACGGGCCGGGTCGCGCGATCCGAGTGCCCCTTCGAACTCGAAAAGCCACGCCTCGGCCTGCCGCCGCACCTGCTCGGCCGCCTGGACCTCGTGGATGGAGAATGGGACGGTATCCATGGCTGGCTCGCTCCTCGACACCGGTTCAGAGAACAAGCGCCCAACCGAGAGACGGCGCGGGAACCGTAAAATAGACGGCCTCCCTCTTGGGCCGGCCGTTCACCATGCCGGTTGTAGTTACAGTAACCGTGCGTCGCTCAAGGCAAGTTGTCAACTGCGGAATGCAGGTGTTTTCAGTTTTAATTGAGCCTGGGGCTGGAACGACGACAATAGCTAGCCCTCACACCGTGCGTACTTGCGCGTGACTTGCCCTTGTCGATATCCTCCAGTCATTCCGGAAGGGTGTTCGGCACGGCGATGCGCCGCGCTCCGCTCCAGGCGAAATAGGCCTGTCCGACAAGAAGACAGACGGCCAGGGCCACGAACGCTGCACTGATCGGGCTTTCCACGAACACGGACAGGTCACCTCGGGAGATGGTGAGCGCCCGGCGGAAATTTTCCTCCAGTCGCGGCCCGAGGACGAAGCCGAGCAGGACCGGCGCGGGGTGGAAGCCTAATCGCAGCAAGCCATAGCCGATGACGCCGATCACCAGCGTTTGGATCACGCCAAACATCTCGTTGTTCGTGCTGTAGACGCCCACGCAGATAAAAAACAACGCGAGTGGGAACAGGAACCGGAACGGGATCCGCAACAACTTCACCCAGATCCCGATCATCGGGACGTTCAGGATGACCAGCATGATGTTACCGACCCAGAACGACGCGATCAGGCCCCAGAAGATGTCCGGATGTTCCGTCATCAATTGCGGCCCCGGCTGGATGCCCTGGATGATGAGCGCCCCGAGGATCAATGCCATCACCGCGTCGCCCGGGATGCCCAGGCTCATCGTCGGGATGAAATCGCCCTGCACGGCCGAGTGGGTCGATGCTTCCGGGCTCGCCACCCCGGCGATGGCGCCGCGCCCGAACAGGCCCGGGGTTCGGCTGATCCGTTTCTCGGCGGCGTAGGCTACGAAGGATGCGATGGTCGGGCCGGTGCCTGGGATCAACGAGCACAGGCTGCCGATCAACGTGCCGCGCAGGATCGGAAAAGCTGCCTGCTGCATGTCTTTGCGACTCGGCATGAGATCGCGGGTCCGGATCGTCATGCCCGTCACGTCCGCAACCGCGACCGCGTTGACGCTCTTGAGGAACTCGGCAATGCCGAAGAAGCCCAGTGCCAATGCCACGAGGTCGATCCCGTTGTAGAGCGACAGCGAACCGAAGGTGAACCGACCCGTGCCGGTATCCACGTCCGTGCCGACGGTACCGAGTAGCAGGCCCAGGAGCGTCATCGCGATGCCTTTGAGCGCCGACCCGCGGGCCAGGGTCGCGCCAGCCAGCAGGCCGAGCAGCATCAGGGTGCAGATCTCCGCCGGGCCGAAGCGGAAGGCGACCGAGACCAGGAATGGGGCAAAGAAAATCATCTGCACGATGCCGAACGCCGCGCCGAAGAAGGCCGCCATCATGGTGATTCCGAGCGCCGCGCCGCCGCGGCCGGCCCGCGTCATCGGATAGCCGTCCAGGCAGGTGACGGCGTGCGACGCGTGGCAGGGCAGGTTCAGCAGGATGGAGCAGATGGCACCGCCATACTGCGCGCCGTAGTAGATCCCGGCGAGCATCAGAATGGCCGCAACCGGCGGCATCCCAAACGTCAGCGGCAGTAGGATGGAGATCGTCGCCATGATCCCCATGCCCGGCAGAACGCCAATCACGTTGCCGATCAGGACGCCGACGAAACTCCACAGCAGGTTGTGCGGCTGCAGCGCCACCGAGAAGCCATGCGCCAGGTTGCCGAGCGTCTCGCTCATCATCTCACCATCGCAATAACGGTAGCTGGAACTTCAGCGCCCAGGAAAACACGACCGCCGCGACGACCGTGGCAGCCGCCCCGAGCATCAGCGATGCTCGCCAGGTCGCCCCCCGGTCGCCGAAGGCGGCGATGAACACGCACGCAAAGCTGGCCGGGCCGAGGCCAAACGCGTCGCCCAGTACGATAAAGGCGAGCACGCCGCCCAGGATGCAGGACCACCCGCGCCAATCCGCACTGCCGAAGCCGTCGGCATCGTCGCCGTCATGACCGCCGCCCGTCACGGCGATCAGGATCCCGACCAGCGCCATCGCGCCACCCAGCACGGTGGGGAAGAACCCAGGCCCGGTGCGGGCCAAGGTGCCCATGCCGAACGTCCGTGCCTCTAGCACGACCGCCAATCCGGTCAGCGTCACCAAGCCGCCGGACAGCAACTGCCGTCGGCGCGCGGCGGTCGATCCGGGCATCGCGCTATTCCGGCTCGAGGCCCGCTTGTTTGACCAATCGGCTCCACTTGGCGATCTCGCCATGGGCATATGCATCGAACTGCGCCGCATCCATGGGGTCCGGCTCGATACCCAGGCTCGCCAGCCGCTCTTTGACTTCGGGCAGGGCCAGCACGGCATTCACCTCGCGGTTCAGCTTCTCCACGATTGGCTGCGGCGTGCCGGCTGGGGCGAACAGTCCGGTCCACGATGCGAGATCGAACCCCTTCACCGCCGTTTCGTCGATCGTCGGGAGGTCCGGATACAACGGGCTACGCCCCTTTGTCGTCACGGCCAAGGCACGCAGACTGTCGGCTTTGACGAAGCTGATGGCCGACGAAACGTCAACGAACATCAGCGACACGCGCCCGGCTATGATGTCGGTCAAAGCAGGCGGATTGCTGCGGTATGGGATCTTCACTAGGCCGATCCCGGTTTCCTTGGCGAACGTCTCCGCCATCACGATGCTGGTCGAGGAACCGCCGGCATAGGACAGTTTGCCTGGATTGGCCTTGGCGTAGGCCAGAAGCTGCGCGACCGAACCGATGGGCAGCGCCGGGTTGACGACCAGGAAATAGTTGAAGATGCCTGTGTCGGCGATGCCGATGAAATCCTTGGCGGGATCATAGGTCAGCGATTTGTAGAGTGCGCTGTTCGACCCATGCGTGGAGTTGGTTCCCAGCAGCAGCGTGTAGCCGTCCGGCCGCGCTCGGGCGACGTACGTGGAGGCGATCGCCCCCGTGGCTCCCACCCGGTTTTCCACCACGACGCTTTGGCCCAGGCGCGGGCCGAGATACTGCCCCACCACCCGGGCCGCCGTATCGCTGCCGCTGCCGGCCGCGAACGGGACCACTACTGTGATGAACTTGGTCGGATACTCCTGCGCCCGGCCAGCCGTGGTGAGGTCCAGGCAGGAAGCAATACAGAAAGCGATCGTGACGAGCAAAACTCTCATCGTAGCGTTTCCTCGTTTCCGCTCTTTCGGCGGTGATTTCGGAACAGTAGGCGTCAGAAGCCGACCTTGTCGCGCCCCTTGGTTTCGAGCATGACGCGGGCCTCGTCGGGCGTTGCGATCTCGAGCGACAGCTCCTCGAGGATGCGGCGTATTTTGCTGACCTGCGCTGCATTCGACGTCGCCAGCTCGCCG
>JBPBQE010000286.1:0-10292 GCA_050954595.1 Janthinobacterium lividum | reverse complement strand
CCGATCACGCGCCCTGGCCGGCGGATCGCAAGGCGTCGGCGGACATCTTCGCCTGTGGGGCTGGGCTGACCGGACTGCAGAGTTTCGCGCCGCTGATGTTCACGCTGCTGGACGAGCGCGGCTTGTCGCCGACGCTGATGGCGACGTATTGCGCCCAGCGCAGCGCGAAGCTGCACGGGATCTGGCCGCGCAAGGGCGAGATCGCAGCCGGGTCGGATGCCGATCTGGTGGTGCTCGAGCGCGGCGAGTTCGCGTTCGACGAGACGACGATCCAGGACGTGCCGGCGATGCGCTGGTCGCCGTACCAGGGCCGGCCGTTGCGCGCCCGCGTGGCGGCGACGCTGCTGCGCGGCGCGGTAATCTGGGACGGCCAAGCCGTTCTCGCGCAGCCCGGCCAGGGCCAATTCATTCGCCGAGAGGCACACTGACATGACCCGTATGATCACCGTCGCAGCCGCCCAACTCGGGCCGATCCAGCTTGCCGAGCCGCGCGCCGAGGCCGTCGGACGCATGGTGCGGCTGATGGAACACGCGCACCGGCGCGGCGTCGAACTCGTCGTGTTCCCCGAGCTGGCACTGACGACGTTCTTTCCGCGCCACTACCTGGAGGACCGCGCCGAGGCGGATCGCTGGTTTGAAACCTCCCTGCCCTCAAACGAGACGGCGCCACTGTTCGAGGCAGCCCGGCGCTACGGCATCTCGTTTCACCTCGGCTATGCCGAGAAGACGCCGGACGGGCATCATTACAACACCGCCGTGCTAGTCGGCCCCGGCGGTGAGATCATGCTGAAATACCGCAAGGTGCATCTACCCGGTCACGCCGACTACCTGCCGCATCGCAAGGTGCAGCATCTGGAGAAGCGCTACTTCGAAGTGGGCGACCTCGGCTTTCCCGTCATCCGCGCGCCGCTCGGCGGGCAGTCGGTCAATGCCGGGCTGATGATCTGCAACGACCGGCGCTGGCCTGAAGCCTGGCGCGTGATGGGGCTGCAATCGGTCGAACTGGTCATGTTGGGCTACAACACCCCAAGCACCAACCAGGACGCTGCCGGCTTCGAGGCGCATCATTTGCGGGTGGCGCACAGCCATCTCAGCATCCAGGCCGGCGCCTACCAGAACTCGACCTTCGCGGTGGCGACAGCCAAGGCCGGCACCGAGGATGGCTGCGAGCTGTTCGGCAACTCGATCATCGTTAACCCGCAGGGCGAGATCATGGCCGAGGCGACTAGTTGGAGCGACGAGTTGATCACCGCCGATTGCGACCTCGACCGCTGCACGCTGGGGCGCACCACTATCTTCGCTTTCGACCGGCACCGCCGCCCGGAAGCGTATGGCCGCATTCTCGAGCAGGTCGGCGCGGTCGAGCCGCCGGTTTGGACGCCTACTCCGCCGGACGCCTCCACTCGCTGAGCGGGATGCGCGGCAACTCGAACTGGTCGCCGGTCCGGCAATAGCCGCCACCACCATGCATGCGGCCGATCAGGTCGAGCGCCGGCGTGTCGACGTAGCGCTTGGCCTCGTCCAGCACCGCCGCGTCGGCAAGGTGCATGTAGAGGATACGACCGATCACCAGGTCGCGGTCGTCGGGCAGCTCGACTATCTTGTAGACCTCGCACTCGAAGCCGACCGGGCTGTCGGCGAGGCGCGGCGTCGCGATCTTGACGGAAGGGGCGGTGACCAGCCCCGCTTCCGTCACTTCGCTGGCTTCCGGGCCAAAATCGATGGCGGTCACCACCATCGCCTGCGCCAGCGTCTGGTTGACCATGTTGACGACGAACTGGCCGGAGGCGCGGATGTTGACCGCGGTGTCCTTGCGGCCGCCGCCACCCAGACCCTCGATGCTGATGCTGATCAGCGGCGGGTCGCCGGCGACGCCGTTGAAGAAGGAATACGGCGCCGCGTTGACGACACCGGCGGCGGACTGCGTGACCACCCAGGCGATCGGGCGCGGCACGATGGTGGAGACCATCAGCTTGTAGCGATCCTTGCCGGAGAGTTCCGCGAAATCGAATTGCATGGGCGACACCGAACTGTTCGGCATCACTCTCGGCCCCCCGCCCCATCACGTCCAGTTTCCCGATCGGACCGGCGGGCGTAGCCTGACCCGGTGAACGATCGAGGTCTCCGAGTGCCTGAAGCCAACGTGACGCCGGATCCGATCCGGTTCGACCCTGAGGCCACCGGCCCGCTCGCCGGCTATCGCGTGCTCGACCTCAGCCGGCTAGTGGCGGGCAACATGCTGTCCCTGCAGCTGGCCGATTTCGGTGCCGAGGTGATCAAGGTCGAACCACCGGACGGCGACCCGTTGCGCGCCTGGCGCGACGGCGGGCAGCCGCTATTCTGGAAGACGTATAGCCGCAACAAGCTGTCCATCGTGCTGAACCTGCGGCAGCCGGCGGCGACGGAAGCGTTGTTGCGCCTGGTCGACGGGGCCGACGTGTTCATTGAGAATTTCCGTCCCGGAACGCTGGAGGCGATGGGCCTGCACCCCGACCTGCTACGCGCCCGCAATCCGCGGCTCGTCATCGTCCGCATCTCCGGCTTCGGACAGACCGGGCCGTATGCCAAGCAGCCCGGCTTCGGCACCCTGGTCGAAGCCATGAGCGGGTTCGCCGACCGGACGGGGTTCCCCGACCGCGAGCCGGTGCTGCCGCCATTGGCGCTGGCTGACATGATCGCCGGGCTGTCGGGCGCGATGGCGGTGGTGACGGCGCTGCTGGCTCGCGAGCGGAGCCGCGACGACAGCGGGGGCGGCCAAGTGATCGACCTGTCGCTGCTGGAACCGATCTTCTCCACGTTGGGGCCGGAGGCGGCGATCTATCAGCAGACCGGTCAGATCAAGCAGCGCATGGGCAACGGCTCCAACACCTCGGCACCGCGCAACATCTATCGCTGCGCCGATGGCGGTTTTGTCGCGCTGTCCGGCTCGATCCAGGCGATGGCCAAGCGGATCTTCGCGGTTATCGGCAAGCCCGAGATGATCGACGATCCCCGATTCCGCACCAACACCGACCGCGTGCAGAACCGGGAGCTGGTCGACGCGGCCGTCGGCGGCTGGTTCACGGCGCGGACGCGCGACGAGGCATTGGCGATCATGCGGGAGGCCGGCGTCACGGCCGGTCCGGTGTATGACATCGCCGATGCGATCGCCGATCCGCATTTCCGGGAGCGCGAGGTGCTGGTGGACGTGGAGGACGACGATCTCGGCTCGATCCCCGTGCACAACATCGTGCCGCGCCTGTCGGGGACACCCGGCGTGTGGCGGCATCAGGCGCCTTTGCTGGGCCAGCATACCGATGCGCTGCTGGCCGCGGCTGGCTATGCGGAAGGCGACATCGCCCAACTGCGCGCTGACGGCGCGGTAGCCTGACCAACCGGCGCGGAAGCGCACGGGCCCGCCGGTTGCCCGAACCCGGCTTGGCACACGCTTTCGTGTCAACAGACCGAAGCAGTGGATTTTTCACCCGTGATGTGTCACAAGCCTGGCATGACCGACGGGTCATCTAATTACCCGTGTCATCGTCGACGGCGATGAGGTCATTCTCATTTGGAGTGTCACCGGCCCTATGCCGTCCGTTTCCTTGTCGAAGTCGTTTCAGCGCGCCGTCAGCTGCCTCATCCTGACATCCAGCCTGGCCCTCACCGGGTGCAAGGACGAGAAGAAGCAGGCGGGACCGCCGCCAAAGCCCGAAGTCGATGTCGTGGTGCTGCAGACGCAGCCGGTGACCCTGAAGACCGACCTGCCCGGCCGCACGGCCCCGTACCGTACGGCGGAAATCCGCCCCCAGGTCGGCGGCGTGATCCTCAAGCGTCTGTTCACGGAAGGCGACACGGTCAAGGCCGGACAGGTCCTCTACCAGATCGACCCGGCGCCGTATGAGGCCGCTCTAGGTAGCGCTCGCGCACAGCTGCTGAAGGGGCAAGCCGCCTTGCAGACCTCGCAGGCGACGGTTGGCCGCTACCGCCCGTTGGTCACCGCCAACGCGATCAGCAAGCAGGATCTCGACAACGCCGTCGGCACGCTCGGCGGCAATCAGGCCGACATCGCGGCTGCCCAGGCCGGCATCAAATCCGCCCAGATCAACCTCAACTACACCAAGGTGACGTCGCCCATCACCGGCAAGACCGGGCGCTCCGCCGTCACCGAGGGCGCGCTGGTCACTGCCAACCAGACCACGACGCTGGTGACGGTGACGCAGCTCGATCCGATCTACGTCGACGTCGCCCAGCCCAGCACCACCATCCTGCGGCTGCGGCGGGAACTGGCGAGCGGCCAGATCAAGAGCGCCGGCGCCGATCAGATCGAGGTCCATCTCCTGCTCGAGGATAACAGTCGCTACGAGCAGCCCGGCAAGCTGCAGTTCAGCGAAGTCACCGTCGACCAGGGCACCGGTGCCATCACCTTGCGCGCCATCTTCCCGAACACCGCCGGGCTGCTGCTGCCGGGCATGTTCGTGCAGGAAGAGATCGAGGAAGGCGTGCGCCAGGACGGCATCCTGGTGCCGCAACAGGGCATCACCCACAACAGCAAGGGCGAGGCCACGGCACTGCTGGTCGGCAAGGACGGCAAGGTCGAAAGCCGGGTCGTGACGACGGACCGGGCGATCGGCGATGCGTGGTTGATCGGCAAAGGGCTGAACGCCGGCGACCGGATCATCGTCAAGGGCGTGCAATCGGCCAAGCCCGGCGCCGAGGTCACGGCGCACGAGGTCAAGCTGGACGTCCCGAGCGGCGACGGGACGAACAACCCGCCCGCCAAGCAATAAGGCCGCATCCATGTCGCGTTTCTTCATTGACCGCCCGGTGTTTGCCTGGGTGCTGGCGATCGTCCTGATGCTCGTCGGCGCCGTCTCGATCCTGAAACTGCCGATCGCGCAGTATCCGCCGATCGCGCCGCCGGCCGTCTCCATCACCGTCACCTATCCCGGCGCCTCGGCCGAAACGGTGCAAAGCACCGTCGTGCAGGTCATCGAGCAGCAGCTGAGCGGCATCGACCACCTGCTGTACTTCTCGTCGGCCAGCAACAAGGATGGCAGCATCAGCATCACGCTCAGCTTCGCGCAGGGCACTAACCCGGACATCGCACAGGTCCAGGTCCAGAATAAGCTGCAGCTGGCGCAGCCGCGGCTGCCGCAAGCCGTGCAGCAGCAGGGCATCCGCGTCGCCAAGGCTACCAAGAACTTCCTGGTCGTGCTCGGCTTCGTGTCCACTGATGGCAGGCTGTCGACGGTCGACCTCAGCGACTTCATCGCCTCCACCGTGCAGGACCCGATCAGCCGCACCTCCGGCGTCGGCGACTACCAGCTGTTCGGCTCCGAATACGCCATGCGCATCTGGCTCGACCCGGCCAAGCTGGTCAACTACGGCCTGACCCCCGGCGACGTCAGCGCCGCCATTCAGGCCCAAAACGTCCAGGTCGCCGCCGGCGAGCTGGGCGGCTTGCCGGCGGTGCCGAACCAGCAGCTCAACGCCACCATCATCGGGCCGTCCTACCTGCAGACGCCGGAGGAGTTCGGCAAGATCCTGCTCCGCGTGCAGGCAAGCGGTGCCCGTGTGCTGCTGAGCGACGTCGCCCGCGTCGAACTCGGCGGCGAGGTTTACTCCATCAGCACCAAGTATAACGGCAACCCCGCCTCGGCGATCGCGATCAAGCTGGCCAGCGGCGCCAACGCGCTCGACACCGTCAAGGCCGTCCGCGCCACGGTCGAAAGCCTGCGACCCAACTTCCCGCCGGGCGTCGACGTCATCTACCCGTTCGACACCACACCGTTCGTGCAGCTCTCGATCGAGGAAGTGGTCAAGACGCTGGCGATCGCGGTCGTGCTCGTGTTCCTGATCATGTTCCTGTTCCTGCAGAACTTCCGCGCCACGCTGATCCCCACCATCGCGGTGCCGGTCGTGTTGCTCGGCACCTGCGGCGTGCTGCTGGCGTTCGGCTACTCGATCAACAGCCTGACGATGTTCGGCATGGTGCTGGCCATCGGCCTCCTGGTCGACGACGCCATCGTCGTGGTCGAGAACGTCGAGCGCGTGATGCACGAGGACAACCTTTCGCCCAAGGAAGCCACGCGCAAGTCGATGGACGAGATCTCCGGCGCGCTGGTCGGCATCGCGCTGGTACTGACGGCGGTGTTTCTGCCGTTGTCGTTCTTCGGCGGCTCCACCGGCGTCATCTACCGGCAGTTCTCCATCACCATCGTCAGCTCGATGGTGCTGTCGGTCGCCGTGGCGCTGATCTTCACCCCGGCGCTTTGTGCCACTATCCTCAAGCCCGGCGAAGGCGAGAAGAAGCGCGGCTTCTTTGGCTGGTTCAACCGCAAGTTCAACGCCGGCAACAAGCGCTACATCGGCGGCGTCAAGGGCATCATCGCCCACCCGTTCATCTCGATGATCGTGTTCTTCGGCATCGTCGCCCTGATGGTGGTGATGTTCATCCGCATCCCCAGCGGCTTCTTGCCGGAGGAGGACCAGGGCGTGCTGTTCGTCCAGGTCACGGCGCCGCCGGGAGCCACGGCCAACCGCACGCAGGCGGTGCTGGACGACATGGCCGATTACTTCCGCAAGGAGGAGGCCAGCAACGTCGAAGGCGTGCTGGAGGTCAACGGCTTCAGCTTCGGCGGCCAGGGCCAGAACTCCGGCCTGGGCTTCATCAAGCTGACCGACTGGAGCAAGCGACCCGGGTCGGAGAACAAGGTGCAGGCCATCGCCGCCCGAGCGCAGGCACATTTCTTCAAGTTCAAGGACGCCCAGGTTTTCGCCTTCGCACCACCCGCGGTGCTGGAACTCGGTAACGCCACCGGCTTCGACTTCGAGCTGCAGGATAGCGGCAACAAAGGCCACACGGCGCTAATGAACGCCCGCAACCAGCTGCTCGGCATGGCGGCGCAGGATAAGCAGATGGTGGCGGTTCGGCCCAACGGTCTGAACGACGAACCGCAGTACACCATCAAGATCGACCGTGAGAAAGCCAACGCCCAGAGCTTGAGCCTGGCATCGATCAACACGACGCTGTCGGCAGCGTGGGGCTCGTCCTACGTCAACGACTTCATCGATCGCGGCCGGGTCAAGCGGGTGTTCATGCAGGGCGAGTCCAATTCCCGCATGCTGCCCTCGGAATTGGATAGCTGGTACGTCACCAACACGCTCGGTCAGATGGTCCGCTTCTCGTCGTTCGCGACTGGCGAGTGGACCTATGGCTCACCGAAGCTCGAGCGCTACAACGGATTGCCATCGGTCGAGATCCTGGGGTCGCCGGCACCGGGGCTGAGCAGCGGCGACGCGATCAAGGCGATGACCGAACTGGCCAAGAAATTGCCGGACGGCTTCACCTATCAGTGGACCGGCTTGTCCTACGAGGAGCAGGCGTCGGGATCGCAAACCCTGGCGCTGTACGCGGGATCCCTGATCGTGGTGTTCCTGTGCCTGGCGGCGCTTTACGAAAGCTGGACCATTCCAGTCGCGGTGCTGATGGTGGTGCCGCTCGGCGTGCTCGGTGCCGTGCTGGCGACGTCGCTGCGCGGGTTGGACAACGACGTGTATTTCCAGGTCGGCCTGCTCACCACGATCGGGCTGGCGGCCAAGAACGCCATTCTGATCGTCGAATTCGCCAAAGCCAACTACGATGCGGGTAAGGGACTGATCGAGTCCGCAGTCCTCGCCGCGCAGGAGCGGCTGCGGCCGATCCTGATGACGTCGCTGGCTTTCGTCCTCGGCGTTCTGCCGCTGGCGATTTCGACCGGCGCGGGCTCCGGCGGACAGAACGCGATCGGCACCGGCGTGGTCGGCGGGATGCTGTCGGCGACGGTGCTGGCGATCTTCATGGTGCCGCTGTTCTTCGTGGTCATCCTGCAACTGTTCAAGGTGAAGTCGGCCGCGGAGATGGAAAAGCAGCCGGCGGAGGCGGCAGAATGAGCCGTCGCGTCGCGCTCTCTGCCGCTGTCGCGTTGCTTGGTGGTTGCTCGTTGATCCCCGACTATTCTCGGCCCGACCTGCCGGTCACACCCGCCTACCCTACCGGCCCGGCCTACACCGACACACGGCTGCCTGCGTCCCAGACCGGTCCGGCCGCCGTGACCGTCGGGTGGCGCGAGTTCTTCCCCGACCAGCGCTTGCAGGCCCTGATCGCGATCGCGCTACAGAACAATCGCAACCTGCGCGTCGCCGCTCTCAACGTGGAGCGGGCGCAGGCGCAATTCCGCGTGCAGCGGTCGGATCTGTTTCCCCATATCAGCCTGTCCGGCATCGGCCAGTACGGCACGTTGCCGGAGAGCACGTCCATCACGAGCAGTGGCGCAGGCGCCGGCGCGGCCGCCGGAGCCGCTGGCGGAGCCTCGGCCCTCGGCGGCGCCAATGCGGTCGCCAGTTCGCCGACCAGCCTGCAGACGACCGGCGGGCAACACATCTCGTATCGATACTATAACGTGGGGCTGGGCTTCGCTGCTTACGAGCTGGACCTGTTCGGCCGCCTACGCAGCCTCTCGGCCCAAGCATTCGAAGCCTACCTCTCGACGGCCGAGACCGCGCGCAGCACGCAGATCAGCTTGGTGGCCGAGGTGGCCAGCGCGTACCTCAGCACCGTGGTGGATGCCGCGCTGCTGAAGATCACCGAGGACACCGTCAAGAGCGAGCAATCGGCCTACGACCTGACCAACACGCAGTTCCAGGGCGGCATCACGACGCTGCTGAGCGTGCGGCAGGCACAAACGACGCTGGAGAACGCCAAGGCCAATTTGTCGCTCTATACGCGGCAGGCGGCGCAGGACGAGAACGCGCTGGTGCTGCTGCTCGGGCAGCCGCTGCCGGCGGATCTGCCGCCGGGTCGCGGGCTGGATCAGCAGGATCTGCTGTCGAACCTGAACGCCGGGCTGCCGTCGGACCTGCTGTTGCAGCGGCCGGACATCAGGGCGGCCGAGCACACGTTACTGTCGGCCAACGCCAGCATCGGCGCAGCGCGGGCGGCGTTCTTCCCGTCGATCTCGTTGACGACCAGCGGCGGAGTGGCCGGCAACCAGCTCAGCCGGCTGTTCACCGGGGGCGGGCTGACGTGGAGCTTCTCGCCGCAGCTCAACCTGCCGATCTTCACCGCCGGCCAGAACCAGGGCAACCTCGACCTGGCCAAGACGGAAAAGAACATCGACATCGCTCAGTACGAGCAAACGATCCAGACCGCCTTCCGCGAGGTTTCGGACGCGCTGGCGGGACGGGCGACCTATGTCGACCAGGTGCAATCTCAGCAGCGGCTAGTGGATGCCGCGGCGGACAGCCTGCGCTTGTCGTTGCTGCGGTTCCGGGCGGGGGTTGATTCGTTCTTGCCGGTGCTGCAGGCGCAGCAAACGCTATATCCGGCGCAGCAGACGTTGCTGAGCCTGAAGCAGGCGCAGCTCACCAACTTGATCAACCTCTACAAGGCGCTCGGCGGCGGCTTGAGCGACACCAGCACCGTCCAACCGTTGGCATCGGCGCAGTAGCTTCCGGATGCGGCTGTCTACTCTGCTGAAACAAAGTTCTTTTCCTCGGACGCTTGCCCGGGGATGATGAGGTGTTGCGCCGCCCGCGTGACATGAACTGAAAGGAGCTGCGCCGATGCGTATCCATGCAGGCTACGACATTGCCTTTGACTGCAGCCAGCCAACGCCGATGCTGCTGCAGATTGCCGTCCATCCCAGCCGGACCAAGGATATGCTCACCCCGGGCATTATCGAGTTCCAGCCGCCGATCCCGGTCTCGACCTATGTCGACGGCTTCGGCAACGTCTGCACCCGCGTCGTCGCGCCGGCTGGCCGGTTGAGCATCTCGACACGTTTCGACATCCAGGATAGCGGGCTTCCCGACCGGGTTTCCGCCGAGGCGATGGAACACCGGGTCCAGGATCTGCCGGACGACGTGTTGGTCTATCTGCTCGGCAGCCGTTATTGCGACACGGATCGGCTCAGCGACATCGCCTGGTCGCTGTTCGGCTCGACCAAGCCCGGCTGGTCCCGCGTCCAGGCGATTTGCGACTTCGTGCACCAGCGCATCAAGTTCAACTACATGGACGCGAGCGAGACGCGCACCGCGTGGGACGGTTATCAGGAGCAGATCGGCGTCTGCCGCGACTTCGCGCATCTCGCCGTGGCACTGACCCGGTGCATGAACATCCCCGCGCGCTACTGCACGGGCTACCTGGGCGACATGGGCACGCCCAAGCCCTGGGCCCCCGGCGATTTCAGCGCCTGGTTCGAGGCGTATCTCGGCGGCGAGTGGCACACCTTCGACGCCCGCTTCAACGTGCCGCGGATCGGCCGCATCCTGAT
>JBPBQE010000052.1:0-10435 GCA_050954595.1 Janthinobacterium lividum | reverse complement strand
AAGCGAGGCGGCGGCAAGCGGACGGTTGATCTGCGCGAAGTGGTGAACGGCCTGATATATGTGCTCAGCACGGGATGCCAGTGACGCGCGATCCCGAAAGACTTGCCGCCGCAAAGCAAGGTCAACGGCTATTTCGGCCTGTAGGATTATGACGGCACGTTGGATCGCATCCAACACGTGCTCTACGTCAAATGCCGCGAAATGGCCGAGCGAGAGGCGTCGCCGACGGCTGCGATCATCGACAGTCAGAGCGTCAAGAGCGCGGAAAAGGAACGGCGTATCGATTCTCACGGCTTTGACGCTGGCAAGAAGATCAAAGGCAAGAAGCGCCATCTCCTTGTAGACACGCAAGGCTTGGTTCTGAACGCGGTCGTCCA
Organism: Janthinobacterium lividum; assembly: GCA_050954595.1. Lineage (GTDB taxonomy): Bacteria > Pseudomonadota > Alphaproteobacteria > Acetobacterales > Acetobacteraceae > JAVVHH01. The sequence goes on along the minus strand of JBPBQE010000052.1, from coordinate 10,058 downwards.
TATCGCCGGGCTGCAAGATCGCGATGGTGGGGTGCTTGTGATAGCCACCTTGTTCGGCCTGCATCCGGTTTTGCTGAAGCTCTACGCCGATGGGGTTATCAGGGCTCGCAGTTTCAAAGAGCCCTGATCCACGTCACCCGGTAAGTACAGGTCAAGATCGTCAAACGAGGCGATGGGGCGAAAGGCTTTCCCGTGTTGCCGAAGCGCTGGATCGTCGAGCGGACCATCAGTTGGCTCAATCGCTGCCGCAGACTGGCCAAGGACTGGGAGTGCTTGAATCGTTCTGCTCTGGCTTTCCTACGCTAGGCATCTATTCGGCTTATGCTTTGAAAGCTTTGCCAGACAAAAAAATGATTTCGGACCGACTCTTAGGTCCAGACGCTAAGGACATGACCTTATCACCCCCGGGCAACATGCTGAGCACTTTCAATATTACTTCTATTAATTAGATATCTCTAATTAACATTCAATGCTATTAATTTTACCGTTGCCATTTAGTACGGAAAATTTTCATAAATTGTAATAATATTTGGAAACTTATCTAAGTAATGCATAAATAGTTTTGTAATATTCAATTTACTTAATGATGAAAGTTCTTGTGCTGCTCTGAAAGATCTGGTTTTATAATTTGGCGTCTATTGCATCCGCGAACTGCTCATATAACCGACTTTTAACGGCGATTGGCGAAGCGGGGAGCTGCTGCAGTTTGCTCCATAGAACCGCGTCGAAATCGGCAAGTTGGTCGACGAGACGGGCATCCTTGAGATATTGATGGTTGGGAATATCCACTGGACCGATCGGCAACTCGTAAAAGACTGGGCGAATTGGAAGTGGCTTGGCCGGCATCACACGACGCTTGAAGAACTGACCCACTTTCTTGACGAGCGCGCCGAGAACCTGACATGTCTTCAGCAAGTCCGTCGCAGCAAGCATCGCCAAGCCTGCCAGCACCGTAGTTAAGCGCTTCTCATGAAAGTTATTGAAAATGTGGTACTCATAAACTTTGGTCCACGCCAAGCGTCTAATCCGATTTGGCAATGACGGATTCAATGCCAGATGGGCCTCGACCGTGGCCCATAATCCACGGGCCATTCTCAACCGGTTGCTCGACATATTGCCCGGCGACAATCGATAGCCGACTAGATACTTTGGCACGACACCAATCCGGTACCGAGCTGTCAGCTTGAACTCGAACTCAATATCCTCACACCCACCGATACCGCGGTCAGCGTAGGACGGATCATATCCGCCAAGCAGCATGGCAACCTCCCGACGAACTAGAAGACAGCTTCCGTTCCGAACGAGATGAACCGCGAACTGACGCGCGAGGACATATCCATCGGCCGAAAAGCTCGGACCGTCGCTGAGCAGTCGGTCGTGCACGTCGATGTGCCTGGACTGCGCGTAACAGCCGCCAAGCCAGATCGGACTGTCAATCATGCATTGTAACTGCAGCTTGATCTTGTCCGGATGCCACAAATCGTCAGCGTCAAGGAATGCAACGAACGCGCCACGGGCGGCAGCCATACCAAGGTTACGAGCCCGTGCAACCCCGCCGTTCCGAACCGACACCAGCCTGATGCGAGGATCATCCCTCTCACGCCGTGCGACACGGGCGGCGGTATCGTCGGTGGAACCATCATCAACGACGATAACTTCTATGTGTTGGTGAGATTGGTTTATCGCCGAAGCCAGCGTCCGATCGATGAACTCTCCTGCGTTATAAGCTGGGATGACGACGCTCACCAACTCCGCCCCAGAAATTCCCGTTTCGGACATAAACTTCCGACCTATCTGTCAATTCAACGTTGCAAAACTTAGCAGCGAAATGACTATTTACATTCAGTCTTAAGAAATCAACAAATTTTATGGTATTATAACGGCATGCGACGAAAACCCCTAGATTTTGGATGAGCATCGGACGCACCATCATGAGTCGGCTGAGGTCAGAGCGACCATTTATAGCCATGTACCATCAGGTCTGCGTCAGATCGCTCGACCCTTGGGGTTTGGCCGTTTCACCGCCTAATTTCGACTTACAAATTAAACAACTCGCTCATCAGCGGACCATATTGCCCATGACTGAATTCATCCTTCGCCATATTGAGGGACGGCTGCCGACCCGTGCCGTCGCAATCACGTTCGACGATGGTTACCTGGATAATCTGACCCAAGCTGCACCCATCCTGCGCCGGCATGGAGCGCCAGCGACCTTGTTTCTAGCAACGGGTCCGATGGCGAATGGCCGTCCCTATTGGTGGGACGAACTCGCCGACATCATATTTGATCCGGCGCCCATGCGCGGCCAACTCGCCCTGGGTAAACACATTCTGCCATTAGCGCTCGACTCATCGACTCCGGCCGATGCATCCCCCGAATGGCGGGCCTGGTATCCACCAAAGACGCAGCGCCAAGCGCTGTATTATAGGCTTTGGGACTCGCTGCGCACGCAGCTTCCCGCCTTGATTGAAGCTGCGATGGATGACCTACGGAGCCTGAGAGACCCGATCAAAACAAGCGCAATCCGGCCGATGACAACACCCGAGATCGCGTCGTTTCTCGCCGAAGGGACGGTCAAGCTCGGCGGGCACACCGTCGACCACCCAGACCTGCCGAGCCTATCGGACCCGCTCGTCCGACAACAGGTGCAGCGGGGAAACTCAGACGCCGCCGCACTCGCACATGCTCAGCCGTCGGGCTTTGCCTATCCGTACGGGCGCTTCGACGACCGGATCAAGCAACTGGTTAAGGAATGCGGGGTCGAATGGGCGTGTACGACTCAAGGCGGGTACGTGGACGCAACCTGCGACCGCTTCTCCCTTCCCCGCATAACGGCCAGCAATCGACCTGACCTGGCTTGGACCCAACTCAAGCCGAGCAAATCATGAATGTCTTCACAGGCATCTTTAAAATCGGTTCGGCGCAGCGACCCGATTCGCTCCGCATGATCGAGCGGCGATACGCCGCGTTCGTCCCGTTGGCGATCCTGCTCGGCCTTCTTACCAGCGGGTTTGAAGGAGTCGGCATCGGAATGCTGACGCCATTGCTGGCACAGATCTCCGGGTCTTCCGACACGGCACAGCAGCCTGCATTCGCCCGAGAACTTCAACACGTCGCGGCCCTCCTGTCCCCGGGCCAACCAATCCTGCCCCTACTCGGTATGGCTCTCGCCTTCGTGCTCCTCAAAGCAGCGACCCAGATCGCGAATTCAACCATGATCTCCTACGTCGAGGAAAATGCGGGTGACGACATTCGCACCGCGCTCGCCGAAAAGATGCTCTCGCTCGATTATGGCTTCTTTCTTCACCAGGACCCGGCGCGCCTGATTACGATCATCGACACCGATTCATGGAAGGCGACAGAGGCCGTGCGTGTTGTCCTCGTCAATTATGTCGCCCGCACTGCGGCCCTCCTATTTGCGTTCCTTCTAGTGATCACCGACTGGCGCCTGTCGCTGATCGTTGCAACCGGGGTCGGACTCAGCCGCCTCGTGAGCCGCAGACTGCAGCATGGACTGCAGAGGCTGGGCGAGGCGATCGTCGAGACAAACCGGCTTTTGGGCGAGCAGATGATTCACGCCGTGCGCGCCACACGAATCATTCGCGTGTTCGGGCAGGAGAAGCGCGAGAGTGCCGTTTTCTCACTCCGATCCGCCGAGGTGCGCCAAGCGATGTTCGCATCCGACCGCGAGGCTGCACGGTGCGGACCCGTGATCGAGATTATTCTCGCGACCTCGATCCTCGCGGTTCTCTTCGCTCTGGACGGGCTCGGTACCAGCGTTGCCCAAGCCGCCACGTTCCTCGTGCTACTCTATCGTGCCCAGATACCCGTGTTGACCGTCAGCAACTCATCCCTGCGTCTGGCATCGCTGCATGGCTCGATTAACGAGATTGAATGGCTGCTTGGCATCCCGATCGGCGCCGGATCAGCTGCCGTGCCGAGAAGCGTACCGCCTGCCGACTTGCCGAATCTGCCGATTTGCTTTGATCGGGTCTGCTTTTCGTATCCCAATACCACCGATGACGGCTTACCGGCACTGCGGGACGTTGATCTGCTCTTCCCACCACACGCAATCACAGCGCTGATCGGCGACTCGGGTTCAGGCAAGTCGACGGTGCTCAATCTTGCCTGCCGCCTCCTCCAACCGAGTTCGGGCACGATCTGGATCGGTGAGCGCCCCCTGGCCGCCATCGACCCGGCTCTCTGGCGGCTCCGGATTGGACTAGCCGGACAGGATACCGACCTGATAACGGGAACGGTCGCACAGAACATCGCCTATGGCGTTCCCGACGCCTCCCAGGAGGACATCGCCCAAGCCGCCCGTCTGGCCGACGCCGAATCGTTCATCGAGCGCCTCCCGCAAGGATATGCGACGCCGCTTGGCGCCGTCGGGTTCGGGCTATCCGGCGGCCAGCGCCAACGGATTGGCATCGCCCGGGCGATTCTGCGACGCCCGGAACTGCTCATTCTGGACGAGGCGACGAGCGCGATCGACCGGACGGCCGAGCTGACGATCATGGGTAATCTGACTCGGCTGCGCCCGTTCGGACGCGCGATCGTCGTCAGCCACGATCCTCGAACCCTGAGCCATTGCGAATTCGGTATCGTCATGTCGCCCAACGGAATTGTCGAAACTGGGCCTTTGACCGAACTCGACTGGTATCGCAACGTTCTTTCCAAGGCAGAGCCACTGATATGATTGATCCCATAGCGCTGGCGCGTCGGATGAAGCGGATGGCAAAGCGCCGCGTCGGCCTAGGACCATTCCGGTCCGTCCACCCAGTCGCCAACGATTTCGGCTACGGCAGAGGCACCCCGATCGATCGGATTTACATCGAGCGCTTTCTGGACGAACACCGTCATCTAATATCCGGCACCACTCTCGAAGTCGGCGATGACGCCTACACGGCCCGGTTCGGCGGCGCATGCGCGACGCGGCGCGAGACGATTCATGTGGATCTGGCATCCTCAACCGCAACTTATCGTGGCGACATGACACAGGCCGGGGTCCTGCCCAAGGGACGATTCGACTGCGCGGTCATCACCCAAACCCTGCACCTGATCTACGATATGCGTCTGGCGGTCCAACAGTTGCGGCAATCCCTGGCTCCCGCTGGCACGCTGCTGCTGACGGTCCCCGGGATCTCGCCGATTGCAGCAGATCAATGGGGTGAGGGCTGGTATTGGTCGCTCACCCCGTTGTCATTGGCTCGTCTTCTGGGCGACGAGTTCGGGCATGACAACATCCGCATCCAATCCTATGGCAATGCGTTCGCGGCGACGGCCTTCCTGCAAGGCATCGCGGTCGAAGACGTCGGGTCGCACATGCTGGAGCATCACGACGCTCGATTTCCCGTCATCGTGGCCGCAGCCGCCACGTGGCAGCCTTGAACCGGCCCGCCAGCCAGACCTTTGCGACCAATCCCATCGCCAAAGGGTGATGAGCGACATCACAAGCAAGGAGGCGGAACGTGCTTCTCAAACCGCCTTTCCAACGTAATCGCTTGATCGCCTCGAAATAAGTCTGAGCATAGAATCTCGTCATGAAGTTACGTCCCGTCCGGGCAGCCAGCGCTTCCGCATGACCCGGCCGAAGCATACGCGCATGCCGATCTATAACCTTACGGCTCATCTTGATCATATGCAGCGCGTTGCTGGTCAGCCCCTGCCCATGGCGACGGTATTCTGCCGCGATGCCTTCATACGCCGCAATCGGGTGACGACGCGCCAAGCGCAGGTAGACGTCAAAATCCTCACAGCTTTTCAGGCCAACGTCGAAGCCGCCGGATTCACGCAGCAGCCGGACGTTGTATAAGACGGTGCCATGCATTGCGATGAAATTGCCGCGAAGTAGATCAAGAAGCGGCGTGCTGCTTGTCAAGGCCCGATGAGAAGACAAGCGACGTCGAGTAACATCGACAGAATAGTAACCGCCATAGGCGAATGCGATTTCTGGCTGGCTCCGGGCGCAACGTTCGGCCATATCGAGCGCCGTGGGGCAGAGAAGATCGTCGGCGTCGAGAAACAGAACCTGCTCCGCCGTTGTCAAAGCTAGCGCCGTGTTGCGCGCCGCACTCAGTCCGGCATTCTTTTGATAAACGTACTTAATCTGCGGAAAGGAGCGGACGATTTCGGCGGTTGCATCTGTCGAGCCGTCATCGACGAGAATGATCTCGTCGCAAAGCCGGGTCTGCCCGAAAACCGAGCGAATGGCATCCTTGAGGAAATGGCCTTGATTGTAGCAGGCGATAGCGACAGCAATGCGGTGCGACCCAAATAAATCCTCCATCGTCTCGCACGCTACTTCTTTCGCCGGGAATAGCTACCACAGCGAAGCGGCCGTTGCGCTAGAGCTTTTCCAGATTACTCGAACGCATATCCTGAGTTGGCGAGGTAATTTCGGCACTCGGTTGGACTGAAGCTGCTGAGGAGGTGTCCGATGGTGGTCCAAAGGTCGTCTCTGTTGCGGACCGCTGCCTTGCGCAGTAGCGCCTTCAGCTTGGCAAACACCTCCTCGACGCCATGCAGAAGCGCTTGGATCAGGTGCCGCAGGCCATGACGTTGCGGCGCAAGACGGTCGAACACCCGTTCGGGACCATCAAGGCCTGGATGGGCGCCACTCACTTCCTGACCCGGACGCTGAAACGGGTCGGCAGGGAAATGAGTCTGCAGGTGCCAGCCTACAACATGAAGCGAGTGATCGCGATCCTGGGTGCCGGGCCGCTGTTGGAAGCGATCCGGGCCTGAAAGCCCGATCTACCCTCGCTGCAAACGGGCGATCGCAGGCTCGACTTCGCCCAAATCAGCTGGAAAGCGAGTTCTCACACGGCCTCGACCCAATCCGGACATTCGGTGCTCGATACCGGGCAGGGGCAGGTCGCATCAAACCACCCCCGCCCCTAAGCCCTTATCGGCAGCTATGGCTTCGGACCGTTCACGATTTGTACTTTTCCGTTCGGGAGCGAGAAACTTGCCGTTTTGGTTGCGCGCGGCCAGAACAATCCTGTTCCAAGGACGTTTTCACGGGCGGCATAGAATCGGTTACGACAGCCGTGCCCGCGATGCTGGCGCCCCGGCCAAGCGGGATGGCTCGCGGCGGCCGATCGTTTACAATCTATTGTACTGACAGCGCGTGACCGGAATAGGATCGGTTACGACAATCTTGCCCGCAATGCGGACGCCCCGGCCAGGCGGAATGGCTCGCGGCGGCCGATCGTTTACGATCCAACGTACCGACCGAGCTTGACCGGCACAGGATCGGTTACGACAGCGGTGCAGGCGCGCCGGACAGACGGGATGGCTCGCGGCGGCCGATCGTCTACCATCCATCGTATTGACCGCGCGCAACCGGTCAGCCGTCGTTAAGATAGCCGATCCCGCGTGGCGGCGCACCGCCGAGGCCAGATGGTCCAACAACCCCGGTGGCCATCCCTCTACTTCATCGTCATCCGATCGCGCTGACTTCGAGAGGCGGCGGAGCACCCGCCACCTTTGCGTTACACCGACCGTCCGTAACCTAGCGGCGCGGAGTTCCCCGCGATCCGACGAGCCGCTTGCCCGAGGGAACGCCCGGCGCAGAATCCGGCCGAACCGCCGGGAGTGCTTCAGACGTCGCGGCCCGGACATCGCAGGCTCAGGGTTCGCGGAGCAGCGCGAGACCTTCGTGTGCCCTGGATTTCTCATAGTGCCTGACCGTGGTCCCTCCCCGGGCGCCACCTGGCTTGTCGCCGATGCGCCTTGCCATCTCGACCTCGTCGTCCTCGTCCGACGCAGCGCCGCGCCGCAGGAGGTTGGGCGAGATCGGCACGCCGAGCGTCATGAGCGAGGTCCGCCTGAGCGCTCCAGCGATCGTTGCCTCGGACGCCCGCTCCCCCTCGTTAGTGCAGAACAGGGCGCCCGTCTTCCGCTCGCCGATGAGTCGGCGTAGCAGCGACAAGGCGATGGGATCGCGCACCACGCCGATGCGCCCCGAGCGATTCTTGCAGTATTCCGCGGCCATGAACAACTTCGCTTCCTCGACGCCACCCTTATTTACGAACCTTATCATGTCGATATCACAATAATGAAGCTCCTGGGTACGGAAGCTGATCTCGGCGCCCACCCCCAGCAGAGCGGCATCCCGAAAACGGGTCCGGGCCAGCAACTCCTGCCCGGCTACCAACATCACGTCCGCCAGACTGGCTGCGGCGACGGCTCCGGCGATGCACTCCGCAGGAGAGCGCACGCGGTCCCACTGGTTCCGGCGCGCTGCTCCCGCATAGAAGGTGATACGATGCCGCATGTATGCCGGTATCTCCTTTTGATAGATGTAGCGGTACAACAGCCGCAGGGAGGCGAGAACGCGCCAGAGATTGACCTCCTCCCAGATCACGTCCGCGACGCGCAGGGCGATGATGTCGAGCGCCTGCACCGTGACCATGTCCGCGATGGATTCGGCGACCACGCCGTAATCCTGCAGCGCCCGGTGCGCATCCAGCACGGACAGCGCGGTCATCTCCTGGCTGTCGTCGTCGCGATGCTTGGGAGACACCACGCCCGCTCGCTTCGATTCCCCCGTCAGGGCGTCGTAGATTTGCTTCGCCAGTTCCGGGGATAGCTGCTCCAGCGCCCATATGGCCCGTTCCGGCAGCACGTAGTCGGGCAAGGCTGACTTCGGCCCAGGAGACCTGGTCGAAACGTCCGGGACCTTGCTTCGGACGGACGCGTCCATGGTCGAGCTCATGCCGCCTTCCTCCCCTGAGGGCGGCTAAGAAGGATCCGTAGGCGAGGGGCCAAGGAGCGTGGGTCCTTGTGGCACGCCGCCTCCGCGATCTGACGCAGCTTCGTGGGATGCGCCTTGACGGCCTTGTAGCACCGCAGGGTTTTGATCTCGTCGAACGTCAGATAAGCGCCGGTGACGGCCGTGAACTCCTTATAGATACCGGCCATCGCCACCCTGGGTATCTGCGGCTCGGCGTTGTCCTCCTCGCTCGGGAAGAACATCGATCCGCCGATCTCGTATCGATCCTTCAACTCCAGCCACTTCGTCACCAGTTCCTCCGCCGCCGGCGTGCACGGGTCCCAGCGGAATGCGCCGCGCTCGCGCGGATCCGGGAGTCGAAGCTGCAGCATCCCGCCCACGCGTCGCAGGTGCACGTCTGCGTCCAGCGCAGCAGCTTGCGTGGCGTCGAGCCCGGGGCTCTCGAGCTTCAGTTGCAAGACGACCGCCTTCGATGCACGGGCGACCCGGTCGGACGGCTTGAGGCTCGGCGCGTAGGCTCGCTCCATGATGTCCATCGGCGCATCCATGATCGACTTCATCTTCAGCTCGTCATCCAGCAGGTCTTCGAACCGAAGGCACGCGGCCGCGCTCAGTCCCAGGTCGGGGAAGCGGCGTGCCGCCTCGGCCTGGAGGTACTCGATGTTCGCCGTATGCTCCGGATCCATCAGGAACAGGTCGACGTTCATCCGCAGCAGTGACGCCGTTATGGTTGCCACGATATTGCGCGCGAATAGGGAGTCGAGAAGGGCGAGCACCTTACAAGCGACCTCTTGCGAGCCGAGGGTCTTGACGCTGAACGACTCGTCGACCAGCCCGAGTTGGTTTGCCGCTGCAATGCCAAGCCTGACGTTGTAGGCGTAGCTGTGCCGGGTATCGTCGTCGAGCGCCCGGCCTTCTCCGGTCTCGCGACCCCGTTCCTGCTTGGATAACTCGCCCCAGCGCCTGATGTCCTGCTTAGCCAGCGGCGGTTCCTGATCGAGCGCCATGAGGGGCAACTTGGACTCGGCAGGCTTGCAATCGACCTCGGGTAGCTCTGGATCGTCAGGGCTCCCTTCCTTGAGGCGGTCCAGGGCGTAGAGGACGCGACGAGCGCGAGCGTCGGGATCGGGAACCTTCCGCAAGTCCCCCGTGTGCCGGTGGGGCAATCCTTCCCGCAACCGTTCCGCCAGCCAGAGTTGCCCGCGGTTGACGATCTCGACCAGTGAAAGGTTTTCCACCCGCATGATCGTCTCGGCGATCGTCAGCGGATCGCGATCGCCTTTCTTCGCCTGCGCTATCAGAGCACAGAGATGGTCGG
>JBPBQE010000563.1:0-10465 GCA_050954595.1 Janthinobacterium lividum | reverse complement strand
GTCCATTGTCATAGCCACTCGTGCGCTTCCTGGAGCAGACGACAACGGCACGGTGCCTGAGACGCCAGTCGATACAGCTCAGGGCTGCAAACCGGGAATACATCCTCGCGCAGCAGCACGTCGTCGTCAGGTCTCAGCAGCCGCTCCGGCACGTGCACGATGGCGAGGTCGATGCCGTAGCGAAGGAAATCCGGCTCCCCGATCTGGATGACGGTGCTGACCGCAATCTCCGGGTGCAGGGCCGAGAACTCGGCAATCCGGCGAGCGAGCCACATGGTCGACAGCGAGACGTTGGCCGAGACGGTCAGGACCTTCGACATGCCGTGGATCGCGGCACACGCCTCTTCGATCAGCGCCAGTGCGCTGCTCGCCGCTTCCAGCAACGTCGCACCCGCAGGCGTGACGCGCACGCCACCGACGCCGGTGCTGCGCTCCAGCAGGCGCACGCCAAGGCTTTCTTCCAGCCCACGGATCTGATGGCTGACTGCGCTGGTCGACACGTTCAGCACGGCAGCAGCACGTGCGAACCCGCCCAGGCGGGCCGTCTGCTCGAATGCGCGCAGGGCCGCCAGGGGTGGGATTGGAAGCATCGAGGTGTTGTAGAACGCTCAACACCTATTGAGAAAGCATCGTTTGTCGGAGACGCCCGGCATCCGCCAGATGCTGGAGACCAAAGGGACAGCCCTCCCGCAGTCCCACAGCAAGGACATCTCCGTGAGCATCAGCACGCAGCCGCAAACCAAACCAAAGCTGCCCAACGGCTTCGCGCCGCGTCTGCTGTCGTTCGACGTCTATGGCACCTTGGTCAACACACCACCGGCAAACCACGCGGCCTTTCAAGCCATCCTCGCGGATGCGGGCCGGACTGACCTTGACCCCATTGCATTCTACTCGTTCTGGGAGCAGCGGAATATCGTCCATTACCTAGAATCATATCGGACATACAAAGACATATGCCGCCTCTCGCTTTCCGAGGCCTACCGCAAATTCGGCGTAACGACGGGACGGGAGGAGGCGATCCAACGCTTCTTCGACTGCTTGTCCTCGATGGCGCTCTACCCGGACGTGCTGCCTACCCTCGAGGTTCTGGCGCGGCATAACAGGCTCGCCCTGGTCTCGAACATCGACGACGACCTGCTGGGCACCACTCCGCTCGGGCGCGAGTTTGACTTCGTATGCACCGCGGAAAAGGCACGCGGCTACAAGCCAGACGGCACGCTCTTCCGCTACCTCCAGGAAGCCTCGGGGCTGCCCGTCTCGCAAATCCTACATTCCGGGCAGTCGCAGTTCACCGACATGGTGGGTGGCAAGCCGCTCGGTTTCACCATCGCCTGGATCAATCGCCGCAGCCTCGATCTACACCCGAGCGTGCCGCCTCCCGATCTGATACTGCCGGACCTGCAGCCGCCGTGCGGGCTGCTCGGTGTAGACGGGCCCAGAACCGTCACGACCTGAACCGCGCGTGATAGTCGAATGTCCGCTCACCACCCTCATCGGCGGTAGCCCGTCAGGTTTGGGCTACCGCCGAGGTCGACATACAGCAGACTCTCCCATGAAGTCTTGGCCTGTCGGGCGTGCCTGCTGCTGCACCCAAACCATGGGTCGTTGCCGCTTGCTCTCGCGTTCGCGTCGTAAGAGCCTGTGGATGCCACGGGAGAATGATGCTTTGCCCAGAACGAACTTCGCTTCCGGCTACCCCTATGAGGAAACCTACGGCTACTCCCGCGCCGTGCGGGCAGGCGGGCTGGTCTTCGTGTCGGGCACTAGAGGACAGAGCGCCGGTTGTCACTCGACTTTGCCCATTCGGAGGTGGATCTGGCTGGGCCTGACCACAATCACGGTGCGTAGCAGACGGCGTCTAGGATGCCCTGGAGTTCTGGCGCAATCGGTTCCGTCATGTCGGTAGTTTTGGCCGACATGACGATACGTTCAAACCAGAGGTGCCGACGCAATCGAGCAAGGGCATCGGCAAAGGTCGGGGCTGGCTTGGGATACCAGGCGGCCCGGCGTGGCGAGAGGGCAAAGCGTTCGGCATTCTGATGCACATACAGCGTGATTGCGCTGTAAAGGCCGAGCAGCAGCGGTGTAGTCCGGAACACGGCTGGATCTGACCATTGACGCTGTGTTTCCACCCCGAGGTGAGCACGGGCTTCTTCGTATGTGGTCTCCATGGCCCATCGCCAATTAAAGCAGTCCAGCACATTGCGTGGGCTGGCCACTGTGTCAGTGCAGAGAAACGCCTCTGGCTCGCGTCGACCATCGGGGTAGCGAACCAGCACCCAAAGGATCGGCACGATCGGTTTGCCTCCGTAATACCACAGCGCCGTGCCATGCGCGTATTCGATCCAGCCGCCGCTGCGCCATGACGTCCGACTGGCCTGAACCACGCGCTGCCAGCGCGTGGCCGGGTCAGTGATGCGTTCAGATAACTGCGGCTGGCGCTTGCCCTTGCGAGGTATGCGGCCCGGCTTGCCGGTGTAACGCGGGGGTGCGTCGAACAGGCATGCATCCTTGCGCAGCCGCGTAATTACCGCCATCCGGGTGCGGAGCCCATGCAGCAGTTCCAGGGCGGCGAATTTGCCGTCAGCGACGACAATAATGGGTCGATCCGGCAGCCAGCGGTGAACTGAGAGCAGCATCAAGCGTGCCCACTCGGTCACGGTGCGGTGGCGGCGGCCATGCCGCTCGGACCATGCCTTGCTCGGGGTCAACGCAGTCAGCACGGGCAACGCCCAGATACGACCGGCGAATGGCACCTCCACCAGCACCATGGCGCTCAACCAGCGTAAGCCACGGTTGGTCGTCTTCACTTCGGCCGAAGAGCGCGACGCATCGTAGAAATACCCTGCTGGTCCGATACGGCGGCCACGGCGTCGTTCCAGCGTATGGTCGACGCCGATCACGATGGGGCCGGAAGGTACAAAGGTGGTTACGACTGCACGCAGGAGTGTGCGGGCCAGTGCGAGGCTGGACCAGGTGTTTCGGTTAAGCACACGGTGAAAAGCAGTGAAGCTGGGGTGCTCGGCTAGACCCAAGGCGCGCAGGCAGTTGGTGACGGTGCGCGGCCCGACTGCCAGCAGCGCCCCCACTGCCAGGGCCGCAACGGTTGGTCGGGTCCGCCGCGAATACACTGTCAGGTAGGGTGCAAGCCAGGCGAGGAAGCTGGGCGAGAGATGAAGATCGGGGCGGATCATGACGGACCTGCTGGGCTATGCCGGGGCTGCAAGCCTCAATCAGGTTACAGGTGAGAAGAATCACAATGGTGACGAGCGATCACGAGCTGAAAGGGACAACGCGCTATCCGGGTCCAATCCTTGGCCTCTCGTCCCCGTGATATGGGCAAAGTCGAGTTGTCATGCAGACAACGCTAAGGGTGAACGGGTGCGGAACACCGCATCACGCGCTGCGCTGAATGCCGGCCCGATTGACCTCGCGGTATACGGTTGATCAACCCAGGCCGAGCTGGCGTGCAGCTGCGGGCCGAGCGCATCAACGGCCGCATGCAGCTTGGTCGTCGGGCCACCGCGGAAGTAGCCGATAGCCGATTCCGGCACCTTGAGCCCCCCTTTTGCGCCTGTCGCATCGGCGTGGACCTTGGAAATCGTGCTGTCGATCAGGACGTATTCGAGGTCCGGCGTGTCGGCCAGGACGTGGAACAGCCTTTCCCATACACCTGCGTGCGACCAGCGGCGGAATCGGGCATGGACGCCGCTCCACTTGCCGAACACCTCCGGCAGATCACGCCAGCGCGCAGCGTTGCCAGCCATCCAAAGAACCGCATCCACGAACAGCCGATTGTCGACGCCGCTGCGTCCCCGCATTCCAGCCCGACCAGGAAGATGGTCTTCAATCCGTTCCCACTGCTTGTCCGTCAGCGTGCGTCTGCTCAAGGCCTGGCTCCTCTGCCAGCCTTGAATCAGGACCGCGATCCAAATGAAACTATCAAATGCAGACAGGCCCGAGCAGGAAACATCGAGGGGCGAGCTTCGTTGACTCGCGCAGAAGCCAAGGAAACGTATCATCTCGAACGTCGCGACGTCGTCCAGCGAGCCACTCGCCTTGCCGCCCCTTTCGGCTTCCGCGGCCAGCCGGTTCAGCAGTGCGAAGATGCACCGCCTCATCGCAGCCAGCCGGATCGTCCGGTCCCTCTCGATCGGCCTGCTCGCACGGATCGAGCTGGCGTTCCTGTCGGGCCACAAGCAGGCCGACGTGCTGAAGGCCATCAAGACGGCTCGCCGCGGCCGGGAGTCGCTGCTCAGCGGGAACGAGGCGTTCACCGTGTTCTCGCTGGCCCGGGCGCAGGCGGCCCTTCCTGGTGAGATGGCGGAGGTCGGCGTGTATCAGGGCGTTTCCGCCCGGCTGATCAGCGAGGCCAGCAACGGCGCGCCGCTGCACCTGTTCGACACCTATGCCGGCCTGCCCGACGTCCAGGACCACGAGTTCGACCGGATGCGGAAAGGCCACTACGCTGCCACGCTGGACTCCGTGCAGGCCTACCTACGCGACCGCCCGCACGTGCAGTTCTACAAGGGCCTGTTCCCCGATACCGCCGGACCGGTGGAAGATCGGACGTTCTCGTTCGTGCACCTGGACGTGGACCTGAAGTCCAGCACGTTGGCGTGCCTGGAGTTCTTCTATCCCCGCATGATCCGGGGAGGCATCATCCTCACCCACGACTACTCCTACCTGGATGGCGTCCGTGCCGCCTTTACCGAGTTCCTGCTGGACCGCCCCGAACGGACGATCGAGCTGCCGACGTCCCAGGCAATGCTGATCAAGCGATAGACGGCCTCATGGCGCGATGAGCCGCAGCCGAAGCGTCAGCGGCAGGGCCAGGGCGCAGAGCAGCGCCATGGCCCAGAACGCCTGCGCACACAGCCAGTCATAGTGGTCCCGAGGCCAGCGTGGCGACGGCGCCGGTGATGCCCAGGGCCACGGTGGCGTAGAAGGCTTGCGCCGTGGCCGCCAGGGCGGGCGGCATGATCCGGCCGATCACGGTGACGCAGGTCAGGTGCGCCAGCGCGAAGGTCAGGCCATGCAGCGGCTCCACCATCGCCATCACCGTGAACGAGGCCGTGGAGGCTGCGGCACCCCAGCGGACGCCTCGGCAATTGCCGCCAGGGCCAGGCTCCCCGCCGGCCCGGCGCGGCGGAGCAAGGCCGGCCCGACTACGACGAACACGACAACTTGGGATCACGCCATGGAGCGGGCAGAATAGCACGGTAGGCGGGGGGGAACCGGGAACATGGCTACCGCTGTAATCGACCCTAAGGACCCATTCGAGGTTAAGCGCTCGGGAGACTGCCTGTAAAGCATTGAGATGACCCGATTATCTCGTCGGAAGGGATTCGGCTATCTTCGGCTGGCCCCTAAGCAGACCCTGGCCGCCATGGCGGCAGCGTTCTCTCGTCTCCTCATCCACCAGCGTGGCTATCGAAATCATCGAGGATCATCTGAGTGCCTTCGGGACCGAACATCCTGGAAAAGGCCGCGCTGCATTCGGCCGCCATTGGCTCCGCGCGCCCAATCATGGCCACCTCATACGTCCGCACCGCTTCGCGCCAATCCTGGCTGGTGACCAGCGCCTCGGCCAGTTCCGCCGCATCGAGCATGGCAAGGTTCACGCCAACACCCAGCGGCGGCATGACGTGCGCCGCATCCCCGACCAGGGTCAGCCCGTCCTGAGTGTGCCAACTCAGGTCCGTCGGCAGCGCGACGATCGGGCGTATCGCTGCAATCCGGTCGGCATCGGAGAGCAACGCCCGCAAAGCCGGCGACCATCCCTCGAAGCGGTGGAGGAGATCGCTGGTGCCGATATCGGCGAGTGTCCTGTCTGGCCGATCGGTGTCTTCAGGCCGGGTGCGAAAGGCGGCATAGATCCGCAAGGTAGCGTTGCCATTCCGCTGCGCGATAATCCCTCGGCCGTCGTGCAGTGCGAACATCGTCCCACGACCAACAAGCGCTGCACTCGCAGCATGTGTCCGATCGATGTCGTTCATCCAGAGCTCGACAAAGGCCACACCCGTATAGGCCGGGCGCGTGTCGGTCAGGGCTGCACGCACACGCGACCAAGCTTGCCGATGGCCGCTTTGCTCAGGTGCATCTTACGCACAAGGTAGAAACTGATCCGCGGTGGCCTTGGACCGACGTGTTCCAGGCCTTCGAGGATTGGAAGGCTGTGTGCGCGAAGATCGCTAAGCAGCCGTCCCCACCCAAGTGATTGACATGGCATCCCTGGCCGCCGCATGAGCGCCCATCCGCATGGCTCCAATCGGCGGCAGCGCGGGAGGCTCAGGTCCTTTCGGCAGTCCCCTGGGGCCAGGCCTCGCATGATCGATGGTGCAGATGCATGTTCCCGGCTGACCCGAAAGCCCGAGGTGACCTGGCGCAGGGCACCCTGTATGCCATCTCAGGCGAGGAAAACTGGATCTACTACGGGCAGGTCACTCCAGCAAAGCGCATCGGCTTTCTCCGGCGACGTGACCGAGTTGTGCGCGCGCCAGGCGAGATCATGGCGATTGGCGTGATGTCGCAGGTCATCGTGACATACCCCTCCCTTGGCAGGGCGGTCCGGGCCGGTGCCTGGCGGAAGCTCGGCAAGTTCCAGCTCCATTCTGACCTGCTTGTCACGCCGGACACCGTGCAGTGGCCGGTCAGTATCTCGGTGGTGACTGTCCGGTCCGGGGGCAAGGTAAGCCGAACGATCCGCGCCGAGGATCCAGCCATCCAGGACCTCGAGGTCATCACCGCGTGGGATGCCATGGCCCACATCCCGCAGCGCCTCACCGCCGACTTCGGAGCCGAACCCGCCGCATGGCATGTCGGTGGGCCGGTATGGCGGCAGCGTCGGGTCAAGGAGGCGTATGCGGAGCGGTTCCCGGACACGCCCTGGCATCGCCTCCCCGCGGACTGGGTGAGGAGCACCTTCCCATGACCGGCGCTCCTGTCGTGACCGAGATCGGATGCGTGATCAGCGTTTGCCCCACCAGGTCACCGGTCCCGCCGTGCCGGTCGCATCGTCGATCTCGACGCGCCAGCCACCGCCGATCGTGCAGCTGTCCACCGTCCAGAGCAGTCGCTCCTCGACCTTTCGCAACCGAGGCGGCATCGTTCCGAACCGGCGGTTGGCCGCGGTCATCGACGCCGCGGCAATCGCGGCGACCTGGTTCGAGGTCATGCGCGTGACCGGACGAACCACGGCGGTCGATGCGCCGAGCAGCCACCGTAGCGCCACCCAGATACGGGACCGAAGTGGCGGACGTGTTACCGCTGGCTTCGGCCAGGGTGAGCCGTTTGATTGAAGGATGCCTGAGGCGATGTCCTCGGCATCGATCCTGTCCCACTCCTCGTGCATGGCGACGTCCTCAAGGAACCGATCCCAGCCAGCCGGTGGGGGGAACCGGGTCAGGTAGGCATCGCGCTCCGCCTCGCCCAACGCGTTCCAGAACGGCATCCACGTCGAGTGGACGTGCGGCGTGCCGCTCTCGATCCAGAATGACTGGTAGGGCGCGCCCGGGTTCACCCCCCAGGGTGGGATCGGTTCGGCGCCGCTCATGGTGCAACAATGGAGGAATTCAGGCGGCAGGCAACAGAATGCCATGGCTCCGGCACGTCCGCCCTGCCCGTGCCATTGAAGATGCCGTCGCGACACGGTATCGCCGTGAGTTGATGAGTCGTGCAAGCCGCGCCGCTGTCGCCAGCCGAAGGGCGCTCCTGCACACGGTGCGCAGTGCCGGCCTTCTGCTGCTGTTCATCACGACGCAATGGATCGGTCAGCACGTCTCGGTCGCCTTCACCGGCCCCACAACCGTTCCGCAGTTCCTCACGGTCGCCCGCTGGGACGCACTGATCCTGTTTGCCGCCTGCTTCGTGGTTGGCCTGGCTGTGCAGCGCATCAAGGCGATCCAATGGTCGGAATGGGCCGTGACGAGCCTCGCATGGCTCTGGCTCGGTCGCTACGGCAATCCGGACGCCAACGGACCGGCGGTCTTCTTCTGGTCGTACCTGTCGGTCCCGGCGATGGTTGCCGGCCTGGCGGGCGCCCTGCTGGTGGCGCGGCGTCATCCCGGCATGCGGGGGCCGCGGTGAGGTGAACGGCACCCGCTGAGAAAGAGCCGGACCGGCGCACCGCCGCTTGCTCAGCACCGCGGCCGAGCGGCGAACAGGCGCGCCAGCCATCCCCGCGGCGGAAAGACGGTGGCACTGGCGTGGCGGACCACCAGGGCGTGAGCCTGGATCCCGAGCTGCACGTCGAGCCTGCCCAGCGCCGTGCGGTCGGCGCCGCCCGGGTCGGGACCGAACAGCGCGCTCGCTGTCAGGGTGCGGTAATCGGGACGCAGGCCGGTGAACAGGGGCTGCTTGCCGACGTAGAGCGTGTGCAGCAGGCACGCCTGGTCCGGAAGCGACGCGGCGGCCTGCTGCGGCCATCGCTCGGTATCGAGCCACTGCCAGCGACCATCCTGGCCCGCCGTGTACACCTGGGTCGCGTCGAGCGTGGACGAGGTGCCGGTCGGTATCACCAGCAACGGGCCTTGCGGTGAACCGACCAGCGCCGGCGGCCCGGGCTCGCCCGCATCGAACGACGCATGCAGGGCCAGTTGCCACTGATCCTCCCCGGCCTGGTGGAACAAGTCGACGGCGGTGTTCCGGACGCCGGTCGGCTCGGTCCGCCCGTCGGCGGCAGGACCGAGCAGCGCGGTGTAGTCGGGCGCCGTCAGGCGGAACATCGCCGGTGCGGCGCCGTCGTCGATCCGCCCGGTCTGCGTGGGCTGGCAAGGCGAAACGCCCACCACCGGATCGCACGAGGTGCGGATCTCCTGTGCGGTGAAGCGCCGGTCCCGGGTTGCCTGCCAAGCCGACCCGAGCGCCTGCATCTGGTCGCGGAACGCCGCATCGGCACGCAACGCTGCGGCGGCATCCGCCTCGAACAGGTGCCCGGTCTGCCACAAGCGGTGGAGGCGGACGAGGTCGCTGGCGGCGACGCTCCCGGGCAGTGCGGCCTGGTAGTCCCGCTCGGCCTCGGCGTCGGCTGCGATTACGTCCGGGTCGGTCCGCGGCTGCACGGGCGGGAGTCCGGATGCGGGGCGGTCCCAGGCCGACCAGGCCGCGAGCAGCGCCGCGACGGCCAGCGCGCCCGCAAAGGCCCGGCTGCGCACGCCGCGCCCGGACAGGCGGGCGGCAAGCCGCAGGCGACCGCCTCGTGCCGTCAGCAGCCGGGTGAGCAGCTCCGCCGCCGCCTCCACCCCCATGAGACCCGCAAGCCACCACAGGACCGCCAGGCCCTGCACCCAGCCCAGCCCTGCCATGGCGAACGCGGCCAGCAGGTGGCCCGGCAACCTGAGAAACGGATGCGGCAGGAGGTCGTCCGCCATGGCGTAGCCCTTGGCCAGCTCACCCGACCATTTCATGGCATAGCCGGCGGTGGCGATCGGGATGGCGATCAGGCCGACGATCCCGGCCGCTCCGACCTGCTGGCGCGCCAACGTGGCGGCCGGCGCATCGCCCGCCGTGAACCACGCCGGCAGCAATCCGTGCAGTCCGTTCGCGACGTGACGCAACCATCCCGGAGCCAGGTCCGGAGCGAGCCAGGTGATCGCAAGCATGCAGGCGCCCGCCACGGCCATGGCGGCGCGGAGAAACCACCGCACGCGCCGGCCCGCCGGCCCGGCCTCCGCCAGGAAGGCGCGTTCGGCGGCACGCTCCCAGAACGGATCGTTCCGGCGTCCCAGGCGTTGGTCAGGCATGGTCGGCGTCTTCTCCTTCCTCCGGGGACACCGGCCCATGGCAAACCATCCCGTGACCCGGGCCCGGACCGGCGATAGGCTGCATGGCCCATGTTCCACGCCATCGACACCCGCCTGACCGGTCTGCGCGCCCGCTATGCCGAGCCGCATCGTGACTACCATGGCCAGGCGCACGTCGACACGATGCTGGCGGGCCTGTGGGCCTTGGGCAAGGCCGTCCTGCACGGCGCGGCGGTCGAACTGGCGATCTGGTACCACGACGCGATCTACCACCCGGCGGCGACCGACAACGAGGCCCGCAGCGCGGCCCTGCTCCGCGTCGAGATGGATGGGCTCGCCGACCCCGCCCTGCTGGACCAGGCCGAACTCCTGGTGCACGCCACGGCGAACCATGCTCTGCCCGCCGATCTGCCGGTGGCGCTGAAGCCCGATGCGGCCCTGTTCCTCGACCTCGACATGGCGGTCCTGGGCACGGACCGCGCGGCGTTCGCGGCGTACGAGCGAGGCATCGCTGCCGAATACGTGCCCGTTCACGGCCTGCTGCCATTCCGCACCGGACGCGCGTGCTTCCTGCGCGCCATGCTGGAACGGCGGCGCGTGTTCCTGACCGACCGGTTCCACCTGGCCTACGACGCCGCTGCTCGCCGCAATATGGAGAAAGCGCTGTGCCGGCTGGAAGGGGAGCCGGCACAGCAATGACGGCCCGGGCGAAGCGGGAGCCC
>JBPBQE010000542.1:0-10495 GCA_050954595.1 Janthinobacterium lividum | reverse complement strand
ATCGTCGGGGGCGGCTCAGCCGGGGCCACCTTGGCAGCGCGGCTCAGCGAGGATCCGACCCATCGCGTGCTGCTACTGGAAGCCGGTCAGGACCTGCGTACCGCCGACACGCCCGAGCACATCCAGATCCCAAACCCGATGCGCGCCATCGGCGACGATGATTTCCGCTGGCCCGGCCTGATGGCCCGGCGCACGGAGCGGCAGGATCCGCGTTTGCTCTGGCGCGGCCGAGCCATGGGCGGCAGTTCCACCATCAACGGCCAGATCGCCATCCGCGCTGTGCCGGACGATTTGAACCGTTGGGCCGAGCAAGGCTGCACCGGCTGGGAATGGGACGCCATGCTGCCCTATTTCTGTAAGCTGGAGACCGACAAGAACTTCCCGGACGCGCCCTATCACGGGGATCACGGCCCCATCCCGGTGTATCGGGCGCCGATCGCCGATTGGGGCAACGTGGACCGGGCGCTGCGGGAGTCGTCGCTGGCTCTGGGCTATGGCTGGTGCGAGGACCACAACGCGCCGGATGGCACCGGCGCCTCGCCTTACGCGATCAACAGCATCGCCGGTCGCCGCGTCTCGACCAATGACGGCTATTTGGAACCGGCACGCGGGCGGGCCAACCTACATATCGTCGGACATGCGCTGGTCGATGGCATCGTGCTGGAAGGCAACCGGCCCCATGCCAGCGGCGTGCGGGTGACAGTGGGGGGCAAGAGCTATACGCCACGGGCGCAGCGCGAGGTGATCCTGTGCGCCGGCGCCATTCACTCGCCGGCCATTCTGCAGCGCTCCGGCATAGGCCCGGCGATGCTGCTGGAGCGGCTCGGCATCCCAGTCCGCGCCGCGCTGCCGGTGGGCGAGAACCTGCTGGACCACCCGATCATGGGCGCATTGCTGCATCTGCGCGACGAGGCGCAGGTCGGCACGCTGATGCACCGCCACACCAATTGCTGCCTGCGCTACGGTTCTGGCCTGGCAGGCGCGGGCGACAACGACATGATCATGATCGCCGGCAACCTGGCGGGCGCCGCCCTGTCGAAGAACGGCCCGGACTCTTCGCGCGGACGCATCGCCGTGTCCGTCTATCAAGCTTTCAGCCAGGGTCACGTCCGCATCACCAGCACCGACCCCAGCCTCGACCCGGCGGTCGAGGAGCGCATGCTGTCCGACGAGCGCGACCTGGTCCGCATGCGCGACGGCATACGGCGCTTGCGCGAGATCTGCCTGGCGGACGGCGTGACGAAAATCGCCCACCGCGCGGAGTACGGCCTGACCGGGCGCTCGATGGACGAGGCGCTGAGTGATGCCGAACTGGACGACTGGCTGTTCACCGAATGCGGCGACGCCCAGCATGCCAGCGGCACCTGCCGCATGGGCGCTACCGACGATCCGCGCAGCGTGGTGGACACGGAATGCCGGGTGCTCGGCTGCAGCGGATTGCGGGTGATCGACGCCTCCATCATGCCGGAAGTGCCGCGTGCCAACACCCACTTGACCACGGTGGCGATCGCCGAACGCATGGCCGACCGGATCAGGACGGCAGCGTGAGCGACACCGTCGCCGAGACTCTGGCCGGGCAAACCGACGCCGTCCGGGCCCGGCTGGAAGCATTGATCCGCCTGCCGAGCGTCAGCACCGACCCGGCCTACGAACCCGGTATGCAGGCCACCCGCACGTACCTGCTGAACTGGTTCCGCGAGATGGGGCTCCAGGACGTGCAGCAGCTCGATGGCGGCGGCCACCCTGCGCTTTACGGCAGTTGGTGTGGCGCGCCCGGCAAGCCGACCCTGTTGATCTACGGCCATTACGACGTGCAACCGCCGGACCCGCTGGACGAGTGGATCAGCCCACCCTTCGAGCCCACGGAGCGCAACGGCTGCCTGTTCGGCCGCGGCGCGTCGGACGACAAGGGTTCTTCCGTCATCGCCATCGCCGCGGTTGCGGCTTACCTGCAACAGACCGGCGCTTGCCCGGTGAACGTGAAGCTGTTCCTGGAAGGCGAGGAGGAGGTCGGCAGCCCCAGTCTGCCGGCAATCGTGGAGCGCTATGGCGAATTGCTCCAGGCCGACGCCATGCTGTCCGCCGATGGCGGCCGGGCCAGCCCCACGGTTCCCACCATCAACGTCGGCGCCCGCGGCAATACCGGCTTCGAGTTCAAGCTGACCACCGCCGCCAAGGATCTGCACTCAGGCCGCTATGGCGGCGCCATCCGCAACGCGCTGCACGAGATGGCCAAGGTGGTCGCCAGCCTGCATGACGACACCGGCCGCATCGCCGTGGCCGGCTACCTCGACAGCGTGACGCCGCCCAGCAACCAGGCGCGGCACGACACCGCGGCCTTTCCGGTAGACGAGGCCGGGTTCTGCGCCGAGGTGGGTGCGTTACCGTTGGGCGAGCCCGGCTACACCGTGCGCGAACGGCTGACGCTGCGCCCGGCGATCGACGTCAACGGCATGTGGGGCGGCTATACCGGAATCGGCGCCAAGACGGTGATCCCGCGGGAAGCGCGCGCCAAGCTGACCATGCGTCTCGTGGCCGGGCAGGACCCGGGGCGGGCTCGGGCGTTGGTGCAGGCGCATCTGCAGGCTCGCTGCCCGGCCGGTGTGCAACTGGCATTCGAAGAGCGCGGCGCCGGGTCGCCGGCTTCGAGCCTGCCGGCGACGCACCCGCTTGTGCGAGCCGGTAGCGTCGTGCTCGAGCGGTTGCTGGGGCGCACGCCGATCCCGGTCCGGCTGGCCGCGACGGTGCCGATCACCGCGCTGTTCAAGACGCTGCTGGGCATCGACACGCTGATGTTCGCCTTCGGCCTTCCGGACGAGGACGTGCATGCGCCCAACGAGTTCTTCCGCCTGTCCTCCATCCCGCTCGGGTTACGAGCCTGGGTAATGCTGCTCGACGAGTTGGGTCGCGTATCCCCGGCTGCCTTCCACGCCACGGAGACCACCCCATGACCCGGCTCAAATTCGCTCTGCTCGCCGGTCTGGTTTGCCTCGCGGTGACCCCCGTCGCGGCGCAGGCTCCGCTGAAGGTCCTTCGCGTCGTGCCGCAGGCCGACGTGGTGGTGACCGATCCGCTGTTCACCACCGCGTGGATTTCCACCATCCACGGCACCATGGTGTGGGAAAGCCTGTTCGCCTGGGACAGCAAGCTGCAAGCCAAGCCGCAGATGGCCAAGTCTTGGACCACCTCCGCGGACGGGCTGAGCTGGCGCTTCACCTTGCGCGACGGGCTGAAGTTCCATGACGGTTCACCGGTCACCACGGCCGACGTGATCGCGTCGCTGCGCCGCTGGATGACCATCGACGCCATGGCCAGAAAGGTGGCGGCCGTGACCACGGCGATGACCGCCGTGGACGACAAGACCTTTGACTGGACGCTCTCGGCGCCCGTGCCCGGCCTGCTGGAAACGCTGGCCGCGGCACCGTCGCACTTTGCCATCATCATGCGGGCGCAGGACATCCCTGAGCCCGGCAAGGCTGCCACCTCCGTGATCGGCTCTGGCCCGTTCAAGTTCAACACCGAATTGCGCGTCAGCGGTGCCCGCGTCGTCTACGACCGCAACCCCGACTATGTCCCGCGCGACGAACCGCCGGACGGCTTGGCCGGCGGCCGTGTCGTGAAGGTGGACCGGGTGGAATTCCTGATCCAGCCCGACCAGGCAACGGCAGTCAGCGCGCTGCAGGCCGGCGAGGTGGATTTCTTGGAACGCCCGTCCTTCGACCTGCTGCCGCTGCTGCGGAAGAACCGGGAGGTCAAGCTGCAGGTTCTATCCGAGTTGGCCAGCCAGGCCATCCTGCGGCCCAACTCACTATATCCACCGTTCAACGACCCCCGCGCCCGGCTGGCCCTGTCCTACATCATCGACCAGGATGACCAGATGGCGGGCGGCTACGGCGACCCGGCGTATTATCAGAAGTGCAACTCGTTCTTCGTCTGCGGCTCGCCTAACGGCACGCAAGCTGGCGCGGAGGATTTCGGCCCCAACCTGGCCCGCGCCAAGCAGCTTCTGGCCGAGGCCGGCTACAAGGGCGAGCCGATCCGGATGCCGGCGACGCGGGACATTGCCTACATGGGTCCCATGGCCGAGGTCGCGGCCGACGCGATGCGCAAGGCCGGGCTGAACGTGCAGATGGAATGGAGCGACTGGGCAACCGTGGTCAGCCGCAGCGCCAACCAGTCGGCGCCCGATGCCGGCGGGTGGAACATCTACATCAGCGGCGAGCCCGGCGTCCTGGCCTGGAGCCCGAGCACCAACATCTTCGCCTACATGCCGTGCGACCGCAGCAACCTGTCGGGATGGCCCTGCGACGCCGAGGTGGAGGAGCTTCGTGCCAAATATGCCGGCGCAGCTGTGGGGGACCGCCCATCGATCCTGGCCCAACTGCAACGGCGGCTGGCCGTGGTCAATCCATACCGCTTGCTGGGCCAGGCCACGCAGCCCGTGGCCTATCGCAGCACCCTCAAGGGCATCCTGCAATCGCCGGTGGTCGCTTACTGGAACATCACCAAGGACTGAACTTCAGGGAGCGGTTCAGCCCAGCATCATCAAATTGGCGTTGCCGCCGGCGGCTGTGGTGTTGGTGCTGATCGACCGCTCCTGGACCAACCATTCCAGCGGGTAACTGCCGCCGGACGCGGCAACATACACCGGCACGATCTGACCATCGCGCTGCGCCAACGCCTGATTGAGACCCTGCATGTCAGCCGCCGTTCCGCTGAACAGGGCCGCTGACAGCTCCTCCCGTAGCGGCGAGGCGGCCTCTAGTATCCAGGCGTCCAAAGGCGTGCTCAGTGCCGGCAGACCGACCAGCCCGCCCTTGCCGATCACCGCCCGATTGCCGGTAACCAGGGCCGCACCGATCTGGCGTAACAGTTCGGGTTGTTCGGCCGCCACGCACAGCACCGCGCCACGAGCCTCGGTGACGTAAACGTTGCGCTCGCCCACCGGCCCGGTGAGTTCCTGCTCGACGCCGAACGGCGTGGCCGCCAACTCGCCGCCGAACGCGGCGGTAGGCAAGCCCGCTTCGGCCAGCCATTCGCTCCACAGCCGCGCCGATCGCGGGGCCTGACCGGGCGGCAAACCGAGCCGCGGAGCAACGGCCAGCAACCGACGCAGGTAAAGCGGCCCACCCGCCTTGGGGCCGGTGCCGGACAGGCCATGGCCGCCAAACGGCTGCACGCCGACCACCGCGCCGATCAGGTTGCGGTTGACGTAGATGTTCCCGGCCGCGACCTGCGCCGTCACGCGGGCGATTGTCTCGTCGATGCGGGTGTGGATACCGAAGGTCAGGCCATAGCCGGTCGCGTTGATGTCGGAGATCACGGCGTCGAGCGCGTCACGACGGAAGCGCATCACGTGCAGCACCGGGCCAAATACCTCCTGCTTCAACGACGCCAGGCTGCTCAGTTCGATGATCGTCGGCGCTACGAAGGTGCCGGCCGCGCAGGCGCCGGGCAGCGGCGCCCGATGCACGGCATGGCCCGCGGCCCGCATCGCCGCGACGTGCGCCTCGATCCCGTCCCGAGCCTCGGCCGAGATCACCGGGCCGATATCGGTGGCCAGGCGGTCGGGATTGCCGACCGAGAGTTCAGCCAGGGCGCCGCGCAGCATGGTGGTGGTGCGGTCAGCAATCTCCTCCTGCAAGCACAACACCCGCAGCGCGCTGCACCGTTGCCCGGCGCTGTCGAAGGCGGAGACCAGCACGTCGGCAACCACCTGCTCGGCGAGCGCCGAACTGTCGACGATCAGCGCGTTCTGCCCGCCGGTCTCGGCGATCAGCGGCACCGCGCTGCCATCCGGGTTCAGTCGCCGCGCCAGTTCACGCTGGATCAGTCGGGCGACGGCGGTGGAGCCGGTGAATACCACCGCGCGCACCCGAGCGTCGCCCACCAGCCGCGCACCGACTTCGCCCTGCCCGGGCAATAGCTGCAGCACGTCAACCGGCACCCCCGCCTCATGCAGCAGCGCCACGGCCTGCGCGGCGATCAGCGGCGTTTCCTCTGCCGGCTTGGCCAGCACGGTATTGCCGGCGGCCAGCGCGGCGGCGACCTGGCCGGTGAAGATCGCCAATGGGAAGTTCCACGGCGAGATGCAGGCGACCGGGCCAAGCGCCCGGTGATTACCTGGGTCGAGAGTGACCGTCGCCTGCGTGGCGTAATACCGCAGGAAATCGACGGCTTCGCGAACCTCGGCAATGGCGTTGGAGAACGACTTGCCCGCCTCACGCATGATCAGGCCCAGCAGCGTCGGCATGCTGGCTTCCAGCCGATCCGCTGCCCGAAGCAGACAAGCGGCCCGCATCGCCGGCGGGGTAGCCTGCCAGGGAGGAGCCGCGGCTTCTGCGCGGGAGATGGCGGCTTCGACCTGCTCTGCGGTCGCTTCGATCACCTGGCCGACGACGTCGCCGTGGTCGGCGGGACTGCGAACCGGTCGGTTCTCGCCGGCATCGATGCCGGTCGGGGCAGCACGCCACCGTTGCGGGCCCTGCTGCAACGACGCGGACAAGGCGGCGAGATGGCGCTCGTTACTGAGGTCGAGCCCGGCGGCGTTCGACCGCGCCGGCGCGAACAGGTCCCGCGGCAAGGCGATGCGCGGATGCGGGGCGCCGACCGGATGGGAC
Source organism: Janthinobacterium lividum (assembly GCA_050954595.1). Classification (GTDB taxonomy): domain Bacteria; phylum Pseudomonadota; class Alphaproteobacteria; order Acetobacterales; family Acetobacteraceae; genus JAVVHH01. The sequence goes on along the minus strand of JBPBQE010000542.1, from coordinate 3,875 downwards.
GCCGCCACCGCCGCCACCGGGTCGGCGGCCAGTTCCGCCACCGGCACGTCGGGGTCCTGGATGCGGTTGACGAAGGAGGAGTTGGCGCCGTTCTCCAGCAGCCGTCGCACCAGATAGGCCAGCAGCGTCTCGTGCGTGCCGACAGGGGCGTAGATGCGGGCGGGGCGGTTCAGCTTGTTGTGACCCACCACCTCCTCGTAGAGCGGCTCGCCCATGCCGTGCAGGCATTGGAATTCGTAGTCGCCAGGCTGGAAAGTGGGGCCAGCCATGGCGTGGATGGTGGCGACGGTGTGGGCATTATGGGTGGCAAATTGCGGAAATACCGCATCGGGAACGGCCAGCAGCTTGCGGGCGCAGACGAGGTAGGACACGTCGGTGTGGATCTTGCGGGTGAACACCGGGAAACCTTCGAGCCCGTCCACCTGGGCGCGCTTGATCTCGCTGTCCCAGTAGGCGCCCTTGACCAGCCGCACCATCAGGCGATGGCCGCTGCGGCGGGCCAGGTCGATCATCCAGTCCAGCACGGCAGGCGCCCGCTTCTGATAGGCCTGCACCACGAAGCCGATGCCGTCCCACCCGGTCAGCGCCGGGTCGAAGCACAGGGCTTCCAGCAGGTCGAGCGACAGCTCCAGCCGTTCGGATTCCTCGGCATCGATGTTCAGCCCGATGTCGTACTGCCGCGCCAGCCCGGCCAGCGCCCGGACCCGGGGCAGCAGCTCCGCCATCACGCGCGCCCGCTGCAGGCGCGAGTAGCGCGGATGCAGCGCCGACAGCTTGATGGAGATGCCGGGTCCCTCGACGATGCCGCGCCCGGCCGAGGCGCGCCCAATCGCATGGATCGCCGTCTCGTAATCGCGGTAGTATCGCTCCGCATCGGCGGCGGTGGTCGCGGCCTCGCCGAGCATGTCGTAAGAATAACGGAAGCCGCGCGCCTCCAGCCGTTGCGCGTTGCGGAGCGCCTCGTCGATGGTCTGGCCGGTGACGAACTGCTCGCCCATCATTCGCATCGCCATGTCGACGCCCCTGCGGATCAGCGGCTCGCCCCCGCGCGCGATCAGCCGGGTCAGGGCCGCACCGAGCCCGGCTTCGTTGGCACTCCCGGTCAGCTTGCCGGTCACCACCAAGCCCCAAGTGGCGGCGTTGACGAATAGGGAGGCGGAATGGCCCAGGTGACCACGCCAGTCGCCGGTGCCGATCTTGTCGCGGATCAGGATGTCCCGTGTCGCCCGATCCGGAATACGCAGCAACGCCTCGGCCAGGCACATGAGGGCGACACCCTCCTGGCTGCTGAGGTCGTATTCGCGCACCAAGCCCTCGACGGCGCCGCGCGTGCCTTTCGCCCGCAGCACCTCGACCAGCGACGTCGCCGTGCGGGACGCCGCGGAGGTCATGTCGTCCGGCAGGGTGGCCGCCGCCACCAGGGCGGCCACGCATTCGGGTTCCGCCGCGCGGTACTGGCGGGTGACCGCGTCGCGTAGCGGCGTCTGCTCGCGGATGTCCGCGTGGAACTCGCCGAACGGGATGAATACGGCAGGGTCGGCGGTCATCGGCAAGCTCCGGTTCAGTGCAGCGAACGGCGGTGGATCGAGCCGCCCTGCATGACGAGCACGATCGTGCGCTCGGGCCGCGACAGAATCGCCACGTCGTCCAGCGGATTGCCGTCCACGACGATCAGGTCGGCCATCGCGCCGGGCGCCACCACGCCCAGCCGTCCTTCCTGGCCGAGCAGCTGGGCCGCTATGGTAGTGGTGGCGGCGATGATCTCCGCTGCCGGCAGCACCCGGCCGCGGATAGCGAACTCCTCGCTCTGCCGCACATGGGTCTCGCCCAGCAAATCGGTGCCGAACGCCATGGTCAGCCCGGCGTCGCGCATGATCGACAGGCTGTCCATGCCGGCGGTTCGCACGTCCTCGATCTTGGCAATGGAGGCCGCCGGCAAGCCATATGATGGCCCGTCCTGCGCCAGCGCCTCGTACGTCACCAGCGTCGGCACCGCCACCGCACCGGCCGCTGCCGCCATCCGGGCAGTGTCGGCATCGATCAGGTTGCAATGTTCCAGCGAGTGAATGCCGCACTGCACCGCGCGCTGAATGGCGGCCGGGGTGTAGACATGCGCCGACACATAGGTCTGGGCGTCCTGCGCTTCCTCCACGATGGCGGTCATCTCGGCGACCGAGTAACCCTGCCAGGCGATGGGGTCGGTCGGCGAGGATACGCCGCCATTGGCCATGACCTTGAGGAATTGCGCACCCTGCCGCAGCTCCTGCCGGCAAGCCCGGCGCACCTCGTCGACACCGTCGGCGACCCGGCCCAGCGCGCCGAAGTTCCGGCTCCAGCGCGTGGCGTCGAACGTGTCGTGCCGCGGACGGTTGTCGACGTGCCCGCCGGTCTTTGCCAGCGCCTTGCCGCATACCACCAGACGCGGCCCGGGCGCGTAGCCCAGCGTCATCGCCTCCGCCAACGCCCACGGTGCCCCGCCGACGTCGCGGACGGTGGTGAAGCCGCGGTCCAGCATGCCCTTTAGAATCGGCAGCGAGCGCATCACCGCCATGGCATCCGGCAACTGCGCATTGGCCGCCAGGTCCATCATGCTAGCCACGACATGGACGTGGCAGTCGATCAGCCCAGGCATCAGCGTGCGCCCCTGCAGGTCGATGACCTCGCGGCCGTCCCGGGCGCCGGGCGCGGCATCGACCGCGACGATCACGCCATCCTCGACCAGGACATTGCCGGCCCGCGGCTCGGGAGCGCTGCCATCGACCAGGGCGGCGTTGAGAAACAGGGTCTGCTTCGACATGGGCTACTTCCCTTGCAGGCTGAGGAGGGCAGGTGCGGCAAGCTGGGCCAGCGTGACGAGGCGCTCGGGCATCATATCGTCATACCAGTGCGCCTGGTGCAGCAAGTTGAGCGTGGCGATCACGTGGCCGTTCCACCGGACCGGCAGGTTCAGTACGCTCTCGCAGCCGAGGGACCAGATCAGCTCGTAATCGAAGAACACGGTGCGGATGTCGTGGCGGTCGCGGCCGACATAGGGCTCGCCACGCCGCAGCACCTGCTGCATCCAGGGAGAGTCGGTGATCGGCTTGGCGCCCCCCACCGGATACTCGGCGGGCCGGCTGCTGCAGGCGCGGCGGATCTCGTTGCGGGCCGGGTCGTGCAGCAGCACGGTGAACAGCCGAAAGCCGACCTGCGCGGCCAGGATCTCGGCCAGCACGGCCAAGCTAGCCTCCGGCTGTCCCGCTTGGCCATGGCTGGCGGCCATCCAGTCGAGGGCGTCGGCGGTGATCATGCCCGCCCCTCGGAGGCCAGCTCCTCGGCGGTGATATCCTCCAGCGAGCGGCCCCTGGTCTGGATGCCCATGAAGATCACCGCGGTCGCACCGATCAGCAACACGACGGTGGTGGTGCCGAACACGCCGGCAAAACCGAAATTGGGATAAAGCCAGCCGACCAGGATCGGCGACACGATCGCGCCGATGCGGCCGACCGAGGAGGCGGTGCCCATGCCGGTCGCGCGGACCTCGGTCGGGAACAGCTCCGGCGTGTAGGCATAGACCCCGGCATAGGTGCCGTTCATGAAGAACGACAGGCAGATGCCGGCGAGCATCACGGTTTGGTCGGACCCGGCGATCGCCAGGCCGATGGCCGAGATGCCGCCCAGGATCATGTAGGTCGCGATGGTGGCCTGGCGGCCGATCCGCTCATTCATGTAGGCAGCCGAGAAGTAGCCGGGGATTTGCGCCAGGTAGATGGCAATGGAGTAGCCGAACGAGCGAGTGATGGTCATGCCGCTGGCGACCAGCAGGCTAGGGATCCAGGTGAAGAATGCGTAGTAGCTGAAGGTGATCGACACCCACATCACCCAGGTCATCGCGG
>JBPBQE010000556.1:0-10568 GCA_050954595.1 Janthinobacterium lividum | reverse complement strand
ACACGGTTGCACCGGGACAGAACACCGCCGACCTCGCCGTGCTCGGCGCCAACCTGAACGGTGCAACCGTGAGCGGGGTAAGCGGGGTTCCCGTCGATCTGACCGGCGCTGCTGGTAATCCGGCCGGGATCCTGCAGATTGACACCACCGCGCCGACCGTGACCGGGGTATCGACCAACCCGGGTTCGGGAACGCTGGGCGCCGGCCAGGTCGTGGCCATCGGCGTGGCAACCAGCGAGGGCGTCGGAGTCACGGGCGGCACCCCGACGCTCGCGCTGAGCGATGGCGGAACCGCGACGTACGATCCGACGGCCTCGACCCCCTCCAATCTGGTGTTCACTCACACCGTGCAGCCCGGTCAGAACAGCGCGGACCTGGCCGTGGTCGGCTTCAACCGCAACGGTGCCAGCATCACCGATGCGGCTGGAAACGTGGCCGATCTGACGGGCGCGTTGATCAATCCAGCCGGAACGTTGGCGATCGCCGGCGGCACCACTGGCTCCGGCAACGGCAACACCGGCTCTGGCAACTCGGGCAGCGGCTCGCTCGGCAGCGGGTCCAATGCGGCCGGGTCGACGCCGGCGGGTTCATTCGGCGTCTACCGTTTCTTCGACAACTCCACCGGAACCCATTTCTTCACCGCGGATGTCGCCGAGAAGAACGCGCTGATGAACCCGGCTCTGAGCACCTTCCGTCCTGACCTGCGCGAGGAGGTCAACAATTTCGGAGCGCTTAATCCGACGGTTACGGATCCGAACGCGATTTCCGTGTATCGCTTCTTCGATACCCGATACGGAACCCACTTCTTTACCGCCAGTCAGACCGAAGCCGCCGATCTGCGCAACACGTCCTCCAGCACTTACCGGCCGGATCTGGTGTACGAAGCAGGCAGCAGCTTCCAGGAGCACAGCACGCAGCAGGCCGGGGACGTGGCCGTGTATCGCTTGTTCGACAAGAGCTACGGCACCCACTTCTACACTGGAAGCCAGTCCGAATACGCCGCCATCACGACGGCGGGCACGCCAACGTTCCGGGCTGACCTCGTTTCCGAGGGGATCGGCTTCTACGCGCCGTCCGGCTCTTACTCGTAAACGACGCCGTTTTAGCCTGGTCGCACGGCGATAGTTCTTCGCCGTGCGACCAGGCTTCTACTCTACGCCTGCGCGATTGACCCCGAGACCTGTAGCTAGCTGAACTAGCCTGGTTTCGGGATCGGACGCTGCACTCTGACGGTCGGTTAGAACGGAATCTCGTCGTCGAGATCGCCGGCACCGCGGCCGGCATCCCAGGAGGGTGCGCCGCCACCACCACCGCCACCGCCGCTGCGTGCGGGGGCATTGCGCGGGGCTGCCGCAGGGGCGCGCTCGCGATTGTAGCCGCCTCCCCCACCACCAGCGTCCATGCCGCCTTCTTCGCCGCGGCCGCTGAGCATGGTGAGTTCACCGCGGAACGGGCCGACGATCACCTCGGTGATGTATTTCTCGGCGCCGGACGCGTCCTGGTATTTGCGGCTCTGGATCGAGCCCTCGATGTAGACCTTGGCGCCCTTCTTCAGGTAGCGCTCGGCGATCTCACCCAGCTTCTCGTTGCGGATGACGACGTTGTGCCATTCGGTCTTTTCCTTGCGCTCGCCGGACCCACGGTCGCTCCAGGTCTCGGACGTGGCCAGGGTGAAGTTCACCACCTTGCCGCCGTTCTGGAAGCTGCGGGATTCCGGGTCCTTGCCGAGATTGCCGACGAGGATGACTTTGTTGACTGAACCGGCCATCGATATCGTCCTTTTAATCGGGGCTTCAAATGTCATGCGCCTGCCGCGGCGGCAAGCGCGGCGACACCAGGGTTTCAATCCCGGTCCGCCACTGCCATATATATAAGTGAACGATTAGCGAACAAAACGGCCGCGAGGGCACTGAATGTCGGGTTTCATTCGCGTGCGCGGTGCGCGCGAGCACAATCTCAAGAATGTCGACGTCACGATCCCGCGGGATCAGCTGACGGTGATCACCGGGCTGTCCGGCTCGGGCAAGTCGAGCCTGGCGTTCGACACCATCTATGCGGAAGGGCAGCGGCGCTACGTCGAGTCGCTGTCGGCCTATGCACGCCAGTTCCTCGAGCTGATGGGCAAACCGGACGTCGACAGCATCGAGGGTCTGTCGCCGGCGATCTCGATCGAGCAGAAGACCACCAGCCGCAACCCGCGCTCCACTGTCGGCACGGTGACCGAGATCCACGACTACATGCGGTTGTTGTGGGCGCGGGTAGGCATCCCCTACTCGCCAGCGACCGGGTTGCCGATCGAGGCGCAGACGGTCAGCCAGATGGTGGACCGGGTCATGGCGATGAAGGAGGGCACGCGGCTGTTGCTGCTGGCCCCCGTGGTGCGGGACCGCAAGGGCGAGTACCGCAAGGAGTTGGCCGAACTGCAGCGGCGCGGCTTCGCCCGCGTGAAGGTGGATGGCACGCTGTACGAGATCAGCGAAGTCCCGGCGCTCAACCGCAAGATCAAGCATGATATCGAGGCGGTGGTGGACCGCGTCGTGGTGCGGGCCGGGACCGAGCAGCGGCTAGCCGACAGCTTCGAGACCGCGCTCGGGCTGGCCGACGGCGTCGTGTATGCCGAGAACGCCGATGGCGGCGAGCGGACCGTGTTCTCCTCGCGCTTCGCCTGTCCGGTGAGCGGGTTCACGATCGAGGAGATCGAGCCGCGGCTGTTCTCCTTCAACTCGCCGCACGGCGCCTGCCCGGCCTGCGACGGGCTCGGGGTGGAGACGTTCTTCGACCCGGAGATGGTGGTACCGGACGGGCGCTTGCCGCTGGCTGGCGGCGCGATCGCGCCCTGGGTCGGGTCGCAATCGCCGTACTACGACCAGACGCTGCAAAGTATCGCGCGTCACTACAAGGTGAGCACGCGCACGCCGTGGGAGGAGCTGCCAGCCGCGGTGACGCACACCGTGCTGCATGGTGACCCCGCCCCGATCGAATTCTCCTACAAGGACGGCGTGCGCGCTTACAGCGTCACCAAGGCGTTCGAGGGCGTGCTGCACAATCTGGAGCGGCGCTTCGCCGAGACGGATAGCGCCTGGGTGCGCGAGGAGATGGCGCGCTATCAGGGCGAGAAGCCGTGCAAGGTGTGCAACGGCGCGCGGCTGAAGCCGGAAGCGCTGGCGGTCAAGATCGCCGGCAGCGACATTGCCGCGGCGGGTGATCTGTCGATCCGCCGGGCGCTGACCTGGTTCGATACCGTGCTGGAGACCCTGACGCCGCAGCGGCAGGAGATCGCGCGGCGGATCCTGCGCGAGATCGTGGAGCGGCTGACCTTCCTGGTCGATGTCGGGCTCGACTACCTGACCCTGTCGCGCGGCAGCACCACGCTGTCGGGCGGCGAGAGCCAGCGCATCCGGCTGGCGAGCCAGATCGGCTCCGGGCTGACAGGTGTGCTGTACGTGCTGGACGAGCCGAGCATCGGCCTACATCAGCGCGACAACGAACGCCTGCTGGGAACGCTGCGGCGGCTCAAGGCGCTGGGCAACACGGTGCTGGTGGTCGAGCACGACGAGGACGCGATCCGGGCGGCGGACTACCTGATCGACATGGGGCCCGGCGCCGGCATGCTGGGCGGCCACGTGATCGCCCACGGTACGCCGGACGAGGTGATGGCGGACCCGGCCAGCATCACCGGCGCTTTCCTGTCCGGCCGCGAGTTCATCGCCGTGCCGAAGCGGCGCAAGATCGACAAGAAGCGTGTGCTGCGCGTGGTCGGTGCTAGCGGCAACAACCTCAAGAACGTCACGGCGCAGATCCCGTTGGGCACGTTCACCTGCGTGACCGGGGTCTCGGGCGGCGGCAAGTCCACGCTGGTGATCGACACGCTGTTCAAGGCGGCGAGCCGGCGGCTGATGGGCTCGGGCCAGGTGCCAGCCAAGCACGACCGGATCGAGGGGCTGGACCTGCTCGACAAGATCATCGACATCGACCAATCGCCGATCGGCCGCACCCCGCGCAGCAACCCGGCCACGTACACCGACCTGTTCGCGCCGATCCGGGACTGGTTCGCCGAACTGCCGGAAAGCCGGGCGCGCGGCTACAAATCCGGCCGCTTCTCCTTCAACGTCAAGGGCGGGCGCTGCGAGGCCTGCCAGGGCGACGGGCTGCTCAAAATCGAGATGCACTTCCTGCCGGACGTGTTCGTGACCTGCGACACCTGCAAGGGCGCCCGCTACAATCGCGAAACGCTGGAGATCAAGTTCCGCGGCAAGTCGGTCGCGGACGTGCTGGCCATGACGGTGGACGAGGCGGTGCCGTTCTTCAGCTCGGTGACCAAGATCGGCGACCGGCTGAGCATCCTGCAGAAGGTCGGGCTCGGCTACATCGCGCTCGGGCAGCAGGCGACGACCTTGTCGGGCGGCGAGGCGCAACGGATCAAGCTCAGCAAGGAACTCGCGCGGCGGGCGACCGGGCGGACGCTGTACATCCTGGACGAGCCGACGACCGGGCTGCATTTCGAGGACGTGCGCAAGTTGCTCGAAGTGCTGCATGCGCTGGTGGATCAGGGCAATACCGTGGTGGTGATCGAGCACAATCTGGAAGTCATCAAGACCGCGGATTGGGTGCTCGATCTCGGCCCGGAAGGTGGCGAGGGCGGCGGCATGATCGTCGCCGAAGGAACGCCGGAAGTCGTGGCAGCAACCAGCACCAGTCACACCGGTCGGTTCCTGCGCCCGTTATTGCCTGCTTCACGGTTGAAGCAGGCCGGCTAGATCAATGATTGATCCGATCGGGCTTTCAGGCCCGATCGGATGGTTCAACTCTGCTTGGCGCGGTAGCTCGGCGTCCACCAACGGACCGGCTTCGGCTCCTTAACCGCAGCCGAGCGTGACTTGCGCGCGCTGGGCTCGGAAGTTTTCACGTCGCGCCGCAGTTTGACCTCGGCCAGCGTCGGGGCGGCTTTGACGGGATCGGCGTCACCGGAGGAAGCCGGGTCGGAAGGCTCGGCCATCCGGCGCTCGGCGACCTTGTAGCTGATGACCGGCTGCTCGGCGATCTTGGCCTCATTGGCTTTGGCGGCGGCGAGCATGCCCTCGAGTGCCTTGACGCGGGCAGTCTCGGCCTGCAGCGCGGCGCGCAGTTCAACCAACGCCGCTTCCGCGACCCGGCGGCCTTCACGCTCGGAGCGAAGCACTTCGCCGTTGGAAAGCTCGTTGTGACCGAGCCGGGTCTGCAAGCTTTGATTGGACTGGGTGGCCTCCTGTAAGGCGCGGCGAGTATTGGCGTGAGCACCGCGCTCATTCTCCAGCGCATGCTCGGCGGCGGAAAGCCGCTCCTTCAGGCCGGTGGTCTCGCTGTCGCTTCGGTTCAGCATCACCACCGGGACAGCGCCGTCGGCGACGAAACGATGGCGGGCGCGCGCTTGCTCGGGGCGTTGCTGGTGGGTGGGTGAACTGCCGCTGCTCTTCAGGCCGAGGGCCCGGCGGACACGATCTTCGTCGAGCACGTCGACCGAGAAGGGTGAGTCGTTATTGTCTGGTCTGCTCATTGTCTCATTTCGGATTGTGCCTGTCCGTCAGCACGCAGCGTTACCGCCACTTACTTGATTGCTTCCGGATTGGATCACGGATTCTGACCACGGCCGGATGAATACGGAGCCATCCGAACGCGGCACGGTCTGACGTCCGCTCGCGGAGGGCTCGGGCGCTAGTCCGGAAAGTCTCCGACATTTCGCGCGCAAGCAAAACTTCCAGCATTAGTCACGATTCGTCAAGTGGTGGCCCGAGAAGTAGTTGGCAAGCGATCATGTTGGCCAAGCTCCTGTCTGAAACCCGACCTCGGGCTTCAGACAAGAATTCAGGCTCGGAGCTAGGCGACGGACAGCATGATCTTGCCGATATGCGTGCTGCTTTCCATCAACCGGTGAGCATCGCCGGCTTTGTCGAGGGGGAACACGGTGTGGATCACCGGGCTGCAGCGGCCCTGGTCAAGCACCGGCCAGACCTTTTCACGCAGGGCGTCGGCGATCTCGGCCTTTTGCGCGGCGGTGCGCGGACGCATGGTGCTGCCGGTGACGGTCAGGCGGCGGGTCATGATCGGGGCGAGGTCGAGACCGTCGGCCTTGCTGCCGCCGAGGAAGGCGATGAGGACCAGGCGGCCATCCATGGCCAGGCAGCGCAGGTTCTTGGCGGCATAGGAACCCCCGACCATGTCGAGCACCACGTCGACGCCCTTTCCGCCGGTGAGTTCCTTGATGACGGCGGCGAAGTCGGCCTCCTTGTAGTTGATCGCCTCGTCGGCGCCGAACTTGACGCAGGCGTCGCACTTTTCCTTGCTGCCGGCGGTGGCATAGACAGGGCTGCCGAACTCATGGGCGAGCTGGATGGCGGTTAGGCCGATGCCGCTGGTGCCGCCATGGACGAGGGCGCGCTCGCCGGGCTGAAGGCGACCGTGGCCGAACAGGTTGGCCCACACGGTGAAGTAGTTCTCGGGCAACGCGGCGGCGCGGATGGCGTCGTAGCCGGTGGGCCACGGCAGGCACTGGGTGGCGGGCGCGGTGCAGTACTCGGCATAGCCGTCGCCATTGGCCAGGGCACAGACCTTGTCGCCGATCGACCAGCCCTGGACGCCGTCGCCGAGGGCCGCCACTTCGCCGGCAATCTCGAGGCCGAGGTTCGGGCTGGCGCCGGGCGGGGGCGGATAGGCGCCTTGACGCTGGGCGACGTCGGGGCGGTTCACTCCGGCCGCCTCTACCCGGATCAGGACCTCGCCGGGCTTGGCGACGGGCACGGGTCCGGTGGCGATGTGCATCAGCTCGGCACCGCCGGCTTCATGGGCGATGTAGCGCATTTCGGTGGGAAGGCTCATTCGGACAAACTCCAGGCTCGTTCGGGCGGACGCTAGAAGGGTCCGTCATCCGGCGGAACCCTTCGCGCTTGCACCCGTAATGGGCTTGCTGGATCATCTCGAAAATCTGAACGGAACCCGATGCCGCTTTATCGCCGTGCGATCCTGAGAGGCGCGCTGGCCCTTCCCGCGGCCGCGCGCCGGGCCTGGGCCGAGACCGAGCCGCTATTGTTGGGCGCGCTGTATCCGTTTTCGGGCATGCTCTCGCTGTTCGGCGACGAGAGCTACCGCGGGCTCGAGCTGGCGGTCGACGAGCGGAACGCGGCCGGCGGACTGTTCGACCGGCCGCTCCGGCTGATCAAGGGCGACGCGGTCGACCCGGCCGCCGCCTCCGTCGAGGCCAAGCGGCTGATCGGACCGGAAAAGGATCGGGAGAAAGTCGGCGCCGTGTTCGGCAGCTTCTCCAGCCCGGCGGTGATCGCCGCGAGCCAGGTGACGGAGCTGGCGGGCGTCCCGTTCTTCGAGCTGGGCGCGATCTGCGACCCCGTGCTCGAGCGCGGGTTCCGGCTGTTGTTCCGTTCCTGCTCCAGCGCCACCATGCTGGCCGCGTTGAGCGTCGACCTCGTGACGGAGACGTTGGCGGCGCACTGGGGCATGACCCAGGCCCCGCGCCGGGCCAATCTGCGGGTGGCGATCCTGCACGAAGACGGGTTGTACGGCAGCACGGTCGGGGCACTGCAGATGGCTCGGCTGAAGGATCGCGGACTAACGGTGATCGACAAGCTCTCCTACAGCGCCGCGACGCCGGATCTGGGTAACGCGGTGCAACGGCTGCGCGGGGCGGACGTCACGGTAGTGCTACACACCGCTTATCAGGGCGACGCGGTGATGTTCTACCGGCAGATGGCTCAAGTCGGGTGGTTGCCGCGGATGGTGGTGGGTGCCGGAGGCGGCTACGCCATCGCCGATACGGCGACGGCGGTGGGGGCGGCGTTCGACGGGACGTTGAACGTCGGCTTCCCGCCCTACGCGACCAATCCGGACGAGGCGCCGGGCCTGCCTACCGTGCAAGCCACCTATGAGCGGAAATACGGCGCCAAGCCGCGCAGTGGTCACAGCTTGGCCAACTACGTAGGTGCGCGGATGTTCCTCGACGCGCTGGCCCGGGCGGGAAGCTTCGACAAGGACAAGGTGCGAGACGCGGTGCAGGCGATCGACGTCGCACTGGGACAGACGGCCAATGGCTGGGGCGCACGGTTCGACGAGAAGGGGCAGAACACGCTGGCGCTGCCGGTGGTGGCGCAATGGCACGGTGGCGTGTTGCGCACGGTGCAGCCGTCCGGGGCATCGGTAGCGACGTTGCGGCCGCAGCTCGGAAGCTGACGGCCGGTTTCAGCTCACCAGCTTTTGGGCCAGCTCGACGAAGTCGCCGGCGATGCAGTCCCACTCCTGCTCCGGCGCGAGATCGGTGCGCTGGCCGGGGCCATGCTCGGCCGGTCGGGCGACGAAGGCGGTGCGATAGCCGACGCTTCGGGCCGCAGCGAGGTCGCTGTTATGGGCTGCGACGAGGCAGACCTGGTCCGGCTGCAGCGCCAGCAGGTCGGCGGTGCGGAGATAGGCTTCAGGCATGGGCTTGTAGGCCTGCACCACCTCGGCGCCGAGGATGGCATCCCATGGCAGGCCGGCGCGCTTGGCGACGTCGAGCATCAGAATGACGTTGCCGTTCGAGAGCGGGGCGATGATGAAGGATTGCTTCATCCTGGTCAGCCCGGCGACCACGTCGGGCCAGGGATCGAGCTTGTGCCAGGCGAGGTTCAGCGCGTCGAGTTCTCCGGCCTGCACCGCGCCGGGATCGATGCCGAACTTGGGCAGGATGGCGTCGAGGTTCTCGCGATGCAGCACGTCGAGGCGGGTGAACGGGCGCTGGCCGGAGCGGCACTGCTCCATGGCCGGCTGATATTGCTTGCGCCAGGAATCGGCGAAGGCCGCCGGGTCGGCATCCGGCGCATGGCGGGCCAGGAAGGGCGCCACGTCCCGGGCGACGCCGCCGCGCCAGTCCACCACGGTGCCGAAAACGTCGAACACCAGGGCGCGTACGTTGCTCATCGACTGCATGTCGTCTCTCCCGCGGTTAGCTCTTGCGACGACGGAGTGCCACGGCCGGGCTCCCGAGCCAATCGAGCAATGCGGGCAGGAAGACGATCGTGGTCAGCAGCGTGCAGCTCAGGCTGAGCAACAGCAGCTTGCCGAGGCTGGCGGTGCCGGGATGCCCGGAGAGGGCGAGGGAGCCGAACGCGGTCGCCGTGGTCAGCGCGGAGAACAGCACGGCGCGGGCGGTGGCCGAGCCGAGCGGGGCCACCCGGCCGGCCCGCCAGTTCATCACGAAGTAGACGTTGAACGACACGCCCACGCCGAGCAGCAACGGCAGCGCGATGATGTTGGCGAAGTTGAGTTCCATGCCGATGCTGACCGCGCACAACACCGTCAGCAGCGACGAGATGATCAGCGGCAAAACCACGAGCGACATGTCGAGCAGATGCTGCGTCGTGATAGCCAGCAGAATCGCGATGGCGATGATGGCCAACAGGGCGGCGGTCTTGAACGCGTTGAGAATGGATTCCGTGCTGCCGGCGATGATGATGGCCGACCCGCCAGCATCGGGCGCGATGGCCTCGACCTCGGCGACGAAGCGTTCCAGCCCATCCGGGCTGCGGACGGTCGCGAGCTTGGGCGAGACCTCGACCTTGGCCCGGCCATCCGGAAGCACCCATTCGTCGCGCAGTGATTGCGGCACGTCGGCCTGCGTGACCGGCGTGGCGTCCAGCGCGACGCGGAGGCGGTCGAGTTGCAGTGGCAGGAACCGGGTCAGCGCGGTGTCGGTCGCCAGCAGCACGGCATCGGGGGCGGTGGCGAGCGTCTGAAGGTCGCCGATGATGGGCAGCACCGGGCTGTCGGCCGGGAGCTTGGGCTTGGCGGCAACCAGGGCGGCCGCGGCTTTCTGGACGGCGGCGCGCAAGGCGGCGGCATCGGGCCGCGCGGGCAGCGTCGGCGGCGTGAGCGTGGTGCGCAACACGCTAGCGGCGTCCTCGAGAATGGGGAATTTCTCAGCCTGGTTCTCGGGCACGAAGCTGCCGAGCCAGAGGACGCTGTCGGCGGTGGGCAGCTTGTCGAGACGGTCGGCCAACGTCTTGGCGGCCTCGAGCGACGGGGCGAGGCTGTCGATCGTGTACGGATTGGTGACGGGATCGTCGAGCAGGCTGTTGAGGGTTTTGACCGCCTCGGAGTTGGGATCCTTGGTGTGCAGCGGGTCGCTGTCGAACTCCAGCGTCGGCAGCAGCGCGGCGCCGAGAGCGGCCAGGGCGACGAACACGAATACGACCGGGCGGTGCCAGCGGTTCAGGACCGGGTCAAGCGGCCGCAACCAGGTCAGCCCGGTCTCGGCAGCCCCGCCAGGGGGATTGAAGGTGGCGAGAAAGGCCGGGAGAAACGTCACGGTGCAGCAGAAGGCGATCAACATGCCGACACCGGCGATCAGCCCGAGTTGGGCGACACCGACGAAGCTGGCCGGCGTGAAGGCCAGGAACCCGGCCATACTGGCGAGCGCGGCGACCAAGATCTGCACCCCGGCGCGGCGGCTGGTCTGTAGCAGAGCCTCGTTCATCGCCGGATGCGCGATGCGCGCCTCCCGGTAGCGGACGGCGAACTGGATGGTGAAGTCGACCGCGATGCCGGTGAAC
>JBPBQE010000523.1:0-10574 GCA_050954595.1 Janthinobacterium lividum | reverse complement strand
GCCGGCGTTCTGGATGGCGGCGACGCTTAGGGCGGCGCCCGCGGCGATGGTGAGTTGGGCGCCCGTGCCGTTGACGAAGCTCGAGCCGGCAGCGGCGCCGGTGGCACCGATCGTGGTGGTGGCGGTGCCCTGGCCGCCGATCGTCATGGCGGCGTCGTTTTGCAGGACCGTGTTGGCGTCGACGGTGATCTGACGCTGCAGGCTGGCACCGCCGTCCGCGGCGGCGACGGCGAAGTCGACCGTGTTGTTGCCGGTGCCGGTCGCGGCGGCGGAGCCGGCGAATTCGGCTTGGCTGATGATGACCTGGTTGGCGGCGCCGGTGCCATCACCGGTGACGCGGAGGGTGCCGTCCACCTTGACGAGGTCGAGCGGGACGAGGGCGGTGCTGAGCCCGGCGACGGCGAAACGGGCCACCGCAGTGGTGCCGGTGCCGAAGCTGATGCTGGCGTCCTGGCCCAAGGTCAGGCTGTTGATGGGGACGGTAAAGGTTGCGCCACGCAGATCGAGAGCGGCGACGTAGGTGCCGTTGCCGGCGGTCGTGGTACGGGCGGCGAGGGTGCCGGTGCCGAAGCCGTTCTGCGCATCGCCTTGGACGAGCACGGTGCCGCCGAGGGTGGTGGCGCCGAGGAAGCGCGTGCTCGGGGCGGTGACCTTGACGGTGCCCTGCGAGGTGAGCGCGCTGACGCCGGCAGTGGTCAAGCTATCGATGTCCAGTTCGCCGCCAGCGGCCACGGTGACGGCGGAGCCGCCCATGCCGGAGAAGTCGCCTTCGAGGGCGAGGCGTTCGCCGGCCGAGACGGTGAGCTGGCCATTGCTGACAAAGGTGACGGCGATCGTGCCGTTGATGTCGACCAGGGTGCCGCCGGTGGTGACGAAGGCGGGGAGAATCTTGGTGGTGTCAGCGGCGCCGGTGATGGAGCCGGTGCCGGTCAGCGTCGGGCTGGTGAGGAAGCCGAGATCGACCTCAATGGCCGAGCCGATGTTGAGCGACTGCAGGGTCAGGGCGCCGCCATCGACCAGAACGACGGCGGTGGTGCTGGTTTGATCGTAGGTGCCGTCGGGCACGAGTACGTCGTTGATGACGGGTTGCGGGAAAGGCGTGGTGGTCGGGCTGGTGGAGCCGTCCGCTGCGACTGTGTAGGTCGTCATCTGCTGTCGTCTCCCTGAGCGGCACTGTCCGGCCGACCGTATTGGTTGTCGGGTGCCTGCGCGATACAGCTCGAGTTACGGCGAAGACTTTAAGATGGCGTCAGGGCTTTGATCACGTCTTCGTGTGGCTCGTGAGAGTGCCGGGTGTTGGGGCGATGCCGTAGCCGGGCGAGTGGGCGTTCGATCAGGAAGAACGAGGCGGTTGCGATCAAGAGCGAAAGCAGGACGACCAGGGCGGACCAGCGCAGCGGCGCGGGGCCGTCGTGGAGCGCGGCGGCGTTGATGCCGAGGGCGAAGAGCAACGGGATGTGGACCAGGTACATCGCGTAGGAGATGCGCCCGAGGAAGCGGGCGGGACCCCAACGGAGGGGGGCGAGGAGGCGGGCGGGGGTCGCTGGGTCGATGAGGGTGGTGATCAGGCCGAGCGAAATGAGCGACAGGCCAGGCAGGATCACCGCTCAGACCCAGCCGCCGGTGGGGATCAGGCCGACGGCACGACCGCCGATGGCGAGCAGCAGGAGGCCGGCGCCGCAGGCCGCGGCGGCCCCGGCGGTGCGGCGGCCGAGATGCCGGCCGTCCCCTTCGATGACCGCCAGGAAGCATCCGAGGGCGAGGGGAAGCATGCGGGTGGGCAGCATCGTGTAGCTCAGCTCGGCGGCCAGGGCGGGCGGCAGGAGAAGGGCGACGCCGACGGCGCTGGCGATGGCGAGTGCCGGGAGGGCGAGGAGGGTGACGCGGCCGAGCCAGCGCGTGGGTAGCACGATCAGGAGCAAGGGCCAGAGCAGGTAGAACTGTTCCTCGACGGCGAGCGACCAGGTCTGTTCCAGCGGGTACGGCTGCGGGTGGAACGGCAGGTAGGCGTTGTAGGTGTAGGTGAGCAGGGCGGCGCCGCGCCCGAGATCGGCGGGCCAGAGCAGCAACACGATTGCGGCGGCGAGGTAGTAGATCGGGAAGATCCGGAGCGCGCGGCGGAAATAGAATTGCCGCAGGTCGATGCGTCCGGTGCGGCGGCGCTCGGCCAGGAGCAGGCGGGTGATGAGAAAGCCGCTCATCATGAAGAAGCCGTCGAGCGCGATGTCGGCGAGTTTGAGCGCGTGCTCCAGTTGCCAGACGAGCGCGGCTGGCGGGAAATCCGACGGGCGCGGGAGATGGGCCAGCAGGACGAGGAGCATGGAATAGCCTCGCAGCCCGTCCAGCTGAGGAAGATAGGCCGGGTGGATAGTCCTCGGCGATGCGACATTTGTGCTCACGCTGAGGGAGTAGTTAATTTAACGGTAATTGTCCCGAAAATTAGACGTCGGGCGAAGCCGATGTGTCGATAGATGCGGTTTTGGCGAGGGGGCGTCGGCGTGCGATAGCGGGGCCGACCATTGGAGAATGCTATGTCGGACGGAACTCTGTTGTTGGGCACGAGGCGGTACTCGTCGTGGTCGCTGCGGGGGTGGCTGGCGGTGCGACTCGCCGGGCTGGACGTCGAGGATTTGGTGATCCCGCTCGAGGGCGGTGGGGCCGGGACGGCGGTGTCGAAGCAGTCGCCGAGCGGGCTGGTGCCGTTCCTGGAGCACCGGGGGGTGCAGGTCTGGGAGAGCCTGGCGATCGTCGAGTATTGCGCGGAGGCGTTTCCGGCGTTGTGGCCGGCAGACCGGGCGGCGCGGGCGCGGGCTCGGTCGATCTCGGCGGAGATGCATGCCGGGTTCCGGGGGGTGCGGCAGGCGATGCCGATGGTGTTGGGGCGGGATGGTGCCGGGCGGGGGCAGACCGCGGCGGCGTTGATGGACATCGCGCGGATCGAGGTGCTGTGGCGCGAGACGCGGGCGACGTTCGGCGCAGGGGGACCGTTCCTGTTCGGGGCGAGCTTCACCGGGGCGGATGTGATGTATGCGCCGGTGGTGGCGCGGTTGCTGACGTATGCGCCGGCAGTGGCCGAGGATACGCGGGCGTATTGCGAGGCGGTGCGGGCGCATCCGTTGATGGAGGAATGGTATCGGATGGCGGCGGCGGAGCCGATCGAGTGGCGGATGGATCATTATGAGACGTCGCCGTGAGTTCTGCTGGCCCGACCCCGGGCTCGATGCACGCTGCGCCTCAAGCCCGGCCGCGGGAGGGGGAGCAGACGGGTCTGCGTTGGGTGGATCGGGTCGGGGCCGGGTTGGTTCTCCTGCTGCCGGTGTTCCTGGTGCATGGGCGGGCGCCGGCGGATGTGGTGCTCAGCCTGATCGGGGTGTTGTTCCTGGCTCAGAGCGCGATGCGCCGAGAGTGGGGGTGGTTGCGGCGGCCTTGGGTACGGATCGCGGCGGCGTGGTGGGGCTGGTTGGTGCTGTGTTCGGCGCGGACCGATCTGGGGCAGGCGCTGGCGGTGGTGCGGTTTCCGCTGTTGGCGGCGGCCTTGGCCTATTGGGTATTCCGGCAGGAATGGCTGCGGGTCTGGGTGGCGCGGCTGTTGCGGTGGTCGGTGCTTTATATCGGGGTGCAGTGCCTCCTCCAGTTTGGGTTTGGGCATAACCTGTTCGGCTGGCCCAAGGGCTCGGCGGGCGAGTTGACGGGGCCGTTCACCAAGCCGCGGGCTGGGCCGGTGCTGTCGCGCATCCTGTTTCCGGCGCTGCTGGTGTGGGGGCGGACGCGGTGGCGGCAGTTGGCGGTGATGGTCGGCGCGGTGGCGCTGATGTTGCTGGTGGCGCAGCGGATGCCGCTGCTGTTGACGCTGTTCGGGGTGGCGTTGACCGGGTTGCTGGTCAAGCGGTTCCGCCTGGCGGCGATGGGGGCCGGGGTGGCGGCGGTGCTGCTGCTGGCGGCGCTGCCGGTGGTATCACCGAGTGCGGCGCAGCGGGTGCTGACGCAGTTTTCCAAGCAGATGAGCGATTTCGGCGATAACCATTACGGGGAGATCGCGGCGCGGTCGGTGGCGATCGTGAAGGCGCATCCGTTGATGGGGGCCGGGTTCGACGGGTTCCGGCGGTTGTGCGACCAGCCGGAGTATTTCCAGGGCTGGAACGGCGACGATGGCGGCGGGGCCGCGATGTGCGTCCAGCATTCGCACAATTTCTACATGCAGGCGGCGGTGGAGGGCGGGATCCCTGGGGTGCTGCTATTCGTGGCGCTGGCGGTGAGTTGGTTGGTGACGATCGGGCGCGGCATGGGAGGGGACGCGCTGCGGATCGGTCTGTTCATCGCGGCGGCCATTCATCTGTGGCCGATCGCGGGGAATACGGATTGGGTGGCGATGCCGCTGGCGGGGTATTTCTTCGTGCAGCTCGGGTTGGCGTTGGCTTACGCGTCGAAACCAACGCCCGCGTAGATCTGGCCTGTCGTCAGGGTCGCTCCAGCGAAGGGTGCAGTGCGGCGGCCGACCGACTATATGCGGTGGCCAGATCAGAGTGTGAGGCTATTCCATGTCCGATACGCAACAGGTGCCCGTCACGGTGCTGACCGGCTATCTCGGCGCCGGTAAGACGACGCTGCTGAACCGTATTCTGACGGAGAATCACGGCAAGAAATATGCGGTGGTGATCAACGAGTTCGGGGAGCTCGGCGTCGATAACGAGTTGGTCGTCGATGCGGACGAAGAAGTGTTCGAGATGAACAATGGCTGCATCTGCTGCACCGTGCGCGGGGATCTGATCCGGATCGTCGGCGGGCTGATGAAGCGGCGGGGCAAGTTCGATGGGATCATCATCGAGACCACCGGGCTGGCCAACCCGGCGCCGGTCGCGCAGACCTTCTTCGTAGACGACACCGTCAGGACGCGGACGCGGCTCGATGCGATCGTCACGGTGGTGGACGCCAAGAACCTGCCGGCGCGGTTGAAGGATAGCGCGGAAGCGGAGGAGCAGATCGCGTTCGCCGACGTGATCGTGCTGAACAAGACCGACCTGGTGACGGCCGACGAGCTGACCGAGGTCGAGGCGATGATCCGCAAGATCAACCGGTTCGCCAAGATCCACCGGACCTCGCGCGCCGAGATGGACGTCACCGACATCCTCGACCAGGGGGCGTTCGACCTGCAGCGTGTGTTGGCGCGGGAGCCGGAGTTCCTCGAGGAGGAGCACGAGCACAGCCATAACGACGACATCTCGTCCATGAGCTTCGAGCTGGAGCGGGCGGTGGACCCGGAGAAGTTCAATGCCTGGGTGTCGGCGCTGCTGGCCGAGAAGGGGCAGGATTTGCTGCGGACCAAGGGCATTCTGGCCTATCCGGGCGAGGAGCGGCGGTTCGCGTTCCAGGCGGTGCACATGATCGCGGATGGCGACTTCGTGGGCGCGTGGCCGGAGGGCGAGCGGCGCAGCAAGCTGGTGTTCATCGGGCGCAACCTGAACCGGCCGCAGCTGCGGCGCGGGTTCGAGAGTTGCCAGGTTCCGGCTTGAGGCGCGGCTGATGTTGGCACCGGACGCGCTGTTGCGGGAGCGCGGCGCGACGCAGGAGACGGGCGAGTTCGTGGTCGGTGCCGGGTTCTCGGGGCACACGGCCGGGTTCGCGCTGGGCGATGGCACCGTGCGGCTGGTCGCGGCCGACGGGGCATGGCGCACGGTGGAGGTGCATGACGGGCCGGTGCTGTCGATGGTGACGGCGGGAGCCGGGTGGTTGACCGGTGGGGACGATGGCGGGTTCCGCCGGGTTGCGGCGGACGGGACGGTAAGCGAGGTCGCGCGCTTCAAGGGCAAGTGGGTCGAGCAGGTGGCGGCGTTCTCGGATGCCAAGGCGCCGCTGGTGGCGTGTGCGGTCGGCAAGGTCGTGCACGTGTTCGACGGCAAGGGCGAGCGGCTGAAGAGCCTGGACCATCCGTCGAGCGTCACGGGGATCGCGTTCGACGGGAAGGGCAAGCGGGTTGCGGCGTCGCACTACAACGGATGCTCGCTGTGGTTCGTGAATGCGAAGGCGGATACGCCGCGGGTGCTGGAGTGGAAGGGGAGCCATACCGGCATCATCCTGCATCCGGCAGGCGAGGCGGCGGTGACGTCGATGCAGGAGAACGCGCTGCATGGCTGGCGGCTCACGGACGGCCAGCACATGCGGATGAGCGGCTATCCCTCGAAGACGGAGAGCCTGTCGTTCAGCAAGAACGGCAAGTGGCTGGCGTCCTCGGGCGCGGACACGGTGGTGATGTGGCCGTTCTTCGGTGGCGGGCCGATGGGCAAGGCGCCGCTCGAGCTGGCCGGCGGCGACGGGGTGATGTGCAGCCAGGTGGCGTTTCATCCGCAGCAGGACATGGTGGCGGCCGGGTTCACCGATGGGCTGGTGGTGATCGCGGACGTGGCGAGCGAGCGGATCCTGCCGATCGCGCAGCCGAAGGACGGCCCGGCGTCCGGGAAAGTGACGGCGCTGGCCTGGTCTGCGGATGGCAGCAAGCTCGCTTTCGGAACCGAAACGGGGTTCACCGCTTTGGTGGACCTGGCGAAACGATAGGAACAGCCGCGATGCAAACGATTGATGCGCACGAGATGCGGATGCCGAAGCTCGGGTTGGGCACGTATCGGCTGAAGGGCGAAGAGTGCGCGGGGGCCGTCGAGGGGGCGTTGGGGCTGGGGTACCGGCACATCGATACGGCCGAGATGTATGACAACGAAGAGGCTGTCGGGCGGGGGATCGCGGCGAGCGGAGTGGCGCGCGGCGACATCTTCCTGACCACGAAAGTGTGGTGGCAGCATCTGGCTGGCGACGACATGCAGCGCGCGATCGAGGCGAGCCTAAAGCGGTTGGAAACGGAGTACGTCGATCTGTATCTGATCCATTGGCCGGCGCCGGAGATGGATCTCGGCGATGCCATGCAGAAGCTGGTCGCGTTGAAGGAGCAGGGGCTGGCTCGGTCGATCGGGGTGGCGAACTTCCCGTCGGCGCTGTTGAAGCGTGCCGTCGGCGAGATTGGGGCGCCGATCGCATGCAATCAGTTCGAGTATCACGTGCTGCTCGGGCAGGACCGGATGGTCGAGGGCGCTCGCGGTGTCGGGGCGGCGAGCGTGGCGTATTGCCCGTTGGCCCAAGGCAAGCTGGCGGAGCAGCCGGCGCTGGCCGAGATCGGGCAGAAGCATGGGGTCAGCGCGGCGCAGGTGGCGCTGAAGTGGCTGCTGGATCAGGACGGGGTGGCGGCGATCCCGAAGGCGGGGCGGCGGGAGAGCCAGCAGGCCAATCTGGATGCGCTGAAGGTGACGCTGGACGATGCGGACCGGGCGGCAATCGCGGCACTGCCGAAGGATCAGCGTTGCGTCAATCCCGGGTTCGCGCCGGCTTGGGACGCCGTGGGGTAGGTTACTTGGAGGCCGTGGGGCGGGAGAGGCGGGTTTCATCCGCCCCACGGGGTCGGCCACGGGTCGGGATTGCTTTGTTGTTCGTTGCCGCCGGCTTGGCCTATGGCGGCTGGGCAGTCAGCATTGCCGGGGTGAAGGCGGCGCTGGGGCTGTCGGACGGAGCGCTGGGAGCGGCGCTGTTGTGCGTTGCGGCCGGGGCGATGGTGGCGATGCCTGTGATGGGCTGGCTCGGGGCGCGTGGCTTGCCGTGGTTGCTGACGGCGAGCGGGATCGCGCTGGTGTTCGTGCTGTCGTTGCCGGCGTTTGTCGGCGGCTTGTTGGCGCTCGGGGGCGTGTTGCTGTTGTTGGGGGCAGCGGCCGGGTCGTTGGACGTGGGGATGAATGCGCGGGCCAGCCGGTTCGAGCAGGAGTCTGGGCGGGCGGTGATGTCATCGTTCCATGCGGCGTTCTCGCTGGGCGGATTGGGCGGCACGGTGCTGGTGGCCGGGTGCGAGGCGGCGGGGGCCGGGGTGCGCGGCGGGTTGCTGGCGGCAGCCGCGGCGGTGGCGGGATGCGTGATCGCGCATGCGTGGCTCGATCCGGACCCGGCGATGGGTGGGCAGGAGCAGGGCACCCGGACGGGATGGCCGGATCGCGTGCTGATCGGCATCGGGGTGCTTTGCCTGCTGGCGTTCCTGACCGAAGGGGCGGTGGCAGATTGGTCCGGCGTGTTCATGCGCGACGTTGCCGGGTTGGAGGCGCCGGCGGGGGCGTCCGGGTATGCCGGGTTCTCGGTGGCGATGATCGCGGCGCGGGTGTTCGGGGACCGTTGGGTGCGGCGTTTCGGCTCGCGGGCCGTGTTGCAGGCGGGGGCGTGCGTGTCGGCGCTGGGGGTGCTGCTGGTGATGGCGTGGCCGATGGCGGGGCCGGTGGGGTTCGGATTGGTCGGGCTGGGGGCGGCCAACATCGCGCCGATCCTGTTTTCGGCGGCGGGCCGGGCGGGGCCGGCGGCGAGCACCGGGATCGCGGCGGTGGCGACGCTGGGTTATGCCGGGATGCTGGTGGGGCCGCCCATCATCGGTGGCATTGCGGAGTTGTCGGGGCTGCGGATCGCGCTGGGGGTGCTGGTGGTGGCAATGGGTGTGATCGCGACGACGGCGGCGCGGATGGTTCGCACATAGGACCGTTGCGACGGCGAGAGTAGAGCGCGTAGGCTTCCAGCAAAATTGCGGGAGGTCGTCATGGCGGTTGGTTGGCGGATGCTGGCGGTCGGGTTGTTGTTGAGCGGCGGGGCGCATGCTGCGGATTATCCGGCGCCGATGCAGGGCGACTACATCGCGCACGACTTCCACTTCGACGACGGCAAGACGATGAAGGAGTTGCGGCTCCATTATGCGACGGTGGGCGCCAGCACGGGCGAGCCGGTGCTGGTGCTGCACGGCACGGGCGGCACCGGGACGGGGATGCTGAACCCGGCCTTCGCCGGCGCGCTGTTCGGGCCGGGGCAGGCGCTAGATGCGGCGAAATATTACATCATCCTGCCGGACGTGATCGGGGCCGGGCAGTCGTCCAGGCCGTCGGACGGGATGCGTGCCAGCTTTCCGCATTACGATTACGACGACATGATCCGGGCGCAGTACGAGATGCTGACCAAGGGACTCGGGGTGACGCATCTGCGGCTGGTGATCGGCAACTCGATGGGCGGCATGGAGACGTGGGCCTGGGGCGAGATGTATCCGGACTTCATGGACGCGCTGGTGCCGATGGCGAGCCAGCCGACGGCGATGTCGAGCCGGAACTGGATGATGCGGCGCATGGTGATCGACACCGTGCGGGACGACCCGGCCTACAAGGACGGCAACTACACCGACCAGCCTCCCTCGCTGCGGATGGCGAACGTGTGGTTCGGGATCGCGACCAGCGGCGGTAGTTCGGCCTATCAGAAAGAAGCGCCGACGCGGCTGATGGCGGATGCGGCGGTGAACAAGCGCAAGGCGTTGCCGTTCACGGCCGATGCCAACGACTTCGTTTATCAGTGGGACGCGTCACGGGGCTTCGATGCGGCGCCGCAGCTGGAAAAGATCAAGGCCGCCGTGCTGGTGATCAATTCGGCCGATGACGAGCGCAATCCGCCGCAGACCGGGTTGCTGGACGCGGCGCTGAAGCGAGTGAGCCGCGCCAAGTATTACCTGATCCCGGAAAGCCCGGAGACCAGCGGGCATGGCACGACGTCGGTGGCGAAGTTCTACCAGGCGCAACTGGCCGAGTTCCTGGCGGGCGTGCCGAAGGCGGAAAGTCTGACCGCTACGGCACGCCCGTAGGATCAGGGCAGCGCGGGCACCGTCACGCCAATCATGTCCTCGGCGCTGACGAGGCTGGCGAGCTGGGCTTCGTCCCAGCCGTCAGTGCCGGCGGGACGGCGGGGTAGGACCATCCAGCGGTAATCGGCAGTGCTGTCGACGACTCGGATGGCGGTGCCGGCGGGCAGCACGGTGTTCCATTCGGCCAGGACGCCGGCCGGGTCGCGGATGGCGCGGGCGCGGTAGCCGACGGATTTGAACCAGAACGGCGGGTAGCCCAGCACGCCGCGCGGGTAGCAGCTGCACAGGGTGCAGACGACGAGGTTGTGGGTCGTTTCCGTGTTCTCGAGCACGCCGAGCGGTGGCAGGCCGAGCATGGGGATGCCGAGGCTGTCGGCGGCTTTGGCGCCGTCCTCGAGCATGAGGGCACGGAAATCCGGGTCGAGCCAGGCGCGGGCGACCATGCGGGCGCCTTGGGCCGGGCTGGCCTTGTCGGTGCGCTCGCGGGCGAGGGTGATCTCGTCGTCGGTGGCGATCTCCTTCTCCGCGAGCAGCAGGCGGATGGCGGCGAGGAGGTGGTCGCTGTTGGTCTCGAGCAAGGCGGTCATAGCGGCTCCAGCCAGGGTTCGAAGAGTTCGACGACGAGTTCGGCAGCGCCAGCATCGGGCCAGATAGAGCGTGAGGCGAAGGCGACGTGATAGAGCGGCAGGGTGGCGGCCGGGCGAGCGAAGGCGAGGTCTTCCGGGTTACGGAAGTCGCCGAGATGCCGGACGACGGTGCCGGTGTGGCCGCGGAGGTAATGCGGCGTGCGGATGTGGCAGGGGCCGCGGGTCTCGGGCCAGTCGTCGCGGACGCGGACGGTGGTGCCGGCGGCTAGCATCGGGCGAGGGCGGCTTGGAGTTCGGCT